>FR887118.1 GCA_000436735.1 Firmicutes bacterium CAG:170
CAGAGCGCACATACTCCCGTCAGGAGAGTATAAAAGTGCGCCCTTTGTTCCAAAGGGATTCTTTCGTTGTCCTACGCTTTTCGCAAGAAACCTTGCTGGAACGCACCGGGGAATTGGAATTTCTTTTCTTCGCTGCCAAAGGAAATCACGATCATACCTTTCTGTATGTTGACCACGGCCCCGGTTCCAAACGCCTTATGTACTACGCTGACACCGGGGGCAATGTCGGAAACATCCACAGGTACAGGCTCCGACTTCTTCGGAGCGACTGGCGCGGGAGGCACATAGGCAGGACGATAGGTAGGCACTGCATGGGTAGTCCTGCTCGGTACAATTGGCTTCTCGGATTCTTGACGAGAAACGATCTTTTTCTTTGGTACATTCTGAATTTCTTCGTCCTCGTCATCCGGCACGGAGAAATAGGGTTTGTCCGGCAGATCATCCTCACGGGGAGCGGATGCGACCTCAGAGGTCAAAAGCTGCCCCGCCATCATGTCATAATCCTCACGCGATACCACGGTGCTGTAAAGTCCGACGCCTTCCCCGGCGTGGCGATCAATGCCTCATTGAACACGTTGAGGGATACCAGCAGCTCAAAGTCTTTCACATCCAGACCGGTCACTTTCTTAAAAAGCTCCGGTTCCAGCTGCGTGATAACATCTTTCAGACTGTATTCCCGGTAGTCCGTCAGGTACATAAACACCGGAACGCGGGTTGCAAATTTGATGAGCTTTTCCTGAATCAGTTTGCGTTTGGACTTGTATTCCTTCTCGGCGTCCGAAAGCTCTTTTTTCTCCTTTTGAGAAAGCTCCTTGCCCTCTTTCTTTGCCTTTTTGACGGATTCGGATTTGCTGATAATGGTCTGAATATCCGTGTTCAAGCTGCGGAAGCCCTCAATGCGCATCAGCGCGTCCATAGCGTCCTGATTGGCGAGCAGACGTGCCAGCGTCTCGTTATCCACGTTTACCAGTAGCGCAGATTCCCAACGCTTCGCCAGCAGCGTAGCAGAGGTGCCAGCCATAGCAATGTCCAGAATTTCGGCGGCATTTACCTGCCGCATTGCGCTCCCATCATAGGCAAGCACTGGCAGGAAATTGATGAACTCCCCGACTTTCTTTTCAGGGTTGCTCTCCGCCACGTTCAACCGGCAGCTATAATCGGAAATCTGCTTCAATGCACGATCCAGCGCAAAGTCAAAGACATAACACTCTTTTTTGATAATCTCTTTTTTACCGCTGTCGTTTGTGACCTCCCAAGGACTTTGTACGCGGAATGCCGCCTGAAAGTAGGTTTCCGGACTGGACAGATTGCGGAGCATGAAAATGCCTGTCCACGGCTTGATGGTAACGCCGGTGGTCAGTTTGCCGCAGGAGAGCGTGATCGTTTTGGTAGCCAGTGGATCGCCCATCGACTTCCGTACCGGCTCCAACGCTTTCACGCCGATGCCTGCCTCTGTACCGGCGCAGACATTCACATGAAAATCGTGATAAAATGCGTTTTGCTTTTGCGACAGCAGATTTGCCATTGCATAGCAGGAAGCCACATTGGGCAGGAACCACAGCGTATGACTCAGAACGTTCAGAAGGCGTGTGTCCGAAAACGGCATAGGCGGCTTTTGCGCCCCCAGCTTCAATTCATCGACGGTCGTTTCCAAATAAGAACCACGAATTAGATCGAGCCATTTCTGCACATAATCTTCATAGACAAAATGCGCATCTTTGCCTTTGCCCTCGGCGGAGAAGAAAATGTTCAAGTCAAATTCGTCAAACTCGCCCTGTTTGGCAATTTGCTGGATGCTGTCCGGGATTTTATAGGTCAGCATGACCATTCGCGGTAGTGCCGCGTAGGGATTATCTTCGCCCACCCAGTTTTCTTTGGCGCGTTGTTCGTCGGAATACGTCCAGTTGTAAATCTGTTCTTCGATGAACTCGCCGGAGTTCAGAGCGCGGAACGGTGTGCCGGACAGATAGAGATAATAGGTCGTTGTAATGGGCAGCCACGTTTCATCGTAGGCATTGCCGCGATCATATTTGCTTAGATCCTCGTCGTAGCTATCCTCATCCTGCTCAAACAGCTTTTTCGCGCTGTCCTTCCATGCGCCGAAGTGGTACTCATCGAAAATCACCAAATCCCAGTTGGTAGTATGCACCCACTCGTTATTGGCTTTGATGCCGCCAGTCGCTTTATTCACACCGAGAAAATCCTGAAATGAGCCGAAGCAGACAATGGGCTTGTTCTTATCCGCACGCTGATACTGCAAATCCAGCGTGTCTTGCAGATTATTTGCATCGCGGGAGATAAACTGCCAGCCCTCAAAATCCACATGGCTGATCAAATCCTCGCGCCAAGCAGTCTTTACGGCGGGCTTGAAGGTCAGGATCAGGACACGGGTGAACTCCATTTTCTTTGCCAGCTCATAGGAAGCAAAGGTTTTGCCGAAGCGCATCTTGGCGTTCCACAGAAATTTCGGTGTCCGCGTAGAGCCTTCTTCATAGGCAGAGCGGTAATAGGCGATTGTCCGATTGACGGCATCCTCCTGCTCCGGGCGCATACGGAATACCTGCGTTCGGTTTTCATCGTTAGTGGTATGATTGCGGACTGCGATGATTGCCGCACGCACATCGTCCACCGTGCATTTGAACCATTCGCCGCCCATGCCGCTAACATCATATTCAGCTTTCAGCCTTGACGGTGTGAAGCCGCAGGGATTTCTGTACCCAAGAGATCGAAACGCCGCATCAATTGTATCAGAATCGTTCACCAGATAATTGGAGACTGGGCGAAGCTCATCCGGCAATGCATACAGAAAATGGTCGAGGATACTTTTTGCGAATGCGTCATATGTCATCGACATAAATCTACCCTTTACATCTTCTCCGCATCGTTTTTCCACGCGCTCTTTCAAATTCTGCGCAGCATCCGTCTTGAAGCTAATAGCAAGTATCTTTTGGGGCTCCTCACACTGATTCGTCTGAAACAGAAATGCTGCTTTTGCGCCAGCAATTCCGTTTTTCCAGCGCCGGACCAGCAATGACCAGTACATGCCTGTCGCTACAGCGAACGGCTGTATCCGCTGCTTCCTCCAACGAGATCCCGTCGCAAGGCAGCCATTTGTCAGGATGTACAATTCTCATTCTTATCACCTTTTATAATGTGATCAGCTGCTTCAATTAAACGTTGCAAAACCGGCGGTGTATTTTCTTTTAACTCCTCGTCGCTTAATTGAGATAGCGCCGCAATATGTGTAGACGGTTTCCCTCTGTTCAAGAAGAAATACGTGTACCATACCATGAGCTTTTGCTGTTCGGGCGTGTAAGTATGTCCATCGCTGCCACCTTCTTTTAGTGTACTTTTCACAGCTTTCAAGATTCGATCTTCATACTCTGGATACGATTCACCGTCATTCTCGATTTCTGTAATGCGCTCTTTCTTTCCACTCTGGGCAATATCAATACGAGGCCCTTCTCTCATATCCAAAGTTGCCTTATATGTATCCCCCATCTGTTCCAGCATCATAAAATCAATATCCAGTGGTGCAGAAAAGAAAACATTATATTTTTCAAGCCATGCTATCCAAGTCTGCATTGTTGTCGTATCAGATACATCCCGGTCGGACATCCCTTCGAGTTGGGAATCGGTTAGGATTCCGTTGGCAGTGCTGAGTAATACATTTCTGTCGTGCCCATTCGCAATGAGCTGCTCAAGCACATATTTGATACGTCCCCAACCACCGCCATCTCGTTCCCGATCTAAATCGAGCAATGTAATATGCGGGATTTCCAAATCATTCAGCAGTCTCCAGAAATGGTTGACATGCCGACCGCCAAGCGGAACAATTGATATTCCGCTAACATCTGTACTGCCATTCATAGCTTCCCAATACTTTGGCAGGATTATTTCTTCGCTATCGCCCTCTCCCAAAATAACGAGTTTTGCAAAATACAGTTCCGGATAGGCTCTCACCGCTTCCTTGATGTATTTAAATCGATCCCAATACACGCTGCCAATTCGTCCTGTGTAAGATGGCACCGCTTTCGCAGTTTCCGGACATTCTCCCCAAGCTGAATATATAACAAATGGTCTGAGTGGATATATTCTTCTTTGTATTTCGTCATCTGTTACCATTAGTTTGTCATATTTTCCCCTTTTTGTAAACATCGGCAGCGACGTATTTTTACGTCAAAATCCCCGTATTTTATCCTGTAATACGGAGTTCATGGCAGCAATCATCGCCTAGAACCGATGCAACATCTGCTCTGAACTGCGCAAACTTCCCACTTGGCACAAACGCTAGAACTGTTCCCGCAAATCCGCCGCCGTGGACGCGGACGGCTCCCTCACCGCCGAGCAGCTTCCTGCACAGCGCCAGCGTGAGGGCCATCTCCTGATGGGCCGTTGCGCCGAGCGGCGTGATATTCTGCAAGAGCTCCCATGATGCGTTGCCGGATTCATTGACGTAGTTCAAGAACGCTGCAAAATTGTCATTTCTCAGCGCCCGCACCTGCATCTGTACGCGCCGGTTCTCATCGAAGAAGTGCATCGCGCGAAGGACGGCGCGGTCGCCTGCCGCCTTACGCACTTCTGCAAGCCTTGCATAAAAATCTCGCTCGTCCACATCGCGCAGAACAGCCTTTCCGAAGTACGCTGCAACATTTTTCATCTCTGCCGGAATTGCTGCATATTCAGCCGTCAGATCGGCGTGATCCGCGCCGGAGTCGATGATGCAGATCGTATAGCCGCAGTGCGCAAAATCATAATCGATCTTTTCGATGTTCGGCTGTGCCGGGATTGCAAAATCGATAAAGACCAAGCCGCCGACGCTGGATGCCATTTGATCCATCAAGCCGCATGGCTTGCCGAAATACACGTTCTCTGCATACTGCCCGATCTGTGCGATTTCAATGGCGGAAACCGCATTGTTTGCGAATAGACCGTTCAGGATTCTGCCAATCAGCACCTCAAACGCTGCCGAGCTGGACAGCCCCGAGCCGGGCAGCACGGTCGACTTGACTTTTGCGTCAAAACCGGCGAGCTTGTAGCCACGCTGGGCAAACGCCGCCGCCACACCGCGAATCAATGCAGCGGTGGTATTCTTTCACAGTGTGGCTGCCAATGTAGCCTGCACCGCCCAAAACCAGAATTGTTTTCATCTTATATGTTCCTTCCTCTGTTCAATATCTCAGCCCTCACTCCATCTGTTAAGCATTGCTCATATGCTGAAACGCAGAAGATTCGCACTTCTGCTCCTCCCCATATGATCCGGATTGTCACCGCCAGATGAGATTTTTTCGTTATCACTATGTTGTGGCTGCCATCAATGTGCTCTGCAGCGCTGATTGGCAGAATCACCTTTGCTCGACCGCGCCGGTTCGTTCCAGCCAGCTGCACGCCAGCTCCAGCCATGGGACGCAGGCGGGGCAGATGCTGCGGCCGTTTGCACCCTCTGTGAGTCTTGTCCCGAGGCTGAGACCGTGCGCTCCAGTCGAGAAGATATGCAATTCCTGCGGAATATGTTTCTCGCGAAGAGCACAGGAGAGAAGCAGCGTATTCTCAACTGGAACAGTGGCATCCGTTTCCGTCGCCCACAGGAAGCAGGACGGCATTTTTTCATGGACCAGCTTTTCAATGGAAAGCGCGTCCTGCTTTGCGATGTCTGCGTCCGCTCCGAGCAGATTCTGAAACGACTCGCGATGTGCATATTGTCCCGCTGTGATGACCGGATACGCAAGCAGCAGCTTGTCCGGACGTATCTGTTCGGGCGAAAGCCCGGTCAGCTCCTGCAAAAACGCTGCGTTCCAAAAAACGCCCAGACACGCCGCAAGATGACCGCCGGCGGAAAATCCGAGCACCGAGACCGCTTCCGGGTCGATCGCATACTGAACGGCGTGCTCACGCGCCCACGCGACTGTCTTCGCAAGTGCGCACAGCGCAGCCGGATAGCGAACCGGCGCGACCGGATAGCGGAGGACGATCGTGTGATAGCCGTGTGCAGAAAACGCGAGCGCCACCGGTTCTGCCTCACGATCGCTTACGAAGCGATAAGCCCCTCCGGGGCAGATCACAAGAAGCGGACGCTTTTTGCTGTAGGGGAGTTCAGGGGAAAAGGATTGAAACAGCGCGTCAAAATAGCCAAGATTTTCACCGAGCTGGATCCGAAATTGATGCATGAATTGCCTTCCTTTCGTATTTTTACCGCATTGCGGCAACGAGCGAAGCGAACATCTGCCGCTTCGCTCGCCTGTTTTTCTGTAGGTCAAAGTTGCCCGAAATTTCTGTCGTATTCTGCCTGTGCCCAATCGAGCGCCTGTTCGGGAGACTGTATCCCGCGGCAGGCGTTTTTGACTGCGACGCCGATGATGTTCAAAAACGTGCGCTCATCAAATGGCGTCAGATCTCCGCGCGGACGCCGGTAGCCCTGTGCAAAGGAAAAGCTCTCACTTGCAAGGGACAGCCACGGATAACTGTCCAGAAGCGAATAGTTCTCATAGGTCCGCTTCTGCGCGGGTGCGCTTCCCAGATAGGTTAGGGCGGAGGCGACGGGTTCCTGACAGAGCCACTTCAGGAAACGCAGAGCAGAATCCTTTTTGCTGCTGAACTTCGAGATACCGAGTGATGCACCGCCCAGAACGGGGTTGTGTCCCG
Organism: Firmicutes bacterium CAG:170; assembly: GCA_000436735.1. Lineage (GTDB taxonomy): Bacteria > Bacillota > Clostridia > Oscillospirales > Oscillospiraceae > CAG-170. The sequence goes on from FR887118.1 coordinate 6,643, forward strand.
GAACGAACGTATAGCCGATGTTGTCCGAAACGACGGTGTCTCCTTTCAGAAGATCGGAGGCATAGTTGCTGTACAGGATTGCCATCGCGAGCTCACCGGAGGCAAAGCTGCGGGCCGTGTCTGTCCACCAGTCCGTTCCGGATACCGGCGCATAGCCGCGCAGCTCGACAAGCTGGCGCATGGCCTCCTGCCCGGCGGCATCGTTCAGACGGACGCGCCCGTCGGCTTCGTATAGGTTCTGGTGCTTTTCCAGATAGCGCGCCATAAATTCGGAGCCTGCAACGCCGATGCTTCCGAGCGTCAGACTTGCGCCATAAGGGACCGGTGACTGCGGATTGAGCTGCCTTGTAAAGAAGGCGGCGATGTGATTAAACTGCTCGAACGTTTCCGGCGGCAGCAGTTCGCAGCGAAAACGCTCCTGATATACACGCCGGAGCACATTGCTCTCAAACAGGTCCTTGCGGTAATACAGAAGCTGGACGCTGGGGCTGAACGGAAGCGCGTATATTTCGTTTCCAATCATGGCGTATCGCCGGGAAACGCCATCGAGAAACTGCGGCAAAAGCGCGTCGATCTCCGTGTCCAGCTCACGCAGCGGGCACAGCAGCTTTTCGGCAAACCACGACAGGAACGTGATGTCAATGCGGAGAATGTCAAACGCCGCGCCGCCTGTGGTAGACAAGATCTCGTAGATCTCGTCGTAGGAAAAGACTGAAATATTGATTGGCACGCCGGTGTTCTGCGTGTATAGCCGGGCGAGGCTTTGCGTTGCGTGCGCCTCCGGCCCGTTCAGCATCAGCAGATTCAGGGCCTCTCCGGAGGGAGCAGGACGCACTGCAGGGCTCCAATCCCGAAAGCCGTCGCTGCGCAGGATAAGCTCGCAGGGACGGTCGTGCGCCTCTTTCAGCTGCCGGATCAGCTGCCCGGCGGCGGAATGCCCCAGCAGGCGGTCGTTCAGCTCGTATTTTATAAATCGCTTTTCCGGGAGCGTACACAGGGGCGACATTGTATAGATCGGAGCCTGCGCCAACTCCGGGAAGAAGCTGCTGCAAAGCTCCGCGGATGCCTCTGCGATGGAGGACTCCGACGCGAACAGCGCCGGAAGCTCTGTGATCTCACCAAAAAAGCGCAGCATTTTCTGGCTTCGCTGCTGCTCACTCGTCCGAAGCTCGCGGACGTGCGCCCGCTGAACGTCAGAAAGTGCGCTGTAAAAGCCCGCCCGAAAGTCCAGCTCTTTGGAGTTTTCGGCTTTTCCGGTCAGCAGCACGATCGGCTTTCCCTGCGCGGCAGCCTTTTTCCCCAACGCCTCGCCTGCCCTGCGGTAGTCAAAGCCGATATAATTGGAATCGCCGGAGGAACGCCGTTCCAGAAAAAGAAGCTGCTCCGGCGCGAATCCGGCATCATGGTATGCGGCGGACTGCGCGCCCAAACAGGAGATCACAGCAACACCCGCTGCCATTTCGGAGCGCAGGCGGCTGATGATCTGTGTTTCCTTGATTGGGCTGTCGTCGGTCAGATAGAGGCTTACCGTATAGCCGGATTTTTCCGCCGCAATACGGAAGCTTGTGTAGATGTCATCGTATTCTCTGAAACGGATATTCGGGATCACCAGCGCAAGAATATCGCTGGAGCCCTTGCGCAGGAGCTTTGCGCGCTCGTTGACAGCGTAGCCGAGCTGGGCTGCCGCCGCTTCCACAAGCCGTATTTTCTCGCTGCTGACATTTCCGCGCCCGTTCAAAACATTGGAGACGGTTCCCTGCGATACACCGGCAAGCGCTGCAATATCTTTCAGTGTAGCCATATCGTTACCTCGCCGCAATTACTCTGATGTCTCCATTCTACCACAAGCTGGCTCTGCGGGTAAAGCGCAATTTCGTGTTTTCAAATAAGTATGCAGTGCAAGCACCCAGTCCGTTTGGATGATGTCAAACCCGTGCTCGATCAGCCATCCCCAGCCAAGCTCTGGCGACGTCGTGATAGAAACGTCATCGGTATGTCTGGCGCTCAGAATTTTTTGGGACGAGAATTGAATCGCATTGCCCCATGCAAGCTTTCCGCTCCGGTGCAGCTTTTCGACGATCGCGTTTTGGAGGATCGCCGAATCTTCACTTGCAAAGACCAGCTCTGCGCCGATATACTCCGGGCGCTGAAAATCGCCGTACAGGAAGTCTTCACAGGAATCATCCACGATGGGGAGATATGCATAGCCCTGCGCAAGCTCGCGATAAGCCTGGAGCCACTGCTTACGGCACGGACTTTTCAGCAAGATCTGGTCACGCATGGCGTGCCGGTCGATCAGTGGGATCAGCTCACCCCAATACTGCCAACAGCGGTCCAGATTCAGAATGCAGCGTCCCTTGAACTGCTCCAAAACATCGTCAAACAGAGCAAGGTGATATTGCGTGGGCTTACGGAAGTCGTTGTTTAGCGGAAGCTCCCGCAAGGCAGCCGCGTCTGTCTGCTCAAAAACGGCATCCAGATTCAGATAAAACGCTTCGTTTCCGGTATGAAAGAGAAAAAATGTCCCGTCCCGGCTGCGCGCGACATCCATTTCCAGAATGTCCGCGCCGAAGCGGCAGGCTGCCTCCATTGCAGCCATTGTATTAGGCGGGATATTACCGCCGCAGCTTCCGCGATGCGCCGCAATCAGGGGCTTGTTTTCTGTATGTGTCTGAAACATGATGCAACCCTTCCTCCTGATGGTTTCGTCTATTCCGGGCATATGACCGAGAAGCCTGCATCCAGAATCTGTGCAGAAAAATCGTGGTCAAAGTGCATGGCATATACCTTTTTGCGCTCGGCGGGCGGGACCTGCCGGCTCAGTTCCTCCAGAGAGCCGTGTGCGTGGGCCGGATCAGCCGCTTCATATGTCATGTCCTGATAGACCCGATGAAGTGTTCCACTGAGGAGCATCGTAAGAATTGGCCCCGGGATCTGGCAGGAATCGCCGCCGTAAAAGATGCGCATATTGTCCTGCTCGATCAGATATCCATAGCAGGCGATGCTGGGGTCGTGCTGCACGGGAATCGGCCGCGCACGCACAGGAACCGATGGAAGCGCAGGGAAGACGGGCGTATAGCTGTAAAAACTTCGCGGCAGCCCCATCTGCTCCAGAAGCGAGCAGATGCTGTCCGACGGATAGAGCAGGTATATCTGCTTTTTCAGCCTGCAATGGCAATAGGAGATCATGGAGCCGAGGCTTCCGATGTGATCGGAATGAAAATGCGTAATCAAGATGACGACGGACTGCACGTCTTCCAGCAGACGCTTTGAATATAACGTTTCAAAAACGGTTTCACCGCAATCAAATACTATCAGATTATTCTGAAGGATGCAATATGCACTTGTGTTTTTCTGCTGCGGGTTATAAGCGGAGCCGCAGCCGAGAAAATGAAATTCCATAAAATCACCACCTATTTGCAAATAAAATATCATAAAAGTTGAAACGTGTCAATATGTCAAAAAGAGAATATATAGGATATAGCCTATTATACTCGGAGATAAGATGTGATTTAACGTCGATTTTACCAAAATAGATATTGACACGTTTCAAAATATGTGATACTCTGTTGCCAGAAACGATGCAGCGCTCCTGTCTGCATCGAAAACTACTGATGAAACTAGGAGGACGAAAAATGAAAAAATGGATTTGCCTCTTGCTGGCTGCACTTCTGTGCCTTGGCATTTTCTGCGGCTGTGCAAAGCAGGTCGAGGAAACGCCCGCAGCGCCCGAGCAGAGCGAAACCGCAGACACTGCCCCCACCGAAGAGCAGACTGAAACCGACAACACGGAAGAGACCGCGTCGGATGCGCTCAACGCAGACATCGTGTTCTGGTCTTCCAATACGGAGACCTCGAACTACGGTCAGGTCATCTCTGCCGCAGCCGAAGCCTTCATGCAGGAAAACCCCGGTGTGAAGATCGAGATATCCTATCAGGGCACGGACATTCAGTCCACACTTGGCCCGGCGCTTGACGCGGGAACGAAGATCACGATGTTTGAGGCGAACACCGACGCCAGCATGGTTCTGTGGAAGGACCGCATGACGGATCTTGGCGAGTATTATACGACGGTTTATCCGCAGACCAACGGCCAGCCGTATGGCGACAGCATTGTCGGCGCATACAATGTGCTGGCGAAGGTGCAGGGTGACGGCGAATATCTCTACTTCCCGTATCTTCCGCAGTTTGTGAATGTATGGTACAATAAGGACATCTTTGATGCCTGCGGCATCACGAGTGTCCCCACCACATGGGATGAGCTGATGGACATCTGCCAGACGCTGGTTGACAACGGCTACACGCCGTTCACCTCCGATCAGGGCCATATCCACTTCTCGTTCGGCTATTATGTACAGAGACGACTGGGCGACGACGCGGCAAAGGCACTCGTCAACAGCACCGACGGTACGGAATGGTCCGACCCAGCTGTTCTGGAGATCGCCAAGAAATTTGAAGAAGCAGCCTCCAAGGGCTACTTTGCTTCCGACATTATGACCGTCGTTCAGCCCGAGGCGCAACAGGAAATGGTCATTGACAAGAAGATCGCCATGTATGTCGGCGGCTCCTGGATGCCCAACAACCTGCGTGAGTCCGCCGGCGAAGACTTCCGCTGGGGCAGCTTCACCTATCCGCTGGTTGAGAATGGCGCCGATGACGGTTCCTCTCTCTGCTACGGCTGCTACGGCATTTCCATCAACAAGGATGCCACCAAGGAAGAGGCAGACGCAGCTGCTGCGTTTGCGGTCTATCTCAGCATGGGCGAATGGGGCAGCAAGCTCGTTTCCGACTGCAACGCGATTCCTATCGCCAAGGAAGGCGTGGAATGGCCGCCGATGATCGCCGATGCACAGCACATCTATGACGGTATCACCAATCGTTGGACGGCACAGACTGCCTTCGCACTCAATAACGACCTGCTGCCGACCGTGAAGTCCGCGCTCACGAAGCTGATGGGCGGCGCCTGCACAGCAGAGGACTTCATTGCGGAAATTCAGAGCTATTATAAATAAGCCCGAAAAGCTGCTTGACAAACCAGAGGCTGGCGCCTAATGCCAATTAGGCGCCAGCTTCTCAAAATATCCCGAAATATCCCGGAGGTGCTGAAATGCGTCCCAAAAAATCCACAATGCTGTTGTTTATCGCACCGGCAATCATTTTGTTCCTCGTGTTTTTCTGCTATCCGATGCTGCGCACGCTTGCCATGAGCTTTTTTGAAGTAAAGAGCATGAGCAGCAGCGTCAGCGAATGGAGTTTCAACGGCATTCAGAACTTCAAAGCGCTGAATGCGACCAGCTTTCCGGATTCTCTTGGTATGCTGCTCCGGGTCTGGCTCATCTGCGGCGTTGTGATTTTCGCATTTGCGCTGTTCTTCGCGGTGATGCTGACCTCCGGCATTAAGCTCAAAGGCTTCTTCCGTTCCATGCTGTACCTGCCGAACGTCATCCCGCAGATCGCGGTCGGCTATATGTGGACGCTGTATGTTTTCAGCGCGCGGTTTGGTCTGCTGAAGAAATTCTTTTCCGCGATCGGCTGGACTGCCATGGCGGAATTTGGCTGGACAAACCCGGATCATATGTTCCTTTCCATGTGCATCGCCTATATTTTCAGCAACATGGGCTACTTTGTTCTGATGTATATGGCGGCGATCGAAAGCATTCCCAAAAGCCTCTATGAGGCGGCGACGATCGACGGCGCAGCCTCCTTTGCACAGTTCCGAAGCATCACGCTCCCGATGATCCGCAATACGCTGGTCTCCTCAATCACGATCTGGACGACCCGCGTGTGCGCGTTCTTCGCGCTGTCGCGCGTCTTCGCAGCCGCGTCTACGGTTTCGCCGCTCATGTTCATTTATAACGTCGTATTCGGTTCCGAATCCGGCCGGACAGCTGTCGGTGTCGGTGCGGCGGCTGCGGTCGTACTCACGCTGATTGTCGTCGGCGTTTTCCTGCTGTCCAATCTGATCCCCAAAAACCAGGATGTCGAGGTGTAAGAGGATGAAACAAAAGAATCATTACAGCATTTCCGGGCTTGCACGTCAGCAGCAGAAAAAGCTGATCCCCGGCTATATTCTCCTGACGCTCTGGTGCGTTTTCATCTTTGTGATGCTGGGATGGATCCTGATCGCGGGCTTTTCAACAACAAAGGAGATCTTCTCCGATGCGCTGCTTTCCTCCGGCTTCCACTTTGAGAACTTCAAAACCGTGATCAAGCAAGGACATCTGTACACAGCCTTCCTGAACTCGCTGCTTTACAGCGGAGCTTCCGTCGCGCTGTCGCTTTTGATTTGCGCTCCGGCGGCGTATGGGCTGGCGAGATACCATTTCCGTCTGAATCAGACGCTCCAGCGGCTGCTTGTCCTCGGGCTCGGCGTTCCCAGCGTGATGATCATCATGCCGCTGTTTTCAATCATCAGCATTCTGAAAATGGGCGACTCCAAGCTCACGCTGATCATTCTCTATGTTGTGACAAGCATTCCCTTCAACATCTTCTATTTGATCCCGTGCTTTTCCAACATTTCTCCGACCTACGAGGAGGCTGCCGCGATCGACGGCTGCGGTCCGCTCCGGAGTTTCTGGACGATCGTATTCCCACTGGCCGGCTCTACGGTCACGACGCTTGTGATCTTCCAGTTCATCGGAAAGTGGAATGAGTATTTTATGGCGCTGATCTTTGCGGGCAGCACGAAGAACATGTCGTTGAGCGTTGCCCTTTATCAGCTGATCGTCGCCATGACCCGCGAGGGCGGCTGGAGCGGAATGTTCGCCGCGGTCAGCCTTGTATCTGCGCCGACCATTATTTTGTACATCCTGCTGTCCAAGAAAATCATCGGCGGCGTAACAGCCGGCGGTCTGAAGGGTTAAGTATGGAAAAACTCAGTCTTGCACCGATCTTTTCCGACGGCATGGTTCTGCAAAGAGACCATGTGCTCCCGATTTGGGGGTGTGCCCGTGAAGGAGAAGCGGTTACGGTGACGCTGGGGCAGGCACAGGCTTCCTGCCTGCCGGAGCACGGCGCATGGCGATGCGAATTGCCGCCACAGCCTGCGGCGGAGCAGTGTACGCTCCGCGTCTGTCAGGGAGAAGCGGTCATTGAGCTTCGCAATGTAATGATCGGCGAGGTCTGGATCGCCGGCGGGCAATCCAATATGGAATTTTTCATGCGCTATGAACGGCATTGGGCGCAGGCAAAGCAGCTTCCCCATGACGCGGGGATTCGGATGTACACCTGTCAGAGAAAAGCCTTTGCTGAGCAGGAGCCGTTCCAGAGCGGCTGCGGATACTGGTTTGGCGAAGCGGATGCGGCGCTTGAGACCTTTTCCGCGATCGGCTATTGGTTCGCGCGCGAGTTGCGCGCACTGCTCGGAGTCCCGGTCGGAATTCTTTCCTGCAACTGGGGTGGCACGAGCGCCTCTGCGTGGGTGCCGGAGGAGGCGCTGCGCGCGTCGCCGCTGTCCGTTTATCTGGAGGACTATGAAACTGCCATTCAAGGGCAGACGGCAGAAGAATGTCTGCGCGAAAGCAGGCGGGGCTGGGCGTTTCAGGCAGACGCTGCGCACCAGGCCGAGTGGAGCACCGTTATGTACGGGCTTGACCGCGCACAGCAGCTGCGGCGTATGGAGGCGTGTGCCGGGAATCCGGTCATTCCAATGGGCCCGTACCATAAAAACCGTCCCGGCACGCTGTTTGAGCAGATGCTTCTGCCGGTCGCGGGCTATGCGGCAAGAGGTGTCCTCTGGTATCAGGGCGAAAATGATGAACACCACGCGTCGCTTTATGCGCAGCTTCTGCGCGCGCTGATCCGCAGCTGGAGAAATGCGTGGCATGAGGAGCTCCCGTTTCTGGTGGTTCCGCTTGCGCCGTTTGACCGATGGCTCGGACTGAACGGCGACCGCTTTCCGGAGGTGCGGCGGCAGCAGGAGGCTGCCGTTCAGGAGACGCCGGGGTGCTGGAGCACCTCGATTATGGATCTTGGAATGCCGTATGACATTCACCCAAAGGAAAAAAAGGAGATCGCGCGAAGGCTTGCCCTGCTTGCATCGGAAAAGGTGTATGGAATCCCGACGATGTGCGCCGCACCCGAGCTGTGCGCGGCGCTTCGCACGGCGCGAAACACCGTCCGACTGCAATTCCGAAATTGCACAGGCGGCATGTCCGCGGCTGGAGATCTGACGGATCTGTTCCAGATCCGTCAGCAAGGGCGACCGAGGTATATGCAGCGCTATACGGTTCAAGGTGATACGGTCGAACTAATGCTGGAGGACACAGACGATGATGCGCTTGAGATTTCCTTTGCAGAAGCGCCGTATGTATGTGTCCGGCTATATAATGAAGCCGGGCTGCCGGCGAAGCCTTTTTTCACAACAGTAAAACAACATCATGAAAGGATGACTTAACTTGAAAAAGAGCTATTCGACTTCCCAGCATGATTTAAGAATCATGGTATCCATGATTGCAATGTTGCTTCTTTTTGTACTTATAGTTTTTATCATTCCGCATGTGAACGCAATTGAACCGTCTGAATCCGAATGGCTGGATGTAACAAAATTGGGGGCAGTAGGCGATGGAATCACCGATTGCCATGATGCTATTCAGGAAGCTATTGATAAGGCATCGAATAGCGCTGGAAGCAATACCGTCTATTTCCCAGCAGGAACGTACCGCGTTGAGGATGTGATTGCATTAAAAAGCAACATTAATGTGATATTGGATGATCAGGCAGTAATCCTAAATGGCATCAACAAGGCCAATTATCCGTCAATTATTTTTATGACCGGTAGTTACACCGGAGAAAAAACAAAGGCACGCTGGAAGGGCATATCGAACGTTACATTTTCCGGCGGTACCATAGATATAAATGGTACGTTAAGTGAAGATGGAACAAAATGCGGCAATTTGAATCTTATCGGCTCATCTGGCGCGTTTGCTTTAGGCTACAGCAAAAATATCACGATTGAAAATGTTAACTTTCTGAACAGTTATAAAGGTCATGTAATGCAAATATGTGCCTGTGATACAGTAGTTGTGGACAATTGTAATTTCTTGGGACAAGCTATTCCAAGCACATTATCGGATTCTGATACTACTAGATTGGAAACCATTCAAATTGAACCGGGTACGACAAAAGGATTCCCATATGCATTGAATGATGATGGAATTGCGGCGACAAATGTCACAATCCAAAACTGTTATTTTGGAAAAAGCGAAGATTGTGGAGAACCGATTGTCGCAATCGGAACCCATAATCAGGTTTCCAGCGCCCAAAAATGTAACGATATTAAAATTTACAATAATACATTTGAAAATATGTACTATGGCGGGCTGCGCTTTTGCGGATATGAGGATGTAGTCATTCAAGGCAACACCTTTATCAAGGAGGCTGAGGGCAACAGTACGAGATATCGCGAAAATGGCTGCTTTTTGATCAATGCATATTGCTATAACAACACAAAAGAAACACTAGATCTGAATTCGGATATTACGATTACCGAGAATACCTTTACTATTTCTGATCCAAAGACAAGAGCAATTCGTGTTGCAAGGGACAAAGATTCCTATCTTGGTGACGTGAGAAACATCAGCATTACCAATAATAGAATTACAAACACTGCTGCTGGCTCAAGAGATATCGCGATTCAGGCACTGCGTATTTCTGATGATCTTGTGATTACCGGTAACTATATGTATGGGGGCTATCGCGGAATTGAAGTTCAGTATTCTACCGGAGCCATAACGCTTGATGATAACCATTTTTCAGAACTGGCGTACCAATACGTCCGAATCCTTGCGTGCGGCGACAATCAGGCTATTAACCTGTTTACACATGGTCCCGGTGCACTGCGTGTTAGTACTGCAAATAATAAATACACGTTTAGGGCAACTCCGTGTAAAAACCGTTCCTTCAATGGCTATTACGGTGAAAATGCATTAACCACACTCATAACACAGAATAAGAATCTAACATATTCGATTGGTAAAACGACAAAAGTTTTCCGTCATGCATCATTTAGCTAACACTTGTGTGTTGCACGTTTTACTCTGCTTAGCAATATAAACCTTATTCACAGATGGGGGCAGCCTTATGCCTCCATCCTTATTTCTGGAGAAATGCAGATGAACTCATATTTCTTCTACGGAACATCGTCGGTTGCGTCCGTAATCATCTCAGTCGCACTGATACTTTTTTCGGGCTTTCTGATGACGCGCATCACGAAGCTGCTGCGGCTGCCGAACGTGACGGCGTACATCGTGGCGGGCATTCTCATCGGGCCGTACTGCCTGAACCTCGTGCCGCAGCGCATCATCGACGGGACGGATTTTCTGTCAGACATCGCGCTGGCGTTCATCGCGTTCTCGACCGGAGAATTCTTTAAGCTCTCGGTGCTTAAGAAAAGCGGCATGAAGGTTGTCTGGATCACGCTGTTTGAGGCGGTTCTGGCGTCCGTTTTCGTATTTATCCTGACGTATTTTGTGCTTCGGCTCGAGCTGGCGTTTTCCGTCGTGCTGGCGGCGCTCGCCTCAGCGACGGCGCCCGCCTCCACGATGATGACCATCCGGCAGACCGGAGCGAAGGGCGACTTCGTCGACACGCTGCTTCAGGTTGTCGCGCTGGACGATGTGGTGGGACTGGTACTCTACTCCGTTGCCATTTCTGTCGCGCTGGCGAGTCTCGGCGGCAGCGGCGGCTTCTCGTTTGAAACACTCGTGAAGCCCGTGCTTCTGAATCTGGCGGCGCTGGCGCTGGGCGGTCTGTTCGGGCTGGTGATGAAGCTGCTCATGCCCGCCCGCCGCTCGACCGACAACAAGCTCATCATCTCCGTCGCCCTCCTGTTCGCGTTCTGCGGCGTGTGCGCGCTGATGGATGTATCACCGCTGCTCGGCTGCATGGCGATGGGCACGGTGTATACGAATGTCGCCGAAAACGACAAACTGTTCAAGCAGCTCGGCTATTTCAGCCCGCCGATTTTGCTGCTGTTTTTCGTCCGTTCCGGCATGAACTTCAAGCTCGACGCGCTCTTTTCCGCGTCCGGCAGCCTGAACGGCGTGCCGCTCATCGCAGTCGGCGTGGGCTATTTTCTCGTCCGCATCGCAGGCAAGTACATCGGCGCGTGGGTCGGCTGCGCGGCGGTCAAAAAGGATCGCCTTGTCCGCAATTATCTCGGCTTGGCGCTCATCCCGCAGGCGGGCGTGGCCATCGGCCTTGCGGCGCTTGGCGCGCGGACGCTCGGCGGCGTGATGGGAAGCGACCTCGAGACGATCATCCTCGCATCGAGCGTGCTGTATGAATTACTTGGCCCCGGCTGCGCAAAGCTGGCGCTGTACTTATCGAAATCGTCCTCGACGAAGCTCGAGGACGTGGCCGTCGTCGTGGAAACGACGGAAACGGGCGAGAAAAAGTCCGATGTGGAGCTGCTCATCGAGCGCATCGGCAAGATCCGCGCAGAGCTTCCGGCGCGTCCGCATGAGGAAATGAGCGAAGAGGAAGCCGCTTTTATGGAGGCGGCGGAGGAACAGCGCCTTGCGCAGACGCAGGCGCAGAGACGGCGTCAGTATTTGAGGAGGTAATTTGATATGCAATACGATCTGATCGCAGGCTGGCTCGGCCCGTGGAGCGAGGCGCTGAGCCTCGGCTCGATTCTGCTGCGCGTGGCGCTGAGCGTCCTGTTCGCGGCGATCATCGGCTGCGAGCGCTCGAGCAAGCGCCATTCGGCGGGTCTGCGCACGTTCATTCTTGTGAGCATTGCGGGCGTCTCCGCCATGCTCATCGACCAGTGGCTGATACGCGTTTCCGGTGTGACGCTGCCCATTTTGTCGGCGGCGGCCGCACTCGGCATGGCGACGATCAGCGGCAACTCCATCCTGTTCAGCTCCCGCAACCAGATCAAGGGCCTCACAACCTCGGTCGGTCTGTGGTGCTGCGGTCTGCTCGGCATGGTGCTCGGCACGGGGCTGTATATGCCCGCGCTGGTGCTGTTTCTGGTGCTGCTTTGCAGTATGTCGGGACTTCCGGTACTGGAAAAGCATCTTAAAGACCGGTCAAATCACTTCGAGGTGCATTTGGAGCTGAAAAACAAGGGCGACCTTGCCGATTTCGTGGCGACCATCCGCGCCTTAGGCATCCGTATCGACGATATTGAGTCGAACCCGGCATACATCGGCTCGGGGCTCAGCGTGTTTTCGGTTTCGTTCACCGTCACCAGTCCGGAACTCAAGCAGTATAAAAAGCATACCGAGATCATTGAAGCCCTGCGCTCACTCGATTATGTGTATTATATTGAAGAAATGAACTGAAAATCCCTGCCGCGTGATGCGGCAGGGATTCAAACTCAGTTTTCAGTGAAATGCAGGAAGCCATGTGCCGTGGGCTTCGATCAGGGCGTCAACCAACTTGACGATCGTGTCGATGTCAAGCTCGCCGCTGGTATGCGGGTCCATCATCGCCGCCTGATAAATGCAGTCGCGTCTGCGCGTATGGGCGGCTTCGATCGTCAGCAGATGGACATTGATCTGCATCAGATTCATCGCAGCGCATTGCAGCGGAAGACTTCCGACACGGCAGGGATGAATGCCGGTGTTGTTGACCATGCATGGGACCTCGACGCACGCTTCCTCCGGGAAATTGGTGATCAGGTGTCCTGTGTTCAGGACGTTCCCGCCGATTTGAATGGGCTTGTTTGTCAGAGCGGCTTCCATGATGTAGGAGGCATATTCGTGTGAACGGGTATGCGGAGCTTGCGCGGACGCTTGCAGCGACTTTCGCTCCTCCGCCCAGTCCTGAATGTGTCGCAGGCAGCGGCGCGGATACTCATCCAAGGGAATCTGGTAACGCTCAATCAGTTCCGGATAGTTTGATTTGATATAAAACGCGCTGTACTCCGCATTGTGCTCGCTGGACTCCGTACAGTAATATCCCAGTCGGTCAATATAGTCGAACCGGACCATGTCGTCGTGCTTCTGTGAAATGTTCTTCTCGTGTGCTCTGCGGCGGATCTCCGGATAAAGGTCATTGCCGTCCCGATCCTTGAGCTCAAGCAGCCATGCCATATGGTTGATCCCTGCGATCAACTCTTTTCTGCCGGCCAGCGCGTCCTCCATCCCGAGCTTTTTCAGCAGCCGCTCGGAGCAGACCTGTACGCTGTGGCAGAGGCCAACCGTGTTGATGCCGGTGTATCGCTGAAGATATCCGGTGACCATTGCCATCGGATTCACATAGTTCAGAAACAGCGCGTCGGGGCAAACCGCCTCCATGTCGCGCACAAAGGACTCTACGACCGGAATGGTGCGCAGCGCACGCATAATGCCGCCGATCCCGGCGGTATCTCCGATCGTCTGCCGCAGCCCGAAGTGTTTGGGAACCTCGAAATCTGTGATCGTACAGGGATCATAGCCCCCAATCTGAACCGCGTTGATCACAAAATCCGCGCCGCGCAGCGCGTCCCGGCGCTGCTCCGGACCGAGATAGGCTGTGAGCCGTGCATGAGAGCCGGCGTTTTTCTGCATCGCGGAAATGATCTCCATACTTTGGTTCAACAATTCGGCATCAATATCATACAATGCGATCTCGCAGTCCCGAAGCACTTCAGAGCAGAAGCAATCGCCGATGACATTTCGAACAAACACCGCGCTTCCGGCGCCAAGAAACGTAATTTTCGCCATATAAAGTCCTCCTTTGGATGACTGTTATTTTACCAACACGGGCAGAGAAAGGCGATGACGCAATGCGAGATGCTTTTGGGAAAATGTGACCATTTCGCCATTTAGAAGGAAGATTGATAAAATGAGCAGACAAACCATATGGATCGCCGACCAGCATTGGAAGGACATCAATCCGCTGCAATGCGGGTGGGAACAGTGCGAAGCCGGACATTCCTTCGGTCCGACCGTGCGCGGCTTTTATTTGATCCACTATGTGCTCTCCGGTCGCGGCATTTTCTCTGCACACGGAACAGACTTTTCACTGCGGAAGGGGCAAATGTTCATCATTCATCCGCAGGAATTGACCTTCTACAAGGCGGGCAGTCAGGACCCGTGGCAGTATATCTGGATTGGGTTTGAAGCAGATATTACAATGCCTGCGGCTTTGCAAAAAAGTGTGCTCTCCATGCCGGAGCTTCGCAGTACGTTCCTGAGACTGAAGGATGCGCAGAGGCTTTCAGCCGGAAGGGAGCAGTTTCTATGCAGCGTCCTGTGGGAAATTCTTTGCGCGCTCCAGCAGACCGATCACCGGCTGGCGCAGACGCGCACGGACTATGCCATGCAGGCGATGACCTTTCTGGAAACACATTACATGGCAAAAATCTCTATTGCGGATATGGCTGATCAGATGAATCTTGACAGGAGCTATCTTTGCAGGCTTTTCCGGAAGCGCGTCGGCTGTTCGCCGCAGCAGTATCTGACAGAACTGCGGCTTCAGAAGGCGATGCTTCTCATGTCAGAGGAGCACTGTTCCTTAAGCGACGCAGCTTTTTATGTGGGATATTCCGATGTTGCTTCATTTTCCAGAGCGTTTCGACAGAAATACGGAATGCCGCCGGGGCGGTATTGTAAGGAACACGGTGAAAGCGGATGTATGGAAAGGGACTTCTAGTATAATTTGAGCATCTGCGCAAGCGCTGGCGTGCCCTTTGACCAAATTTCACCGTATAGTTTCGTTTTTTTGATTTACGAAAGAGGGCCCCACTCCGCTGACAGTTTCTCAAAATACGCATACGTCTCCGGAGTCAGCTCCTTATGCCGTAATATTTTTGTACAAAACTGACAGCGCGGCCGCCCTCGTTTGAGGCATGATCGAACCACTCGCAGCCGCGCACCGTGACGCTGTGGTCGCTGGCGAGCCGCTTTTCCCGTCCGGACTTGATGAGCTTTTCACCCTGCCGGAGGAGAAATTCTTCGAGATCGACGGACGCGGCGCGTTCTTTCTGTTCTGGCGTAAATTCAATAAATTTGCTGATTTTTCTCACCACTTTCTGCTGTTGCAAAGAGTTTTGTTTTAGGTTATACTGTCCATAGGAAGGGGGCACACGGAATGCAAAAGCAAGTATATTCGATTGACGAGATCCGCAAAATCGTCACGCCAATTGCAAAGCAGCACGGCGTGGACAAGGTGTTTCTGTTCGGCTCCTATGCAAGAGGCGACGCAACGCCCGCCAGCGATGTAGACCTCTACGTGGACGCGCCCAAGCTGCGCGGCCTGTTCGCCCTTGGCGGTCTGTATGCTGACTTGGAGGACGCGCTCCAAAAGAGCATCGACGTTGTGACGACCGGCTCTCTCAAGTACAACAAGGACAAAGCCTTCCTCGAAAATCTGCGAAAGGATCGGGTGCTGCTGTATGAGCTTTCCTAACCGCGACGCGCAGATCCTGGCGCACATTTTGGAGTATTGTAATCGAGTCGAAAAGACACTATCCCGCTTCGGTCGTAATTTTGATATCTTTCTGGAAGATCAGGATTACATGGATTCTGTCAGCATGAACCTGCTCCAAATTGGCGAACTTGCTGGAAAGTTTTCCGATGCGTATGTGCAAGAAACTAAGCCGCAGATGGATTGGCGCGCAATCAAAAATATGCGCAATATGTTCGCGCACGACTATGGTTCAATGGACAAAGATCGCATCTGGCAGACAGCAACCGAAGACATTCCGGCACTTAAGGCGTATTGCGAACGCGCATTGACCGAGGATTTTTAAGCAAATATGCAACAGGCGACGCTGTCAGCACAGCGCCGCCTGTTTTATCGTATGACCTGTCCATAGCCCTGCTCCTGCTCATGGTCATCCCGCTTATGACCCATCGCCAGCCGCTTCTGCATGAGCTTTTTGCGGTTTGCTCTTGCTCATGGTCATCCTGTTTATGACCCATCGCCAGCCGCTTCTGCATGAGCTTTTTGCGGCGTTTGGAATCGACGCGGATGCCCATTGGATTGCTGGGCGGCGCGGCATTCTCGCGGAAGATTTGCCCCATCTGGTGGAACAGGCGAACGGTTGAATTCAGAAGATATTCGCTTGGAAGCCGCGCAGGGTGCGAAGGCGTGGATGAAGTATTCTCATCTGCAAGCGTCGGATTTGCAGAAGCGTCTCTAGAAGTTTCTTCAGCAGACGGTTCTTCAGCTTGCGAAGTTTCCTGCTCCATCTGCTGCCGTAAACGCTCCGCTTCCTGAATGATGGCGTTCTTAATGGCTCGGAATTCTTTCTGCTGCGAGAGCGGATTATACTGACGGGGTCGGTTCTTGTAGTAGCCCTCCAGCGTATCACGCACCCCATTCCAGACAGAATAATACGCTGCCACCTCCGGCAGCTTTTCCAGCTCATCCACGATTTCATCAACCTTGTCTTTAAGCGGCTTTGTGAGATAAGCGTATTGCTTTTTACCACCGACCGTGCGCAGCTCCAACGCAAGCTCCAGCATTTTTTGTTGAATCGATTCTGGCGGATTTTCAATAGATTCTAGCCGGTCAACAAGTCCGTGCATGGCTGTCCGCGCCGCTTCGGTTACGTCCTTATAAGCTGCATCCTTCCGAATATAGAGATTTTCCAACTCTGCCTGAAAGATGCTGTTGGTCATCGCAGAGCGTAATTTCACAACAGCATCCCGCTTCAAAACCGTCTCCTGATCTGTCCAGATCATCATGTGAATATGCGGGTGCGCATCCGCATCGTGGTAAGCCGCATACCAGTGCAGTGCCGACGCTGGAATATGAAACGCTTCCGCAAACTTATTCTGTTGGCTGACGAGCAGCTTGCGCCATGCTGCGGCATTGTTATATCCCAAACGCTCCGCGTCCTCACGATGCAGGGAATAGATGATCGTCCAGACGTTGCCGTCGTGCGCGGTCAAGTCGTGCATCGCCGCAGTCAAGTTTGCATTATCTTCTCGACCGAACAGGCCGTGTGCGCCATGCTTTTCCGCGCCGGGGCGCGTCGCAATGTAACGCAGATAGCCGTTTTCGGATTGAAGATTTTGCATATGCGTGTCCAACGCGGCAGAAATGAGCGCCGACGCAGTGTGCAGCGTCGGCGCTTGCTTGTAGTCCTCGTATTCGAAAGAATCCCGCATATCCGGGAAGTCCTTAAGCAGCTTTGTGACCATTTCTTTCTGCTTTTCTGTCGCGGGGCCCTTGCCATTCAGAACTTCAACGCCCTCGCGCGTGGCGATATACCTCATGTAGCCGCCTGCACTTTTACGGCTGATGAAGCCAGTTTTTTGTATCAGCCGCGCCATCTGTTACCATCGACTATGCTGCCGAAGCACCTCCGGAAACGAGATCTGGCCGTTCGTCCGCAGCACCTCCTGATAGCTTTTTCCGCGCATCTGCTGGTAGGTCTGCGCGTCAATATCCGTGTCCGAAGCAAGGATATGATTGCAGACGTTTTGCTCGACCGCCTGCTTCAGAAGCAGCTTGCCAATGCGATCTCCGAACATACTGAGGATGGCTTCGAGCGTTTCTCCAAGGATTTTTGGCAGAAAGTCCCCGGCATTCGCAGAAATCACAGCTGCGGGCTGGCTTTTGGAGCAGGCGCATCAATTCCGCGTCCGTGTAGGTTTCTTTCACGGTTTCCTTGTCCTTGTAATTTGCCATCTCCAATTCCGTGTAGCCTGCTTTTCTCGCCCAGTTCAGGAACGTGCAGAACACGCGGAGATAACTGCTGATAGAGTTGTGCGCCAACCCGCTTTGACGCATGGAAATGACCATGTTGTCTAAATCCTCTTTTGTGAGTGTGGCGAGCGGGGCGGAGAAATCCAAATGCTTTTGGAGCGAATGAAGATGCGAATAGTAGTTCCGAATGGTCTTATCGCTGACCCCTTTTGCGGTTTGCGACGCGACGAAGCGTTCAAAAATCTCTGCGACAGTCTGGT
>FR887119.1:0-5056 GCA_000436735.1 Firmicutes bacterium CAG:170
GCCCGTGAGCAATGCTCACGGGCGGAGCTGTTTGTGTCCATGCAGATCGCTCCGCATAGAAACGCCCCGGCTCTGTATCCGCAGAGCCGGGGCTCCTGTTATGTTGAAAGCTTCCCGCGGCGGATCACTCGTTGACCGCGCGGAGATAGTCGGCGCTCATATAAGCCAGCTGATCGTTGAAGAGGATCTGATACCAGTTGTCCGTCTTGCCGACGACGGCGACGGGGCTGCTGGACGGAAGCGTCACAAGGATCTTGCCGCTGGTCGAGGGCGTCGCACGGACGTTGACATCGTTGGTCGTTGCCATGCAGTCAATGAGCGGAGCGTCCGTAAGCTCATCGGAGCCTTCCTGAAGCGGCATCAGCCCGTTCACACCGAGCAGCGCCGCCACGATGGAGGCTGTGCGCGTATTGAGTGCAGAGGTCTTGCCGCTATACTCCGCCGTGCCGCTCCATGTGTTGTCCTTCCAGACAAGCCGGATCGAATACTGATTCTCGCCGAGATCGACGCGGTAGGGATAGACGACGTCGGTCGCGCCCGCCGTATAGTCAAAGGCAATGAGCAGTGCGCTGAGCTGCGTCGCGTCGCCGCCGGAGATCGTTTTTTCCACCGGCGCCGTCTCCGCGTCCTGCGTCCAGACGACGCTCAGCTCGTCCACAGGCTCCGGCTCGTGAACGGTCACGTCCGTGATGGTGAACCAGCTGGAATCATCGTGCTCCGAGAAGGAGAACTGCAAAAGCAGCTGGGAGCTGACGTCGTTGAGCGCCAGCGTGAAGCCGTCGCCGGAGGCCGTGATGCGGTAGAGGCCCGCGCTCTGATAGAACGCGCGGAAAAGCTCCGCTACGGTGGAATCCGCCTCCTGCACACCGCAGCTGTATTCCTTGTCCAGCGTGAGGCGGCTGCCCATGTTGTCGCGGATGTAGCTGTCGGAGATCAGGTGCAGCGGCATCAGCAGGTCGAGGTCGCCTTCTCCGGCCGAGAGGGTCAGGATCCGGTGCATTCCGGAGAAGATGTACTGATTCTTTGCGCCGCCGGGATCGGACTGGTACAGGCACCAGTAGTCCGTTCCGGTCGTGGTCTGCTTCGAGAACAGCCAGCAGTCGCCGTGCGCATTGGTGTAGGAGGCGGCTGTGACCGTATCATTGTTCTTCGTGATCAGGTCGGCCATCTTGGAGAGGGCCTTGGTGCTGGTGAACTGATGTCCGCCGTAGGAAACATAGTCGCCCTCGTTGAGCGTAGCCTTGACCGGCAGCGTCAGAACGTTTCCCGAGGAAAACGCAGCCGCCGGGATGCCGTTGTCCGTACCGCCTGCGGAGCAGCCAGCAAGGAGCGACACGAGCAGGCACAGTGCGGCCAGAAGCGCGATTCGCTTTTTCATACTCTAATTCCTCCGATCTCATCCGGTGCAGCCGTCCCGCGCCGGACGCTTCTTCTGTATGTATACCTATTGAGAATTATAGCATACTTTTCCGCGTCTTGCAAATGCTCCCGCACCGCAGATGCAGATTTTCCTCTGAAATCTTTCTTAATTTTTCCTTTTTCTTTGACAAAAATCCGCATATGCGGTATGATATTCGACAAACAGTGGTTTTCGGAGGAAAAAACATGCAGTACAGATGTCTGGTGCTCGACCACGACGATACCGTCGTCAACAGCACGGCGGTCATCCACTTTCCGTCCTTTCTGGCGTATCTGGAGCAGGTGCGTCCGGGCCTGCACTATACGCTTGACGATTATTTCCGCAAGAATTTCGACCCGGGCGTCATTGCGCTCTTCACCGGCGAGCTCGGCTTTTCGGAAGAGGAGCTGGAGGGCGAATACCGCTTCTGGCAGGAATACGTCCGGACACGCGTCCCGAAAGCCTACCCCGGCATGAAGGAGATCCTCTGGCGCTTCCGGGAGCAGGGCGGCGTTATCGCCGTCGTTTCGCACTCGGTGTCGCATTACATTCTGCGTGACTACCGTGAAAACGGCCTCCCGGAGCCGGACGCCGTCTATGGCTGGGAGCTGCCGCCGGAGCAGCGCAAGCCGGAGCCGTGGCCGCTGGAGCAGATCATGGCGCGGTTTTCCCTGCGGCCGGATGAGCTGCTGATGCTGGACGATCTCAAGCCCGGCTTCGACATGTGTGAGCGCTGCGGCGTCGATTTTGCCGCCGCAGGCTGGGCCAACGACATTCCCGAGATCGAGCGCTTCATGCGCCGTTACGGAAAATACTATTTCAAGGCCGTCGCCGACTTCGGCGCGTTTATGGAGGGCACCTATGAAAAGCGTTGACATAGCCGCATGGGACCGCAAGGAGATCTACGACCTGTTCTCCGCCTGCGACCACCCGTTCTATTCCGTCAGCTTCGAGCTGGACGTGACGAATCTCTACGCGCATACCCACGAAAGCGGGCTTTCGTTCTACTATTCGCTGTGCTACCTCATGACACGCGCCATGGAGGAGGTCGAGGCATTCCGGATGCGCATCCGGGACGGGCGCATCGACATTGTGGACGAGCTGATCCCCAGCTGCACCGACCTTGTGCCCGGAAGCGACGCCTTCGTGATCGTCACACTGCCGCACGGCGGCGATATGGCGGAATTCTGCCGTCAGGCCAAGGAAAAGGCCGCCGGGCAGATGTATCTTTTCGACCGCGAGATGGAAAAGCTGGATACGCTCGTCTATTTCTCCTGCCTGCCGTGGTTCCCGGTCACGGGCTTCGTCACGGAGCGCAATCTCGAAATTGATGATTCCATTCCACGCGTGACATGGGGAAAATACCGCAAGGAGTCCGGCCGCGTGACGCTCAACATCACGTTCGACCTCAACCACCGCCTGATTGACGGCATCCATATCGGCAAGCTCTACCAGATGCTTCAGAAAATGATCGAGCTGCTCTGAACTGCCGCGCCGCACAGCCGATCCGTTCAGCAAAAATCAGGCGGACGCCCGAGGGCGTCCGCCTGATTTTTTGTTAAAGAGAGAAGAGGAAAGAATGTGGATGGTTGCGGTTGCGGCCAGATGGAAGCCGTCGCCTGTTCACGGGGGCTCCCGGGAACCAGCTCCATCTGATGGTCTAATCATACCGGAAGTTCAGCTTCGGTTGGTGAACAGTTTGTAAACGAAACATGAAAATTTTCTAAAGAATTATGTCAACAAGCATTTTTCCGCTTGCACCCGCTCAAAAACGCGCTATAATGACTTTCAGAATAAAAATGCGGCGGAAACCGCCGCAAAAAAACATGGAGAAATCAAAATGCTGACGAATTATCATACGCACACCTACCGCTGCGGTCACGCGGCGGCGGTCCCTGACGAGGATTATGTACGCCAGGCTCTGGAGACCGGGTTTCAGATTCTCGGCTTTTCCGACCACACGCCGTGGCCGTACCGCAGCGGATTCCTCAATCCGGGTGTCCGAATGCCGCTGCCGGAGCTGCCGGAATATCTGGCCTCCATCCGCTCACTCCGGGAGAAATATGCGGGGAAAATCCAGATCCTGCTGGGACTCGAATGCGAGTATTTCCCGGAATATCTCGATTGGCTGCGCGGCGTGCGCAGTGAGCTTGACTATCTGATACTCGGGAACCATTTCGCCCTGACCGACGAGCCGGGCGCGACGGCCTTCTCGATTGCCTCGACGCCGGAGGCGGTCGAGGAATATACGGAGGACACCCTTGCCGGTATGCGGACGGGTCTGTTCTCCTATCTTGCGCATCCAGAGCTGGTTTTGGCACAGTATCCGGCCTTTGACGCGGTCACGGAGCGCTGCGCCGTCCGGCTCTGCCGGGAGGCAAAGCAGCTCGATCTGCCGCTGGAATGCAATCTCTACGGCATGATCAAGCGCGAAAACGGCGTATTCTCCGGCCTCGGCTATCCCTGCCGCGAATTCTGGCAGATCGCCGCGGCCGAGGGCTGCCGCGCAGTCATCGGCTTCGACGCGCACCGGCCGCAGCAGCTCGCGGAGCTGACGCATTACAGCGCCGCCCGGAGCATGCTCGAGGAGCTTGGCATTCCGATCGTGGAGGAGCTTTCGCTCGTCTGAGCGTTCAGCCGAAGCGCTGCGAAAAGCCGCAGCGGCGGCAGAGCGGATGCACGCGCTTTCCGGCGGCGAAGCCGTCGCGGATGGCGCGCGCCTTCTCCGACGAGAGGATCTCGTCCCATTCCTGCGCAAACAGGTTTCCGAGCGCAATATCGCCCTCATGGTCGAGGCAGCACGGGACGACCGTCCCGTCGCACAGAACGGCGGCCTGCTGCCGCAGGCCGAGGCACCGTCCGCGCTCACCATGATCGCGGGCGGAGGCGTCCGGCCATTCAAATCGTTCGCCATACTGGACAAAAACGCCCGGTTCCAGCCGCCAGCCCCAGGAATTTTCCTCCCACGGGGCCGGAAATGCCCCGCGAAGCGCGGCGAGAATTTCTTCGTTCCGGCTGTTGAGGCCCGCGCTTTCCGCGCCGTCCAGATTCCAGAGGCGGTAGTTGACCAGAACGCCGCGCGTCCTCGCGGCGGCTCCGAACGCGGCGCAGTCCCGCAAGTATTCTTCAAAATTCTCCGCCTCGTTGGCCTCGAACGAATGCAGACTGATATGGACCTTGTGCAGGCACGCCGCGTTCAGCAGTGTGTCCTGCTGTTTTTTCAGCAGCGTTCCGTTTGTGGTCACGATCACACGGAAGCCAAGCCGCGACGCGATATCCAGCAGCTCTCCCAGCTGCGGATGCAGCAGCGGTTCGCCCATGACGTGCAGATAGAGATAGTCCGTATGGGGCCGGAGCCTTCCGGCCAGCAGGGCAAATTCCTCCGGTGTGAGCATCCGCGCGGGGCGCTTCGTCCCGGGGCAGAACGCGCAGCTCCGGTTGCAGATATTCGTGATCTCCAGATAGATGCGTGAAAGCATGGCGCTCTCCTTCACATTGTCATTAAAAACAGTATAGCACAGAAATTTCGGAATGAGAAGCGGCTTCGCGGTGGTATTCCGCCGCGTCATATGCTATACTGGGCGTGTAAATTGGAAAGGAAGCGCGCAAAATGGAGGAACAGACACTGCTGGAGGCGATCCGTAGCGAATACCGGCA
>FR887119.1:5087-8763 GCA_000436735.1 Firmicutes bacterium CAG:170
CGGGCGCCCCCCCCGCCTGCTCGGGATCTCCACGAAGCAGATCCCGCTTTCGTTTTCGACCCGCATGGTGCGGCAGTACGGCGTGTGCTGCTTCCACGCGGACAAGCCCACCGCGATCCGGCTTGCCGCGTTTTTGAAGGACGAGCCGGAGCAGCTGCGTCAGACGGCACTGCATGAATACGCCCACGCAGCCGCCGCGCTTCTGACCGGACGGCGGCATGGGCATGACGCCGTGTGGAAAAGCGTCTGCCTGCGCGTCGGCTGCCGTCCTGAGCGGCTCTCGAAGCCCTGCGCCGCAGCGCAGGAGCGCGCCGCCGCCTATGAAAAAAGCCGTGCCGGAGGCCCGGTCTATCTCGTCCGCTGCCTTGGCTGCGGGACGGAGAGCCGCTACCGGCGGCGCGGAAAGATCGTACAGCTGCTGGAGCAGCATCCAAAAACGCGAAGCTGCGTCTGCAAAAAATGCGGCGGGCGCAGCTTTTCCCTGATTGTGGAGGAGGGACTCAGATGACAAAGCATGAGGCGCTCGCAAGAGCGAATTTTCTCGAGGGCTACAACTGCGCGCAGGCGGTGCTGCTTGCGTTCGCGGAGGACGCGGGACTGGAAAAGGACACGGCGCTGCGTCTGGCGTCGTCGTTTGGCGGCGGCGTCGGCGGGATGCGCGAAATGTGCGGTGCGCTGAGCGGCGCGTGCATGGCCGCGGGCCTGCTCTTCGGCTATGACAGCCCCGACGCAAAGGAGGAAAAGGCGGCGCATTACGCGCGCATCCGCACCATCGCCGACGCCTTCCGCGCGGAATTCGGCACCATTTTGTGCAGGGACATTCTTGGCCTCGGCGCGCATCCGAAGCCCACGGAGCCGCAGCCGCGCACGGCGGAATACTACCGCAAGCGTCCCTGTGCGGACGTGGCGGCAGCCGCCGCCAGAATTCTGGATGAATACATCGCGGCCCAGCCGTCCCATGACGGGACGGCGGAAGGATGATCCATACACCCTAAGAAAGGCGGATACCATGAAAAAGCTTGTGATTGGAATTCTCGCGCATGTGGACGCGGGCAAAACGACGCTGTCGGAGGCAATGCTCTACCGCAGCGGCGCGATCCGCAGTCTCGGGCGCGTCGATCACCGTGACGCCTTTCTGGACACGGACGCGCTGGAGCGTGAGCGCGGCATCACGATCTTTTCCAAGCAGGCGATGCTTCGGCTGGACGACTGCTCGGTGACGCTGCTCGACACGCCGGGCCATGTGGATTTTTCGGCGGAAATGGAGCGCACGCTTCAGGTGCTCGACTACGCCGTCCTGGTCGTGAGCGGCACCAGCGGTGTGCAGGGGCATACCCACACGCTCTGGCAGCTTCTGCGCCGGTATCAGATCCCGACGTTTCTCTTCGTCAACAAAATGGACATCGACGGAACGGACCGCGAAGCGCTGCTGCATCAGCTGAAAGCGGAGCTTTCCGAGGGCTGCATCGACTTCGGCGCGGACAGCGCGGAGCTTTCCGAGCAGCTTGCGCTGCTGGACGACGAGGTGGCGGAGCGCTATCTGGAAAGCGGAACAGTCAGCACGGAGGATGCGCGGCAGCTGATCGCGCGCCGGACGGTCTTCCCCTGCTGGTTCGGCTCCGCCTTGAAGCTCACGGGCGTAGACGAATTTCTTCATGGACTTTCGGAGCTGACCGCAGAGCCGAAGCGCCCGGAGGGCTTCGGCGCGCGGGTGTTCAAGATCGCGCGCGACCCGCAGGGCGCGCGTCTGACCTTCCTGAAGGTCACGGGCGGGAGCCTTCGCGTCAAGAGCCTGATCTCCGGCGACGGCTGGCAGGAAAAGGCCGATCAGCTCCGCGTCTACTCCGGGACAAAATTCGCCCTGACCGAGACGGCGGAGGCGGGAACGGTCTGCGCCGTGACAGGTCTGAGCCATACCGAGCCGGGCGACGGCCTCGGCTTTGAGACCGCACAGGAAGCCCCTGTGCTGCTGCCGGTGCTCGAATACCGGCTGGTGCCGGAGGACGGCGTTTCGCCGCAGGAAGCCTTTCTGCGCCTGCGGCAGCTGGCCGAGGAGGACCCGCAGCTGCATCCCGTCTGGGACGCGCGGCATCAGGAGATCCGGATGCAACTCATGGGTGAGGTGCAGATGGAGATCCTGGCTCGCGTGATCGCGGAGCGCTGCGCGATGCAGGTCACGTTCGACGAGGGCAGCATCGTCTATAAGGAGACAATTGCCGATACGGTCGAGGGTGTGGGTCACTATGAGCCGCTGCGGCACTATGCCGAGGTGCATCTTTTGCTGGAGCCGGGTGAGCCGGGCAGCGGACTGCGCTTCGACACGGTTTGCAGCGAGGACGTTCTGGCGCGGAGCTGGCAGCGGCTCATTCTGACGCATCTGATGGAAAAAACGCAGCCCGGCGTCCTGACCGGCGCGCCCGTCACCGACCTGCGCATCACGCTGCTCTCCGGCCGCGCGCATCTCAAGCACACCGAGGGCGGCGACTTCCGGCAGGCGACCTACCGCGCGGTGCGTCAGGGCCTCAAGAAGGCAAGGAGCATTCTGCTGGAGCCGTGGTACGACTTCCGGCTGGAGCTTCCGCAGGAGAATACGGGCCGCGCCATGACCGATATCCAGCGGATGGGCGGCACGTTCGAGCCGCCGGAGATCGGCGAAAACGGGCTGACGATCCTGCGCGGCGGCGCGGCGGTACGCCTTCTGCGCGGCTACGCACGCGAGGTCACGGCCTACACGCGCGGTCGCGGACGGCTCCACTGCACCGTCTCCGGCTACCGCCCCTGCACAGAGCAGGAGCGCATTGTCCGGGAGATCGGCTACGACAGCGAGCGTGACCTCGAAAACCCGACCGGCTCCGTCTTTTGCAGCCATGGCGCAGGCTTCGAGGTCAAGTGGGACAAGGTGGACAGCTACGCGCACCTGCCTCTTTGGAGCACATTCCGGAAGTCGAACGAGCCTGGCGAGACGAGCTACCGGCGGACTGTTGCCTCCGGCGGCGCGCCGGAGCTGGAAAAGGAACTCCTGAGCATCTTCGAGCGCACCTACGGTGCCATCCGGCGGTGCGATTTCCTGCCGACGCAGGCGCTGCGCTCCGACGACAAGGAGACGCTCATCCGAAGCCTCGAACCGGCGGAGGAATATGTGCTGGTGGACGGCTACAACATCATCCACGCATGGGACGAGCTGCGTGAGCTTGCGAAGGACAATCTCGATGCCGCGCGGCATGTGCTGATGGACCGGCTGTGCAATTATCAGGGCTACCGGAACTGCGCGCTGATCCTCGTGTTCGACGCCTACCGGGTGCCGCAGGGCCTCGGCACGGTGGAAAAATATCACAACATCCACATCGTCTACACCAAGGAGGCCGAGACCGCCGACCAGTATATCGAACGCGTGACCTATGCGCTCGGAAAGCGCCGGAGGGTGCGCGTGGCGACCTCCGACGGTCTGGAGCAGCTCATTATCCTCGGCCACGGCGCGCAGCGCGTCCCCGCCTCGGAATTTCACGAGGAGGTCGAGGCGGTCGAGGAATCCATCGCGGAAATCCTCAAAAAGAACAATTGCAAATAAAGGCAGCATCCACCGTTTCATATCGGAAAGGCAATAGAAACCCGCCGGAACAATGCAAGCTTTGCTTCGGCGGGTCATCCTGTAATGGATCGTATAAATCATAACCAC
>FR887120.1 GCA_000436735.1 Firmicutes bacterium CAG:170
GCAAGACAGAAAAGAATGGGCCGCCGGAGGCACGCCCTTTGCCGCGCAAAGAAAGCGGGGTTGAAACTGCTCTTACGGAAGCATTCCGTAAAGCCGTCAATCCTTTGCTTGCACTCTCGTCCCCTGCCAGAGCGCGGCCAGCAGCCACAGAATGGTCCCGCCATAGATCAGCGCCTCCTGCGCGGAGGCTCCCGGCAGGGAGACCGCGCCGAAATACACGCCCGCCGCCGAGAAGAACACCAGCGCGCGGCGGTCGCCGCGGTCGAAGCAGAACGCCGCCGTGTGATAGGCCGCCTGCATGAAGCAGAGCATGGCCAGCAGCAGGAAGCAGTAATCGAGGATCGTGGGATCGACCATCCAGTGGCGGTAGTCGTAAAACAGCTTCGCAACATAGAACAGAATCGACGGAACATACAGCGCTGCCGAGGGCTTCGCACCGCCATAGCGGAGCGCTGCCGCGCGCACCAGTCCCAGCGCCGCGACCGCGCCGAGGATGCCGATATACCGTCCCGCGCCCGTATTCTTCCACGCGCTGAGCGCGCAGCCCAGCAGCAGGAGGAGCGCTCCGACGCCGGAGACTGCCGCGTCGGCAATATTCTTCCCGAATACCTGCGCAAATTCCCGCTCCTTCTCAAAGGAAAAGCTCGCCGCAAGCAGCGCCAGCGCGGCCGCCGCGCTGACCGCGATCAGCGCAGCCGGACTTCCGCCGCCGCGCTGCGCCGTCCGCAGCAGAAGGCCCGCCAGCGCGCAAACCGCCGTAAATACGATCATGGGCAGTCCGCCCAGCTTTTTTTCCATGCTACAGCCTCCCTGAGCCGTTGAATTTACAACAGTATAGCATACTGCGCAGCGGTTTTACAGTCCGAATGCGTGTCGAATTTTAATTTTTTCTGCCTTCCGGTGAAAAAAACGCAAATTTCCAAGGATTTTTCTGCGATTTTTCCGATGTTTCTCTTGCATTTCCGGCATTGGGATGGTATAATGCAGGTATTCTTATAGTAAGCTTTACTAGAGAGTGGGGATTCTTCCCCACTCTTTCTTGCTGAGAAAGGGTGTTTTCATGAAGATCACGCAGCAGGTCTGGGAATTTTCCGAGCCCGTCGTGCAGGCGCACGGCTGCTCGCTGTGGGACGTGGAATATATCCGCGAGGGCGGAGAA
This sequence comes from Firmicutes bacterium CAG:170, assembly GCA_000436735.1. GTDB lineage: Bacteria > Bacillota > Clostridia > Oscillospirales > Oscillospiraceae > CAG-170. Next base: position 1,160 of record FR887120.1, read on the forward strand.
TGGTTCCTGCGTCTCTACATCGACAAGGAGGGCGGCGTCAACATTTCGGACTGCGAGGCCATCTCGCGCGCCATTGACCCGATCCTCGACGAAAAGGATCCCATCCCCGACAGCTACAGCTTCGAGGTCTGCTCCGCCGGGCTGGAGCGCCAGCTCAAGCGCCCGTCCGATTTTGAACGGTTCATGGGCAGCTCCGTCACCGTCCGGCTCTACACCGCGAAGGACGGAGCCAAGGAGCACACCGGCATCCTGACCGGCTATGACGGCGGCGCGGTCGCCATCCGCGAGGCCGAACAGGAAAAACGCTTTGAAAAAAACGAGGTCGCCATGGTACGGCTTCATGTGGATTTTTAACGAGGAGGAAACTGGAAAAATGAACGCCGAAATTTTTGCCGCACTGGCTCAGCTCGAGAAGGAGCGCGGTATCCCGCAGTCGTATATGATCGACAAGATCACGCAGGCTCTGGTTGCCGCCTATAAAAAGGACAAGGAAGGCTATACCGACAACGTGTTCGTCGAGGTGGACGGCAACGATATGCACATGTACGTCCAGAAGGAGGTCGTGGACGACGTTCTGACGCCCGCGACGGAGATCTCCCTCGACGCCGCCCGCAAGATCAGCAAGCACGCCCAGCTGGGCGACCTTGTGAACGTGGACGTCAAGACGCAGGCCTTCGGCCGCATCGCCGCCCAGACTGCCAAGCAGGTCATCATTCAGGGCATCCGCGAGGCCGAGCGCGGCATGGTCTTTGATGCCTTCGCCTCCAAGGAGCATGAAATTCTGACTGCGACGGTTCTGCGCATCCTGCCCGATACCGGCGATATGATCGTCCGCATCGGCGGCGGCAGCGACAAGACCGACGCCATGCTCGCCGCCTCCGAGCAGGTCCACGGTGAGCGCTATAAGGAAGGCGACATCGTCCGCGTCTACGTCGTGGAGGTCCGCCGCTCGACCCGCGGCCCGCAGATCATCGTCTCGCGCACCCATCCGGGTCTGGTCAAGCGCCTGTTCGAGCTGGAGGTCCCCGAGATCGCTTCCGGCGCCGTGGAGGTCAAGTCCATCGCCCGTGAGGCCGGCTCCCGCACCAAGATCGCCGTCCACGCCACGGAGGAAAACGTCGATCCCGTCGGCGCCTGCGTCGGCCCGAGAGGCGGACGTGTCGGCGCGGTCGTAGACGAGCTGCACGGCGAAAAAATGGACATCGTCGTCTGGTCCGAGGATCCGGAGAAGTTCATCGCCTCCGCGCTCAGCCCCGCCGACGTCGTTTCCGTCACGGTGCTGCCGGGCCTGACCAAGGCCTGCCGCGTGATCGTCCCGGACGACCAGCTCTCGCTTGCCATCGGCAAGGAGGGCCAGAACGCCCGTCTGGCCGCGCGTCTGACCGGCTTTAAGATCGATATCAAGCCCGCCTCTCAGGCAAAGGAATTTGAGCAGGCCGAGCCGGAGCAGCCCGCTGAGGAAGCGCCGGAGGCCCCCGCCGGGGAAGAGGCAGCCGAGGAATAACATCCGTCGTTCCGCTTTGGGAGGGAGGAGAAAACGATGCAGAAAAAGATCCCGATGCGGCAGTGCATCGGCTGCCGCGAGATGAAGCCGAAAAAGGAGCTTGTGCGCGTGGTTCGTTCGCCGGAGGGCGCGCTTTCGCTGGATTTTCGCGGAAAGGCTCCCGGCCGGGGCGCTTATCTTTGCCCAAACACGGAATGCCTGAAGCGTGCGCGCAAGGGCCGGGCGCTGGAACGCGCGTTCGACTGCGCCGTCACGCCGGAAATTTACGATGCGCTGGAACGCGCGATGGAGGACGAGCACAATGGAGGATAAAGCGCTGCGTTTTCTCGGCCTTGCGCGCCGGGCGCGGCTGCTGGAGGTCGGTGAGGAGCCGGTCGGCATCGCCTGCCGGGCCGGACACGCGCGGCTCCTGCTGATCGCGCAGGACGCCGCCGATCACACCTTCCGCCGGGCACGCTCCTTCTGCCGGAGCGGAAAGCCGCCCTACATCTGCGCGCCGTTCAGCAAGGAGGCGCTCGGAAGCGCCCTTGGCTGCAATTCCTGCGCGCTGTGCGCCTTTACCGACGCGCCGATGGCGCTGGCCTTTTTACAGGCGCTGGACGCGCCGGAAAAATATGAGGCCATCCTTACGGAGCTTCAGCGCCAGACCGACCGCGTCAAGCAGCGCCGGAAGGAAGAAAAGGCGCATCGGAACAATGTCAAACATGGAAAGTAATCACAGGAGGTGGCTGTATGGAAATCAAATATAAGATCAAGGAAGTCGCAGACGATTTTGCCATGCCGGCGAAGGACGTCATCGAGGCCGTCGGAAAGTTCTTCCCGAAGCCCAAGAGCAGCTCCCAGAATCTGTCCGAGGAACAGCTGAACGTCGTCTTCGACTATATCACCCAGAATCATCAGATCTCTTCTCTGGAAGAGGTTTTCGCCGCCGCGAAGCCCAAGGAGGCCCCCGCGGAATCCGCGCCCGCACCGCAGCCCCAGAGCGCGCAGCCGTC
>FR887121.1 GCA_000436735.1 Firmicutes bacterium CAG:170
CTGGGGACGCGAAATAGCGCTTACGCGCCTGAAAAACTTGTCGTTCCACTTTGCGTGTTATCGTTACACCGTCCGTAGTCCAAACGCCCTTCGGGCGACCGTCCAATCGGGTTTCCCAATCGCACGACGCGCCGCGCGAGTCGTTCTGTTCGCGCCCGTTGAATATTTGACATATGGAAGTCAGAGCTCTTCGATATTTTATTGGCTTTCCTGTGGCAAGACCACATCAGGGTTAGAGCACATAATAACAATGTTCAAGCCCGATGCAGATGTCAACTCGAACTCACCATAAAGGCAAATCGGTAGTTGCCTATTGCCTTTAAAGCGCTTATCTGGGCTGCCAGATTTATTGACGTATCTCCATGTTTGACCGATGATTTGAGTGTCCTTTGGAACCGGTGAGCTTTCAACAAAACTCGTTGTATGAGAACTCCTCAAAATATCACAGTAGTTTAATGCCCCAATTTTACTGCCCTGAATTATAAAAAGTTTATCAGGAAGAAAAAGCAGCGTCTCATTGTTCGACACAAACGAAGCAACTTTGACATTTGTCCTAAAAGGGAAAGGAGCACTAGTTGTTGCAGTACAGGCAGCCCTATTGACTATATTGCTTGCGCCGCCAGAATATTTGAGGTTAATTACTTTGCTGGTTTGAGTTATTCTCCATGTTTTAGCGCATTCTGCTACCTTTATCATTGGATTTATTCTGGAGCCAACAATAGATTGCTGATCTGATTCGATATCATAATCGAGATCGATTATGCCCCTTGTTCTAACAAAAAGGAACATCGCGGCAAAGGCGGCGGCTAAAGCGAAGAAAATCGGTTCGGCAAAGGCAAGGATAAGAGCAAGCAAGAAGCCGATAACTGCAATCCGTTCCAGTTTTAAGGCTTTGTTCGCGGAAGCCAGTATTGTCTCCAGACCATCAGAAACCATTTCTGTTGCGACATTGTTCACAATATTTTGCGTATTATATTGATTGCAATCTGTTGCAGAATCGGGAGACTGACCAGAAGAAGCGTCTCGGCATGACGAACGAGTTTTTGAAGGTCCAAATTCGTGAACATATGAGATACCAGTACCCGGGATAGAGGCGGTTGTGCGTATGGCTCCTTTTGCGGTTTTTGTTACCCTATAGCCTTTTACACCCCAGCTATAACCGATACCGGATTGGCTTAGATTGATTCTGAAACCGCCGCCAAGATTGATGCTCTTCTTATATCTGAATCCCATAGTTATCCTCCTTAAGGGAGAATTTGCGTTGTTATATGAGAGGGCAAGTCTCGAGGCGCAGCTGCGTGGTAGCGCGGTGTTCAGCGCAAAGATGGGCGTCCGACCCTACAAGCCTCTTGATGTCGGAAACGCTTCGACTTCCATACGTCAAATATTCAACGGG
>FR887122.1 GCA_000436735.1 Firmicutes bacterium CAG:170
CAGTTTATTGGCTTGCAGCATTGCTCCTGCGGCATGAGTTGGAAGGGCGGGATCGGCTTTTTTGAGCGCACGCCGGACATGGTATTCTGTCTGCGCCGACAAAAGGGCTCCGCAAAGCAGAGCATCTGCATTGAAACACGCCAGGATGACAATACAATATTACGGGAGCATCAGAGAGATCTGGCGCTTCCTTTGCCTTGCTCGACTGATAATGATCCGACTATGCAGCGAGGGCATAGGCTTTTATTATTTGCGCATTTGAAAGTTGCTGCTTTAAGCATAAGAACTCAAACGAAATTATTAACTTTGACCTGGCGTAACGGTATAATTCTTTTGAAAGTTGAGAATGATAAGCGCTAAGTTTCAAGCAAACGGAGGGCCGCTGTATGAATCAAACCATCCGAAGGGATCACTATCTGCAAAAACTCATTGACCGAAAAGAAAATGGACTGGTGAAAGTGATCACCGGGATCAGACGCTGCGGTAAAAGCTTTCTCCTTTTTAACCTGTTCTATGATTATCTGATTGAGAGCGGCGTTAAGGAGGAACAGATTATCTCGATTGCATTGGATGACGATACCTTTATCAAATACCGTGATCCGGAAGAACTGTCCAAATTTATTGGCGCCAAAATCGTCTCAAAAGACATGTATTATATCCTCATTGATGAGGTACAGTATGCGATTGCGAAAGAAGAATTGAAAAATCCGGACTCCATCCGGCTGTACAATGTACTGAGCGGTCTTATGCGGCTTCGCAACGTAGACATCTATGTAACCTGCAGCAACTCAAAAATGCTGACAAAGGACGTTCTGACCGTTTTCCGTGGGCGTGGTGATGAAGTTCGCGTCTACCCCATTTCGTTCAAGGAATACTATACCGCCATCGGCGGAGATAAGATCGATGCATACGAGGAATACGCCTTGTACGGTGGGATGCCGCTGGTTTTGTCCAGAAAAACAGGCAACGATAAGATGGCCTATCTGCAAAGCCTTTTTACGGAGGTTTACTTCAAGGACATTACCGAGCGCTATGATATTGCCCTTCCGGATGTGCTTGCAGAACTGACGGATGATTTGTGCTCGTCTATCGGTTCGCTTACCAATGCCAGCAAGATTGCCAATACACTGGGTACAGTAAAGAATATCTCCGTTTCAAGCACGACAATTTCTAACTATTTGAACTACCTGATGGAATCCTTCCTGTTCAGCAATGCCAAACGCTATGATGTCAAGGGGAAGAAACACTTTGAATATCCGTCGAAGTATTACTGCACTGACATCGGCCTTCGCAACGCCCGACTGAACTTCCGACAGCAGGAGGAAACACACATCATGGAAAACATCATATATAACGAACTGCTGTGCCGGGATTGCTCGGTAGATGTCGGCGTGGTGGAGATTTCGGAGACAGTCGAAAAGAAGCAGTCCAGAAAACAGTGCGAGATTGACTTTGTCGTCAACAGAGGCATGAAGAAATATTATATTCAGTCGGCCCTGAACGTGAACGACCCGTCCAAAATGGAGACAGAACTCAGGCCTCTGAAAAATACAAAGGATTTTTTTAAGAAAATAATCATCAGCAAGTCGTCCATGAAACCATGGACGGATGACGATGGAATTCTGCATCTTGGCTTGTATGAGTTCTTGTTGAACGAGAATGCAATGGAACTATAAAATGCTGCTGTGAAATAATGGCGGAGAGGCGATCCTGAATGGAACTGCCTCTCCGCTTTTATGACTTTATGCGGGACCGAAGATGAAGCCCTGATGGGTATGAACAATATTGGAGAGGATACAGAATAACCATAAATAATCAGAATCAATAGCAGGAGCGTCAGAGAGATCTGAAGTGACCCCCAAAAGCTCAATGTCATTAAGATAAAACTGCACAAAGCGCAAGGCAGCTGCCACAAGTAAGCGAAAAGGTCTATTTTTGTGGTAGCAGCCCTTTTTGCGCATGACAAAAGCAGATGTCCAGAGGCCATCTGTAATAAACGAGAGTGAATTACCTGCCATCACAGTGGGGTGACAGTGTCAAGGCCGCAGCCGCGTCAGCGGTGTGAAGCAGCCTTGACACTGGCAGCACGTTGTGATTCTTCATATAGACTTGAGGAGATAGCCCCTGTCTTTTTTACTTACCAACGTTCCATGTGTACACACGAAGCATCGTAGCGACTCGGACGATTGCACACGGCTGGCTCCTGTGGATAACCAAGAGCGAGGATGGAATGCGGGATGATGTGCTCCGGCAGCTTGAAAAGCTCGCGCTGCGCCTTCACGGCATCCTCACGCGGCCACGTGCCGAGCCAGACCGCACCCAAGCCGAGTGCGTGCGCGCACAGGCAGAGATTCTCCGCTGCAATTGCGCCGTCGATCACCCAGAACTCCTCCGCCGTGCGGACAGCCTTATGCATGTCTCCGCAAATGAGGATGCCCATTGCCGCACCACGCAACGGCTGGGCGTATTTTCCGTTTCCGTCCGCCATTTTCTCCAGCGTCTCGCGCGCATTCACAACAATGTACGCCCAGTCACGCGCATTCGTCGCACTCGGCGCGGACATGGCCGCCTCCAGCAGCAGATGAAGCTTCTCCGGTTCAATGGGCTGGGATGTGAATTTCCGCACACTTTTTCGGGTCAGAATGGCCTCGATCGCATCCATTCAGTCTTCCTCCTTTGTTCTTTCCTCATAAAAGCGCAGCTCTGTCACCGTGCTGGCTGTCTCCCCGGCCCTGATCACGCAGCTCGGAAACGCAGGCTCGTTCACGGCATTCGGATACTGCTGCGTTTCCAGGCACACTGCACCGTGCGCCCGATAGTGTTTCCCGTTCTTACCCTCGATCGGAGACGGAACGTGGTTGAGCGTAAACAGCTGCATGCCGGGCTGATCCGTCCAGACTTCCATTGTAACATGGCTTCGGCAGCCGTGCAAGACGGCCGCACGCCGGAATCCGCTGCCGTCAAGACAGTAGTTGTGATCAAAGCCCGCCTGCTGGCGGAGCTGCGGCGCATCGGCGCGCAGTGCGTCGCGCAGGAGACGCGGACTCCGGAAATCAAACGCCGTACCCGCCACCTCCACCGGAACGTGCTCCGGGATGCCGTCCGGCGCAGTGTAAAGGACCCGCTCCGCACTGATCTGCAGGAGCTGCTCCTCCGCCGCATCGCTGCCGTGGCCGTTGAGATCAAAATAGGCGTGACTCGTCACGCTCCACGGCGTGTCCGCCGTCGGAACGGCGCCGTATTCCAGCCGCAGCGCGTCATCGCGCAGGACATAATCCACGCTGAAAAACAGCTGCCCTGGAAAGCCGCCGGCACCGTCATCCAGATGCGTCATATGCAGCCGCAGTGCCTGCGGCTCCTGAAGCACGGAAAATGCAAAGTTTTTCGCGGCGTAGCAGCCGCTTCCGCCATGGATGCAGTGGCCGCCGAAGTTGCGCTCCAGCTGGACGCGCCGTCCATTCAGCGTAAATGTGCCGCCCTCAATGCGGTTTGCGCAGCGCCCGATCACGCTGGAATTGCAGAGTCCATTCTGCAAATACCCCTCCAGAGACAGCTTTCCCAGCACAACGTCCACTGCGCCCGCATCCGTCGGGACGTACACTCCGTGCAGTGTCGCGCCGAGCGTCAGCACTTCAGCCTGAAGGCCGGAATCCGCGCGCAGGCGCACCAGCCACACGACCTCGCCGCCCGGAAGCTGGCCGTAACTTTCGACTGAAAATGTTCCGAATCTGCTCATACGCTCTCCTGCCGCGTCAATCCTGTCCGGCCCGCAGCTTTTCAATATAGTCTGCGGTGTTTTCGCCCGGAATGTTCCAGTTGTTGTCGTCTGCCCAGTAATCCGGGATCCAGTCCACGTCATGCACCACCTGCATCCGCAGCGCACCCGCGGGGCACGTGACGACGCAGCTGCCGCAGCCCATGCACTTGTCCTCCCGAATGCTGGCCGTACCGTTTTCCACATGAACGGCATCGAATACGCAGCGGCTCTCGCACAGGCCGCAGCCGACGCACGCGTCTTCCTTTACCGACGGGCGGAAGCGGCTCGGGATGCGGATCGGCAGACCGTGATGCTCCAGATCCGCCATAGCGCAACAGTCGTCACAGCAGCTGCAAATAAAATCGATCTGACGCTTATTGTGCGCAGACACGATGGCCGTGGACTCGTCGATCTCCTTCAGGCAGCGTTCCAGCTCCTCCTGCGTCGCATAATGTCCGCCGAAATGCTCCACCGCGTAGTCAGCGCGCGTGCCGAAGGTCATGCAGTGGCTGTCCTTCGGGCTGTGCTCATGGAAGCCGCACTGGCAATGATCGGCGCTGTATTCCCCGCGGTCAAGATAGGACTTATAACTGCGGCAGACGCACTTTTGCAGTGCAAACTTTCCGACCTCTTGGAACGACTGCATGATCTCCCGCAGATTTTCGCAGTACATCACGCCGGGCAGATGCTTGATCGACGCATATTTCGGGATCACACGGAACGAGCCATGTATCGCGTCGATCAATGCCTGTGGCGGGTTCGGCATCTGCCGCCACGCCTCCATCAGACGGAACAGCGGCATTTCCTGATTCCAGTCAAGACCCTGCGCGTTGTAAGCCATGCCGATCTGGTCGCGGATGGTCATCACGTCGACCGATGGTGCATAGCCGGGTCTGCCCTTCTTGAGCGGCAGCAGCCGCCCATAACGCAGCAGCCTGTCGAGCGCCTCGCGCACAGGTTCTGTTTCAAGCCCAAGCTTCTCCGCGACCTCCTCCGCGCTTCCCGGCAGCTGCAGAACCAGCTTCATCTCAAACGGCGTATACAGCAGACTCAGCAGATACGGTGTGATAAACCGATTCGGTGCCGTCGTGTCATACAGCTTCGCGCCCTGCATATAGATCTCGTCCAGCTGCGGCAGCGGCGAGCCAAGGATCTGCTCCACAAGAACCTTTTGTTCCTCCATACTCAGCATATTATGTTTCCTCTTTCCTTTCTCTTTGTTTGCGATAAGGCATCTGCGCCTCATCAAGCATATTTTTTGCGACTGCATAGACCGCGCCGTCATCCTGCTCCGCAGTCAGCGGCTCGCCCCGGAGATTGACCGTCCGCCATCTTCGGCTGCTTTCCAGCGCACCGAGATAGCGGATGTCGTTTTCGCAGAGGCGCTCGATCATGAACTCGGCCTGCTCCGGATCCTCGATCTTATTCAGGATCGCGCGCACGCGCCGGATGCCCAGTCCCTGCGCCATGTCCTGAATTTTCTTTGCCAGCTCCAGAGACTCCATCGACGGCTCTACGACGATCAGCACCGTATCACATGCCGTCTCGATCCCGCGGCCAAAGCTCTCCACCCCGGCCTCCTGATCGGCGATCACAAGCTGACGCGAGTCTGGTTCAAGCCTTTGAAGCAGCAGTTGCGCGCAGGTGCTCATTGCACAGGCACAGCCCTGAAGCGGATCGCTGATCTTGCCAGAGGCCAGCAGACGCCGTGTGCCGCAATAAGGCGCGACCTGCTCAGGGATGTCCGCAAAATCGATCGTCTCCGCCTGCATCCACGCGGCGTCGCGGACTGCGCCCGCCTCTGCGTCAAAAACAGGCTTTGGCTCCTCACGCAGGCCGAGCTTGCGGTAAAGGCCGTTATTGGAATGGTCGGTGTCGATCACCAGACATTCATAACCAAGCTCACTCAGCGCATCGGAGAGGAGCGCAGTGACCGTGCTCTTGCCAGAGCCGCCCTTGCCGCAGACGGCGATCTTGCGGATCTGCAGACGTGTGTCGCGCTGCGCTGTGGCGCGAATATACGCGCGCACTTTCTGCGTAGCTGCGACGCGTGCCTCCTTACTGGTAGCGCAGCACAGGCCGCAGCCGATGCATCCGTCACCACCGCGCCCGACGGCGCCGACCGGACAGTGAAACAGTCCCATGTTCGTTTCCTCCGCTCTGATATTGACTGCAGGGACCTTCCCAAGGGAAGATCCCCGTCAAGTGCTAAGGAATGTTCTTTATAACGGATGCTTACTGACCGTCATAGCCAAGCTCGGCATAGCGGGCCAGCATCTCGTCGACGTTGTCCTGCGTGACCAGAAGCGCGTTGAAGATCTGGTCGTCGACGCAGTGAGAATCGACCTCGCCGCTCTGCAGCTTCTCGATGCGATCGATCAGCGCATTTGCATAGTCGTCGGAGGACTGTGCGCTGGAGGCATCAATGTAGCCCTCCTTGATGGCCATGCAGCCCTCATACAGCGCGTCCACGCCGCAGATGACCTTTGCCTTGGCGTCGATACCAGCCGAGTTCATTGCCTCGATCGCGCCGAGCGCCATCGCGTCGTTCTCGGAGAAGATGGCGTCAAAGCCGTCGCCGCCGTATTTGGTGATCCAGTCTTCCATCTGGGTCATGGCGCTGACCTTGTCGAACTTGTGATACTTATAGTCAAGAACCGTGATGTCGGGGCGGGTCGCCAGTGCATCGTTGAAGCCCTGACCGCGCAGGATGGAGCCGGAGTAGCCCTCGGCGCCGCCGAGCATCAGGACCTTGCCGTTCTCAGGGATCTGGTCAATGACTGCCATGGCGGACTGATAGGCCAGATCATACTCAGAGCAGACAAAGTTAGAGCATTTGCCCTTGAGGAAGTCCCACGTGATGGCGTAGTAGATGACGTTGGTGCCCATATCCTCAAGCTGCTTGATGTAGTCACTGTCATCCGAGAGGGTGCCATACATGACAAGATCCCAGTCGCCCTCGGAAATGCAGCGCTCCAGGAATGGCTGAATCTCAGCAGCGTCTGCTTTGCTATCGAACAGCGTCACTTCGACGTTGTCAAAGTGATTTTCGATAGCCTCCTTGCAGACCAGCGCAGTCTGGTGATGCCACTGGTCTGCAGCATTATGCAGCCATGCCATTTTAAAGGTGTCTTTCTTTTCGGCGGAGTTGTCATCCGTCTTGGTATCCGCGGTGGAGTTGTCGTTTGCAGGCGTTTCGTCGCTGGGGGCGGCGTCATTCTTGGCGCAGGCGATCAGCGTGAACGCCATAACGAGCGCGAGAAGCAGTGCGATCCATTTTTTCATTTTCATGATTCCTTTCTGAACGTTTTGTGTTTGTGATTTATTGGGAGACACGGAGGGATCTGGTGAATGTGTCAAGGCCAACCGCAAGGACAATGATGGCGCCGTTGATGATCTGCTGGACATAGGAGTCGACGCCGAGGAGGTTCAGAATGTTGCTGATGATGCCAAGCACGACCGCGC
>FR887123.1 GCA_000436735.1 Firmicutes bacterium CAG:170
GCACAGTCTTTTCATAAAAATCTGTCCAAGGCTTGGATTCTTCCTCCGGTTCCTCATCTTCGTCATATTCTTCGGCTTCTTCCGGTTCTTCCGGCAGACGAACTGACGCCCAGTACGGTTCAATCTTCTCGGCAAAATCAATTTTCGGCGTACTATCGCTGCTGAAATAATTGTAGAGTCGGTTCGTATCGTCCAGAAGCTCCTGCAAATCATCATCTTTCCCGACGCGGCGTTCCGGCGGCAGATTGTCGAGTAGATTTCTCCAGAACGAACTCGTATCGTCCAGAAGTTCCTGCAAATCATCATCTTTCCCGACGCGACGTTCCGGCGGCAGATTGTCGAGTAGATTTCTCCAGAACGAACCGAAACGCCTTTCGGAGATCGCGCCGTATTCTTCAAACAGAAGCTGCTTCGCGCACAATGCCTGATAAACGCTCTCACCCAGCGTCGGCTGAAACTCATTCCAGAACGCGCGCAAAAGATAACGCATACTCTCATCGACCTTCTGCGTTTGAAGCGCAGCGGAGATCACATACAGAGCAAGGTGCATCGTGCGGATGGCCTGATCCTCACGCTCCCCCTCCAGATGCGCAAGGTCGCGATACATCCAGTTAATGAGGTCAGAGACATGATCCGCAAAGTCCGCTGCAATTTGTGCACGCTTCTGCTCAGCAGTATTGGCGCGTCTGCGCTTTTCCTTCGCTTCGATCTCATCACCGTAAGCGTACTGGTACCACCGCTGCCACTCGGCACCCTTCAGCTTGCCGTCACCGTTCTTGTCAAATCGCTTCTGCGAGCCGTAGAGCATAGAACATACCTCCTGTTCTCAGGGATATTCTATCACGCGAACTGTCCAAAAAACGGACTATATGACCTTCTGCATCAGTTTTTCAAAGCTGTCCACGACTTCATAGACAACTTCTTCATTGCTGATTGCCGCGAAGTGGCGGCGTGCGCATTCGATTTTCGCGTTTTCAACGCCGCGCAGCTCCAACGAATCCGTATTGCCCTTGGTTTCTGCGACGAAGAAAATGTGCCGGACGCTGCCTTCTGTAAACGCGATGGCCCAGTCCGGGTTATAATGTCCGACCGGTGTGGAGATGAAGAAGCTGCTCGGCAGCTTGACATAGACAGCCACTTTTTCGCTGATATCCAGTTCTCCGGCAAACTTCCGCTCGTTTTCCGAGTCATAGATCACATGGTCATAAAGACTCTTTTCCGCGCGCATTGCGCTGACATTCAGCTTTCCGCGCAGCTTTCCGGCAGCAAAAATGTCGCTGTCATAAGCCGCCTCCAGGCGGTTGTATGTAATGTGCTCCACAATCATCGTTGCTTTTTGATTGTTGATGATCCGGCCCACTTTCAGGATGAACGCTTCCGGATTATTCCGGAACATGGCAAACTTGAGCGGCGACATACCCTGCAAAATTGTAGCAATGCTGGCGCGCGTGAGTCCGGTTTCTTCGACCAGCTTCCCGATGAGGTCATACCGCACACTGCCAAGCGGCGCGGTTTCGGGCGTTTGCTGGTCTGTCTTTGTCTTGCGGAAGCCCTCGCCGTTTTCCAGCTGCTCTTTGGAGGTCAAATGGTCTGCCTGTTCGCCGTATTCCTTTCGGATCACAACCTGTGCAACATCCAGCTTTTCATCCAGTTCCCGAATGGAATTTTGAATCAGCTCCTGCGTATCAAAGGATACTGTATAGACGGATTTATGGTTGATTCTGTTCCAGAGCGCAAGAAACTCCTTCTTTTTCAGCTTCTCCGGATCCAGATGCGCTTCCACATTGCCGCCGTTGGCATCCTCCGGGAGCATACTGCGGCCATCGAAAATCGAGGAGAGCACGCGCACGACCGACGCTGCACAGTCCTGCACCTCCGCGGCCACCTGCACCGTTCCGTTCTGCTTGTCCGTGTAATACTTGTCGGTCAGTTCTCCGCGACGGACATAGCCGTTTTGAATCAGATCCTCATAAATGGCGTCCGCCAGTTCTTTCGTGACGCGCACCGGTTCGCCGTTTGCATTTTGCAGATCTTTCCCCAGGAACAACTGCGGCTCAACCTTGCGCGGCCGGTCGGCCAAAACTTCGGATAGCCCAGCCTGCAACGCCTTCACATACTCGCCAAACGAAAAATCTGTAATGATTGTCAGCTTGTTAAGCTCCTGCACTTCGCCGCCGAGCACGCTCTCATCCATGCGTTCGCCCTGCTGGTTGACGCACAGGCGCAGGCCGCGGCCGATCTCCTGCCTGCTGCGGATGTCCGAATCGCTCTGCTTTTTCAGCGTGCAGATCTGGAACACGTTCGGATTGTCCCAGCCCTCGCGGAGTGCGGAGTGGGAGAAAATGAACCGTACCGGCTCGTCCATGCTGAGCAGCCGCTCTTTGTCCTTCATAATGAGGTCATACGCTTCGGCGTCGTCGGAAAGCTGCGTTTTGCGATCCACCTTGCTCTCCACGAAGCGTGCCTTCTTGCCCTTTTTCTTGTCGATGGAGAAATAGCCCTGATGCGTCCGGTGCGGATTGATTTTGTTCAGATACTCCATGTACGCATCATCGCCAAATTCGCGCTGCAAATTGCCGACGACGTTTTCATATTCTTCTTCAAACATCTGCGCATATTCGCCGTTGCGCCCCGCATCGTCGTCGCCGTCATAGCTGCGGTATTTGGAAACCTCGTCAATGAAAAACAGGCTCAGAACCTTGATCCCGCGCGGATACAGTTCCCGCTCCCGCTGGATATGGGTACGGATCGTCTCGCGGATCTGAATGCGCCGCTGGAGCGATACCAGCTGCTCGTTGCCGCAGATCTGCCCGGCATAAATTTTCAGACCGTTCAAGAACGTCACCGAGTTGTCGCGGCCATCAATGCCGTTTGGCAGAATCCGATAGCGATCCGCATATTCGGCCAGACCGTTGGAGAGGTCATACAGATCATCGCCGCCATAGACCTTTTTCACGACCGTCCTCGTTCCAGTTTTCCCCTTAACCTCAAAGCCGAGGCGTGCCGTCGGCGCTTTATCCTTATAGAGATCAATGCCCTCGCAGTAGACATAGCCGTTCGTCGCCGTGCTGCCCTCCAGTGTCACGCCGAGGGCGGCAATTTTCTTGACCAGATGCTGGTTATAGGCGTCCAGCGCGTCAAGCCGATAGACCATATCGTATTTTTCCTTATGCGTGGCGGAATAGCGCAGCGTAAAGAGCGGCTGGAACTTTTTGAGGCTTTCCTTGGTTTGTTTGCCCTCCACGCTCTGCGGCTCGTCGATAATCAGGATTGGATTCGTCTTTGCAATGATATCGATTGGCTTGCGGCTGCGGAAGGTGTCGAGCTTTTTGTCAATGATGCGCTGATTCTTGCTGGAATTGAACGCCTGCATATTGATGATCATGACGTTGATCGCGCTGTCAGACGCAAAGTGGTCTACTTCCGTCAGGCGGTCGGAATTGTAGATGAAAAAATGGATTTTCTTATTATATTCGCCCGCAAAATGCTCCTGCGTGGTCTGGAGCGATTTATAGACGCCCTCCCGAATGGCGACAGACGGCACGACGATGATGAACTTGCTCCAGCCGTAGCGCTTGTTCAGCTCATACATCGTTTTGACGTAGGTATAGGTCTTGCCCGTGCCGGTTTCCATCTCGATGGAAAGATTGACGCCAGGACCGGTCAGCTCGTCCGAGGGCTTGAGACCATTTCTGCGCTGCACCGTGCGCAGGTTATCCAGCAGCTTCCGATTCGTCAGCTCCGGCACAAACGGCTGATTGCGAAAGCCGACCTCGGTATCATAGGTGCTCATCTGCACGCCCGTCAGATCACCAAGATCGCGGCGATACGTCACCGTGCGGTACGGCTGGCCACAGAACACATCGCAGACGGCATCGGCGGCTTCGGCCTGAAATGGCTGGTGCTTGAATTGCAGCTTCATCAGATCACCTTCACCTTCGTATCCGGGGAGAGGTTTTTGAATATCTCCGTGACGTTGATCTTGCTGTCGTCTGCGGCGAACGAGCTGTCGCGGAACACGGCGCGCAGCGGCTGCTGCTTTGCCATGTAGTCTATGACCGAGAGCGGCACACGCTCGTCAAAGCAGGCGCAGAGCGCGCCGTTGTCCACGTTATGTACCGTGCAGCCGTCGATCACCGCCTGCGTATGCGATAGGCTAATTTCCACGCCCCAGTCGAGCAGACAGGCATAAAGAAGATCCAGATCTGTCCGATCCGGCTTGATGTTCGACACCATGCCGCCCAGCATTGTCTGCGTCAGCTCCTCCGGGTGGTAATAGATGTCCTCCATATTGCTCTCGTCCACGCGGAACACACGGAAGCCAGTGTCCAGCTTTGCGTCCGGGTGCTCGGCTTTGATCTTGTCGCCCGCGCGGCGAATGCGCTCCTTGCCGATCTCGCAGATATTTTTGTAGCCAGCCTTGTAGGCTTCGCTTGCTTCGTCGCACTTTTCGGGAAGCTGCACCATGATAAACTTGCGATGTCCGCCGTCCTCGGCGTTCAGCTGCATGACCGCATGGGCGGTGGTGGCAGAGCCGGAGAAGAAGTCTAGGATGATATCACTATCTGCGTTATATGTTAATGATTTTATTAAATACTTAATAAGAGAAACCGGTTTTGAATACTGAAATGGAATACCCATTTCCAGCAAATCTGCACTCGCATCTGTATTTTTCTTTACACCACATTCTTCTTCATTTATTATATCGGCTGGCGGGATAAACGCATTTTCTTCTGATAGTTGGTAATAAATTGTTGCTGGAGATTTTTTAATTAAAAATTTTCTATTGCTTGCTAGATACTCATTTACCGTACCTTGTGTCCATTTAAATCGGGCAGAGATTTTTACATCCGTACAATTCAAGCCATTCTCTGCATATATCGGTGTTAATAACTCAACGCAATATTTTGTGGAATATTCTCCTATTGGGAAATTCTCGGACACCAAAATACTTCCGACGGGAAAGATCAACTCTGATGGTTTGTTCGCAATATTCAAAAGTGGGGCTTCGGTATTATACGATTTCTTTCCCAAAAGCTTAACTCGCGTACCTCTTGTATAAGCTAAAACATACTCGTATTTAATTCTTATGCTATCTGATAGACTTGGTGCTTTTGCGGTTCTGTTCCACTTGAACGACGCCAAATAGTTTGCCGCGTCAAACACTTCATCGCACATTTTCTTCATGTTCTCTTGCTCGTTATCATCAATGGAAACAAAAATACAACCATCTTCTTTCAGAAGATTTCTCGCGAGCAACAATCTAGAATACATAGTTGAACACCAAATTGAGTGGAAATGGGGCTCGTTTTGCGTGTTTTCTTTAAATAAATAGTTTTCGTCCTCATCTAATATACCAGCGTCTTCTTCGTACTCAGAATACGTCTGCCTGTAATTATCAGGATATGTAAACTTGTCGCTGCCCGTATTATACGGTGGATCAATATAGATCATTTTGACCTTGCCGAGATAGCTCTCCTGCAAGATTTTCAGGACTTCCAGATTGTCGCCCTCGATATAGAGGTTCTCCGTGGTATCCCAGTCGCAACTGTCCGCTTTTACGGGCCGCAGCGTTTTGGTGATCGGCCGCGCCGCTTCGGCCATCGCCGCTTTCTTGCCCACCCATGTAAATTCATAGCACTCATCGCCGTCCACCACATCCCGGCTCAAAAGCTGCTTCAAAACCTCAAAATTGACCCCGCGCCTGATCTCGCCATCCTCGCCCCGCATCTCCGTAATCGCAGAGGGGAACAGGGCAGCGATTTTGTCTATGTTTTCTGTCACCATGTCCGGTGTTTCAAATTTCAGCTTATTCATTGCATTTTACCACCATTTTATATTCATTATTGCTCATAGTTGCAGAAACAACAGGACAACCTAGCGTTTTTCCGATGTCCATCAACCGACGTTTGTGGCTTTCACTGCATTTCATTCCAAGAATGATTCTCATAGGGATTAGTCCAACACTTTCCAGCGAAACCAAACCGCCAGTATCAGATATCTGTCTTATCTCGTCTGCCGATAGTATGACTCGAAATTCACGTTCATTTTTCCATTCGATTCCCTTCATCCTGTTTGTTATTGATAATAATTCTTCAAATTCTCGCCTTTCCTCTTGATTCATTTCTTCCCAGAAGTATCTGATAACAGAGTTGATCAGGCCATATCGTTTGCTTAAATAGGTTACTTTCTGGATATACGTTTTCTTTTGCACTTTATACTCGACACAAAAGCCCTGATGATTATTCGCATAATACGCCCACATAAGCATCGATGAGAAATCATTTTCACTAAATGATGCAATTCTTACATCCTTTCGGCATTCATTTAGCTTATTTGAAAAATAATCACAAATTTCTTTCGGATAACCCTTTCTGTAGTCAATATATAAAGTTGCAAGTTCAAACGGATCATTTAGTGCATCTGGCGCAGACATCCAGATTTCATTTTTCTTTAGTGCATCAAATTTACTTTCATTTAGCTCTTGTACAGATTGACTAGGTTCACTGCTCAGCGAATAAAAGCGATATAGTATATCTGGGATATTCTCTTGTGCATCTATAACAGCATTACAGCTCAATGTACGACTCATCCAATCGTCTAATCTCTCTCCTTAATTCCATCTGCTTTCCCAAATTCTTTTCTTTCTTCATCTTTGCTTTCAGCTGCGTGATCTGCCGCTGGAGCTTTTCTTTTTCCTGCGCCTGCGCAACGGCCTGCTCCAAAGGCTGCTCTGGGGCAGAGAGCGCGTCGCCCGCGATGGCGCGGACGACGGACGCATACAGGCTGTCCATGTCCAGCGCGTCCAGCGGGAGCGTCAGGCTTTCCGGCGGCGCAAATTCCGTGGCGTAGCTCTGCCGCAGGCGGAACGCGTTGTCGCCGGACTGCGCCGCCTCCTTATAGCTGATGCGCAGCTGCATTTGTCCGTCCGGCCGCTCCAGCACAAACAGAATGTGATACGGAATCTGCCTGTCCATCAGCTCCAGTGTCCGCTTATCAAGCTCCTGCCCAGTCAGGCGGATATGAAACACTTCGATTTCCGTGACCGTTTGCCCCGCGCCGAGGTTCATCGTCTGCGGCGAGAGCTTGTTCGCCCATG
Source organism: Firmicutes bacterium CAG:170 (assembly GCA_000436735.1). Lineage (GTDB taxonomy): Bacteria > Bacillota > Clostridia > Oscillospirales > Oscillospiraceae > CAG-170. Next base: position 7,100 of record FR887123.1, read on the forward strand.
TGATCAGTTTGATCTGGTCGATAAAAAGCCGCTTGACCTCCGGGGACACGTCCAGATGCTCATAAAACTTCTGTTTCGGCACACGGCGGCCAAATTCTGTGGAGCTGGGCAGATTCAGCATGACGGTTCCTCCCGCACGACCAAAAAGCAGATCAGTTCAAAATCGTCCAGCCCGGACACCTGACTGAGTAATGCGCTCGTGCCGCCGGCGGTAAACAGACTGTCGAGGTCGCTGTCCGCCTTTGCGTCCAGAATGGACAGCACCGCGTCCTCCAGCAGTCCGGAATACACGGACATATCCCGCCCGTCGATCGTTTCCCGATTGAACGCCTGATAGAGTGCTTCAATCGGCTTGTCCTTTCCCCGGCAAAGCTGCCGCATCGCGTCTAGCGTGTCTTTGGGGGAAAGGTGGTCGTGAACTGTGACGCCTTCCTCGCTCAAGTAGACCAAGTAATACGGGTGCAGGCGGTTGCGCTGGTCGGCGTCGACCTCGTTATGCACGTTTTTCAGCACAAACACCACGCCCGGCGGCGCGTCCGGCGTTGCTGCCGCGACCGCGCTGATGCCGCCCGGACTGTTTTCCAGCTCCGGGTGCGTTTTGCTGTATTCCAGAAGCTCCATGCGAAACTCATTCAGTCCCAAATCTGTAATGGAAACGCCTGTGCCCATTTCCTCCAGATCAACGACCTCCGTCTGCAATCGCTGTAACTGCTGGCGGCGGTATTCCAGATCACCCTGTTCCTCTGGCGAGAGAAGATTGTCGTCGCCTGTGGACGTCATGACCAGCGCTTTCATGCGCAGCTCCACACGCGCTTTCAGATTGATATACGAATCGAGGTCGAGGTCCGGCCAGAAGTTGATGAGCTGGATTTTATCGTTGCGGCTGCCAATGCGGTCGATCCGCCCGAACCGCTGCACCAGCCGCACTGGGTTCCAGTGAATGTCATAGTTGACCAAGCAATCGCAGTCCTGCAAATTCTGACCCTCTGAAATGCAGTCCGTCGCAATCAGAATGTCGATGTCCGGTCCGTCCGGCATAAGCGCGGCCTTGTCCTTGGAAATGGGCGAAAAACAGGTCAGAATGTTATTAAGGTCTGCCTTGAACTTCGGAACGCTCGTCCGCCCATCGACCGAACCATTCACCAGCGCGGTATTGAGGCCATAGTTTTCTTTCGCGTATGTGCTGATATTCGTAAACAGATATTCCGCCGTGTCGGAAAACGCTGTGAAAATAATGACCTTTTTGTTGCCGGGGTTGATTGGCTGCGCGATCTTTCCGGCAATCGTCGCAAGCAGCATTTGCAGCTTGCTGTCGTGCTGGGGCGTAATATCAGCAACCATGCCGACGAGCAGGTTCAGAATCTGCAAATCCGCCTGTAAATCCTGCTGCCATGTCAGATAGTCCATATCTGCAAGTGCAATATGCACCTTCTTCCCGACGGCCAGCAGATCATTTTCCGCATCATCCGCGTCAAGGTCCGTGCTTCCGGCTGTGAGATACTGCAATTCCATCGTCTGGTTGGGATCAAAGGCGTTGATCGTTTCCAGCGTGTCCGCAATCAGCTTCTGAATGCGCTGCAAGGTCAGGCGGAACGAATGCACCGAGCTTTCCAGCCGCTTGAGCAGGTTAATGCTCATCAATCGGCGGATGCCCTGTTCACGCCCTGCCTGCGTCAGGCTGTTTTTGCCCTCATGGTTCAGATCGGCGTACTTTGCCATCCGGCTGGGGAGAATGTAGTTGGACGGCGTGTAAATGCTCAGCGTCAGGCTGATAATCAGGTCGTAAATTTCACCGTATGTAATCGCGTCAGACAGGTCGGTCAGCGGCGGCCGCTTGGAAATCGGCGGCAGACGCGTTGGGAAGTGGCCAATTTCATTCATGTTGTAATATTTTTCAATGTGCTTTCTGGAACGCGCAATCGTGACGCTGTCCAGAATCTCAAAGAAATCGAAATCCAGCATCCGCATCAGCTGGTCTGTTGTGCGCAGCTCTGCATCGGAATTGCTCCACGCGTTAAAGGCTTTTTGCGCGTTGCGGAAGATTTCTTCCACGCTCCGGTGCGTGGAAAGCTTGTTCGCCCACGCGCTGCTGTTGCCCTCATAGGCCAGCGCGAGCTGGTTGCGCAGGTCATAGAAGCGGTTATTCACAGGTGTTGCCGACAGCATCAGCACCCGTGTCCTTGCGCCCGGACGGATGACCTTGTTCATAAGCCGCGTGTAGCGGTTTTCCTTGCCCTCTTTGTCGGCGTCGCCGCCGTTGCGGAAATTGTGCGATTCATCGATCACCACAAGGTCATACGCAGACCAATTCAGCTTCGAGAGATCTGTTCCGCCGGAGAAGCCGCCGGAACGTGATAGATCCGTATGGTACAAAACGTCATAGCGCAGCCGATCCGCCGCAATGGGATTGTTGACGTAGTTCGCTTTGTAGGTCGTCCAGTTGTCCGCAAGCTTCTTGGGACAGAGCACCAGCACGCGCAGATTGCGGTTTTCGTAATATTTGATAACAGCCAGCGCAGTAAATGTCTTGCCGAGGCCGACGCTGTCCGCCAGAATGCAGCCGTTATACTGTTCCAGCTTACTGATAATCGCAAGAACGGCATCCTTCTGGAATGTATAAAGCTTGTTCCAGACCTTGCTCTCGCGGAAACCGTTGGTATCGTTCGGCAGATCGTCGGCAGATACATTGGTCAGGAAATCGCTGAAAATATGGTAGAGCGCGAAGAAATACAGAAACTCCGGGCTGTTTTCCCGGTACGCAGTAGTGATACGTTCGAGTACCTGCTCCGTCACATCCTTCATTTTTCTGCGGTCTGCCCAGAGCTGGTCAAAGAGCGTTAAGTATGCCTTGCTCTCCGGCGCTTCAATTTTGTTGATCATGCTGAACATATTGCCGCCGCGTTCACAGCCAAGCTCGGCGCGCGTAAAGCCGCTGATGGGTGCGTAGGCACTGGGCGCGTCGCCGTCCACCGTCAGAAATCCCGGCATCTGTTCGTCTGTGCTATTGGACTTAAAGACGGCTTTCTGCCGAATCCAGTCGGCACATTCTTTGGAGATGGCACGCTGCGTAAACGCATTGCGCAGGCGAATTTCAAACTCGCTGCCGTGCAGCGCCTTTTCTCGGTTGCGCCGCGGGATATAAAACTCGCGCTGCTCCTGCTTTGGCTGCTCTGCCAAAAAGGTCGGAGACGTAAAAATAAAGCGCAGCGCATCGATCTGGAGCAGCTGCGTCTTGAGCTCTTCAAAGGCATAGACTGAAAAGCAGGCAGCCGCGATAGAAAGCCTGCTGCCTGCACGAAGATCCTGTTTCAGTTCGTCTGACAGCTTCTCCGTAATATTGTTGATGATCTTCATTCCGTTCCCTCACCGCACGATTCTTGTTTATAGTCATCAAAATTCCAAATTTAATATTTATAGTATACATTCCGCGCATAAAAATATCAATAGTCTGTTTTCTATTGACGAATAATACTTATAGTCATTGATAGAGGTGAACAGGCATGAGCATTGCAAAGATTATCGGAGATCGGATTCGCGCGTATCGCAACCAAAAGGGTTGGAGTCAGGAATATCTGGCCGAAAAGGCAGATGTCCACCACACCTATATCGGCCAGTTGGAGCGCGGCGAAAAGAACGCCACGATTGAAAGCATTTCAAAAATCGCCGGGGCGTTGGGTGTTTCTCTTTCCAGACTCTTTGAAAATATCAGCATCGAGCAGCAGGAAAATAATCTTCCCGCGCGGTGCTATGCACTTTTGCAGGAGCAGCCTGTGAATGATCAAAAGGCGTTGGCAGACATTCTGGTCGCACTGATTCAATATAAAAAGGCATAAAAATCCCCCCCGACGGACCGTAATCAGTTCTCGTCGGGGGATGTTGCATAAATTATTAGCTGAAGTATGATTTCATCTCTTTCACGATTTGACTATGAGCAATGGTCGGAGTGTAATTTAGAATTTCAGAAACTACAGATATATCAACGGTTTGCTGGCAGTCGGCAAGAGGTATTTGTTTTAATTCTAATATATGGGCAGACATATTTCCACAAATATGTTTGCTGTAAACTTGCTGTTGAATTTTACAGCGGAATGGGGTATACTGTGTTTGAAAGGAGCTGATAGATATGCCGAACATTAAACCCATTTCTGACCTGCGAAATTACAGCGAGGTACTGCATGATGTGGCCGTGGGCGCTCCTGTCTTTTTGACGAAAAACGGGCGCGGGCGGTACGCTATTGTGGATATGCAGGACTATGAGAGAACACAGGCGACCATCCGTCTGATGAATGAGCTTGCAAAAGGCCGTCACTCCGGCGAAACGGAAGGCTGGCTGACACCGGACGATATCAGGGCGCATTTCCGCGCAAGAGCGAATGAAGAATAAAATTCATTATTCACCCGAGTCCCGTCGTGATCTGGATGACATTTGGGATTACATCGTATCGGAACTTCAAAATCGTTCTGCCGCGGAGCGCGTGATTGATCGCATTATGGATGCGGTTGACCCGTTGAAAAATTTCGCAGAAATGGGAACCCCGTTATCCTCTATTGCAGATGTAGGAACTGACTATCGTTTTCTTGTCAGCGGCAATTATATGGTGTTTTACCGTGTGCAAGGCAACGATGTCTACATTGACCGTGTTCTGTATGGCCGCAGCGATTACATGAGCGTCTTGTTCAAAGACTTGCTGCGCGAAGAAACAACCGAATAAAATTAAGAATCGGCAAGTTTCTACGGAAACTTGCCGGTTTTTGATGGAAGTGTAATTATTAGATTCCACAAAATTAGAACAACAAAAATGGTATTCGGATAGCCGGCAATCAGTATTTCCACAATTAAAGGCCAATTACGCGGTTCCAATCTGCTATATACATATACATTCGCTGAAACTCACTAGGAAGCAGCATCCGATTATGTGCAATAAAATTGCGAGCTTTTTCAAGTTCTTCCATTCGTTGCATTAGCCAATGCTGGGAAGGGATTATGCTTTCAAAATATTCCCACTTTTCAACCATAATGGTAGCTAACATCCCAAAGTCAACATAACCCAGAGAGTCCTCTTTTTCTCCTTCAAGCCAACTATCTTTAAAGGCCGTTTTTTGGCGACTCTCTGCGTGATTTCTAACACGGGAGGATAGTTTTGCCCACCAGTCCGGCCCTTCTTTCTCAAGGAGAGTATCCCTAATGAGAGAACGGACTTCATTTTCGAAACAATGTAGCAAAGCATACAAACGGGCCATTTCTAGTGCATTGTTTCTCCGCGAGACACTAAACGGTGCCAAAGCTTCAGCCAATAGGTGTTGATCTGAATTAGACGCAGATGCGCCTATTTGAATTCCAGCAGACTGAAATCGCTCTGCTTCTGATTCCAACATTAACCCGCGAAATAAAAAATCCCTTAAAGATGTAGAATTATCAATCAAATAAATGCTCCTTTATTGATTTGAATATCGCATTATATACTTCAATATCTTTAGTGGCTGGCAAATGAATTTCGATATTATAGTGCAAACTGGGGGATTTACTCCTAGAGGTCACAATTTGCGGATCAGTTCTTTCGGTAGGAGAAGTGTCGTGTTCCGTTAGATGAGTTTCTTGGACATGGTCTCTAGGTAACGGCTCATTTTTACGAGTATCCGGCACATCGAGATCTGCTAATTCAAGAAGAGCAAGAAATGTTTTTGCTTGACGCTCTGCAACTAAATCTGATGTGTTAAATGAACTCTTGAATTTTCCTTGTATTATGTCTTTGTCGTTTGCTGTAGGTTTCTCTTTTATGACAAACAAATCTGAATACGCTTCTTTTATTGCTGTGCCCATTACTTTTTTGCAGACAGCGCGATTGCGGTATTCATGATATCGTTGTGTTGGAGTACCATCTGGTGTTAAGAAACCCAACGATTTAAGAATTTGAATAAATGCTCTGTGGTTTGTTGAGGTAAATCCAATATCTTTAAGATGTTGCTGGGTAAACTTATCAGGGGCCTGACCATCTTGTATTTTTTGAAAGAACTCAGGCAGCTGACCATTGACAACGGTATATGTATTTGAAAGAGCCATAAGTTCCCCTCCTTTAAAAAAATAATACTATATTTCTGCATAATTATCAACATATTTCCTCGTCCGCACACGAACACAAAAGCAATGTAAAACTAACGTCATCTGCAAATAACCTGCGACATCGTCATTTTCTTAAACTTTGGAACAAATTGTCCCAAACTTTTCCCTCTAACATAGATCGGATGGTATATCCCTCCTCGACGCATATCGTTCGGAACTGCCCGGAGCTATCTGTCAAGGGTGCACCAGCACCGCCATTTATCGGCGGCTTACCTTTGCCCCGGCTGTTATTTCCTCTGCTGACTATCGCGGTCGAAAAGACTATAATGTGCTTATACAATAAGTGCATTATAGTGAAGTGAAAGAGTAAATAGTGGAAATTATAATTAGTAAAAATGCAAGCCAATTTATGAGCAATCGGTCGATGAAATTATGCTCTTGTTAGTAAAGAGGACACGAGGATTGAAGCCAAAACAAAGACTAGAATAAGCGCATTCTCGACACGATCGACAGGGTGATTGACTCCAGCATCCAACTGCACAGCAAGAAAGATCTGATCCACGGCTTTATCAACACCGTCAACGCCGCAACGGATGTTGACTGCGATTGGCAAAGCTACGTTCAGCAGCAAAAGCAGCAGGAATTAGCAAAAATTATCACGGAAGAAAAGCTGAAGCCCACCGAAGCGCAGCACTTCGTCGCCAATGCCTTCCGCGACGGTGCGCTCAAAACGACCGGCACGGATATTGACCAGATCCTGCCGCCTGTCTCCCGCTTTGGCGGCGGCAATCGCACTGAAAAGAAGAAAACGATCATCCAGCGGCTTGCGCAGTTTTTTTGAAAAATATTTCGGGATATAGCGGCGGTGCGTAGTTACGTTCTTATGAGCAAACGCTCCATGCTCAGTCCCTCAGACAGCCAATCGGGATAATTTTTACGCCGTCCGGCCGCGTGTATGCAAGTTCGCCGCCGGTAATGACCATCAACAAATCTGGTTCACGGAGGTTTGTTTTACCGGAAGCATTTGCAGCCTGTAGAAGCTGTTTGATTTGAAGAAGATACTGTGCGCCTTCTTCAATTTCACGGCTGCCGAGCTTGAACTCGATCAGCGCATACCGGCCATCAGACAGGTGAAGTACGCAGTCCGCTTCCAGATCAGAACGGTCGTGGTAATAAGAAGCCTTGCCGCCGAGGGCAGACGAGTAAACCTTCAAGTCCCGGATGCAGAGACACTCAAAAATGAAACCGAACGTTTTCAGGTCCTGCACCAGATACTCCGGCGTAAGACCCATTGCTGCAACCGCAATGGATGGGTCTGTAAACTCCCGCTTTTTCCCGGAGCGGATCGTTGTTGCCGAACGAATCGCTGGGCACCATGCTTCAACATCCTCAATAACAAACAGCTTTTTCAGTGCGTTCAAATAGGAATCCAAGGTGGGCATGGTCATGCTGTCTGCGTTTGCAGTGATGTCTTTCAGAATATTGGATTTCTTCGCAAGTGTTGAAATATTTCTGGCATATGAACGCAGGATCAAGCCCGTCCACGTCGGATTGCGCTGGACACCATCAACAGTAGAAATATCAGACTCGCAGATATTGCTGATATAATCGCGTGCAGTCAGAAGCTGCGCCTTCGGATTCTTTCGCCGCAGTGTGGCCGGCCATCCGCCTCGGCAGGCGGCAAAAATAAGTTGCTCGATCGAAAGCTGGCTGGAAATGCCGTCTATATCGAGCAAAGCGTCCTGAAACAAAGCGCGTAATGAAATCTGCCCATTGGATTCCCCGGATTCATACAAGCTCATGGGATACATTTTCATTCTGGCAATCCGCCCGGTTCCGGTGTGCATGATGTTTTTGTCATCGACAGAGGTTGAACCGGTCAAGATAAACAGACCGTCTTCCTGACGCTGGTCAACAGCCGTTCGGACGGCATCCCAGAGCACCGGCGCAATTTGCCATTCGTCGATCAGTCGGGGATTTTCACCTTTCAGCAAAAGCGATGGTTTGACCGCAGCCGTAGCCAGATAACCGTCCTTTTTATCAGGGTCCTGCATTTTTAGAATGCTTTTTGCTTTTTGTTCACCGGTCGTGGTTTTTCCGCACCACTTCGGACCGACGATCAGCGTCGCGCCGCTGGCCTGCAAACGAAGTTCCAGCTCACGGTCAACTATACGGGGTAAATATTCCGGCATACGAACACTCCCTCACAAGCTGTTTTTCAAAGTATAGAATACCGCGAAGGCATTGTCAATATGAATTTTGCATTTTTGATATTTTTTATTTTGCGTTTTTGACACAATATGTTTTGCATTTTTGAAGTTACGAAACGAGGGCTGCTGTGCTGCGCGTGGGGCGATTTCTTCTCTTTCATGACTTGACTATCGACAAAATTCAAGTTACAATCCATGTCCACTCCGGCAGAACCTCTCCAAAGTCGCCTGACTGCCCTGACCCAGATTGTGACCCAAGTGTGCGTGAAAGCATGTGGACGCAGTGGCCAAAGCCTTGTAAAATCCCGCACTTTTCGTTGACAGAACGGACGGATTAGACGTAAAAACGCTCAATATCACGAACCGATGGCAGCTGGCAGTCATGAGGTCAGCGGTTCGATCCCGCTTATCTCCACCAAAA
>FR887124.1 GCA_000436735.1 Firmicutes bacterium CAG:170
GGTCACATTGGGAGTTGGAAGAATACACCCTAAGAAGATCTCGCAGAGCTTCGCCGCAAAGCAAGAGGCCCTTTCGGCTCAACCGCCGCGTGAGCGGACGAAACCGCGCCTCCATTGCGCCGGAGCCTGCGGTACGCTATACTGAAGGCAGAAAGGACGTCCGAATTCAGAACGAATGGAGAGTACCGCGATCATGGAGATGGGAAACAGGATCAAAACGCTGCGTCTGGCGAAGAGCATGACGCAGGAGCAGCTTGCACGGGCGCTGCACGTCAGCGCACAGGCCGTCAGTAAATGGGAGCTTGGAGGCTCTCTGCCGGATATACAGCTGCTCCCGGCGCTGTCTGTCGTGCTGGGCACGAGCATTGACGCGCTCTTTTCCCTGACGGATGAGAGCCGCCTTGCGCGCATCGAGAATATGCTCGAGGACAGGCGCTTTCTCACACAGCACGAATTTGAGACGGAGGAACGGTTTTTGCAGGAAAAATGCATGGAGGGCAGCGAAAATGTGCGCGCCGTGCTGCTGCTTGCAAGACTCTACTGCAAGCGCGCCGGGGAATACCGGGCGCTGGCCTCGCCGCTGGCCCGCCGCGCGCTGGAGCTGGACCCGCAGTCCAAGGAGGCGCATACCGCTGTCTTTGCCGCGGAAAATGGGGCCTATCCCGACTGGAACGTCTCGAATCACAGCGAGACCATCGCGTTCTACAAGGATTTCCTCGCGCACCATCCCGAGGAGTACGGCGCGTATCTTTGGCTGCTCGACCTTCTGCTTGCCGACGGACGGTGCGGGGAGGCACGGGAATATGCCGGGAGGCTGCGCGCGGTCCGCGAGAGCTTCAACGACGAGCTGTACCGGGGCATTCTCTGCAAGCAGGAGGGGAGAATCGGCGAGGCGCTCGACTGCTGGGCGGCGATGTGCGAAAAATACGGCGATATGTGGCAGGCATGGGCCTCCCGCGCCAGTGAGCTGGCGAAGCTCTGCCGCTATGACGAGGCGGTCGCCGATTATGAGAGGGCCATGTCGCTCATGCCGCACCCGCAGCTGACCGATCCCGTCGAGGCCATCGCGCAGCTCTGCGAGCTTCGCGGCGACTGCGCGGGCGCGATCCGCGCCTATGAGCGGGTCGTTTCCATCCTGCGCGAGGATTGGAGCATCACGCAGGGCGAGCTGCTGGACGCGCCGCTGCGCACCATCGCGCGCCTGCGGGAGAAGCTTGCCGCAGAGGCGGCGGACGTCTGACGGCAGCGGTCATGGAAATACGAATGCCGCCGCACCATTTGCAGCTGCGGCAGCATCAGGCTTTGCGGCCTTCGGCAGGACGGGCCTCCTTCCGATCCGCGAAAGCGGAGGTTTGCAAACTCCCGCCGGATATGCTATAGTATTTCCATATGTATAAAAGGAGGCTTCTCCCTTGCTTTATGTTCTGCTGACTCTTTTTGCCGCTGCGATCGTGGCGGTCGATCAATGGACGAAGGCGCTGGCCGCCGCGCAGCTGGCGGGCCGGACGGTCGTGCTGATCCCGGGCTGGCTCCAGCTGCACTATATCACCAACGACGGCATGGCGCTGTCGCTTCTGAGCGGAAAGCGCTGGTTCTTCGTGGTGATCGCGCTGGTCTATCTTGTTTTCATCGTCTGGGCCATTGCGAAAAAGCATATCCGCAAAAAACCGGAGCTTTGGCTGATTGCGGCCATCACCGGCGGCGCGATCGGCAACCTCATCGACCGCATTGCGACCGGCGAGGTGATCGACATGATCTGCATTCCGTGGTTTTCCACGTTCAACGTGGCAGACCTGTTCATCACGATCCCGGCGGTGCTGCTGGTGCTCTACATCCTGATCTGGGACAAGGAGTTCCTGTCAGACAAGAAGCCGGAGTCCGGCGGCAAGACCAGCGCGCCGGAGGAGAAGAACGATGCTTCTGACGGCTGACCGCTCCGGTGAGCGCATCGACGCGGCGCTGGCGCGGCTGGCGCCGGAGCTTTCGAGAAGCGCGGCGCAGAAGCTGCTTGAGGGCGGCGGCGTCCTTCTGAACGGCAGGCCCGCGCGCAAGAGCGACCGGCTCTCCGAGGGTGATACGCTGGAGCTTACGCTGCCAGAGGTGCAGGAGGTCGCGCTCGAGGCGGAAAACATCCCGCTGGACATCGTATATGAGGATGCGGACGTGATCGTGGTCAACAAGCCGAAGGGGCTTGTCGTCCATCCAGCGGCTGGCCATTGGAGCGGGACGCTCGTGAACGCGCTGATGTACCACTGCCGCGACAGCCTTTCCGGCATCGGCGGCGAACGGCGCCCGGGCATCGTCCACCGCATTGACAAGGACACGTCCGGCCTGCTGATCGCGGCAAAAAACGATCATGCGCACCGGGCGCTGGCTGCGCAGCTCAAGGATCACACGCTGGCGCGGACGTATGCCTGCATCGTCTGCGGCAATATCCGTGAGGACAGCGGCACGATCGACGCGCCCATCGGGCGCGACCCGGCGGACCGGAAAAAGATGTGCGTCACGAAAAAGGACGGCCGCGAGGCCGTGACGCACTGGCGCGTGCTGGAGCGCTTTCCGGGCTATACGCTGCTGGAATGCAGACTCGAAACGGGCCGCACACACCAGATCCGCGTGCATCTGGCATGGCGGAGCCATCCGATCCTCGGGGACACGGTCTACGGACACAGGAAGCCGGAGCTTGGGATGGACACGCAGTGCCTTCATGCGCGGGAGCTGACGTTCCTGCATCCGCGCACCGGTGAAAGGGTCACGGTGCAGTGCGAGCTGCCGGAATATTTTCAGGAGCTGCTTCAGAAGCTGCGCCAAAAGACATAAAATACAGCCACTGGCGCGAGCCAGTGGCTGGGGTTTTTTTTCTTTTACGAGCCAGTGGCTGTACTTTTATTCCTGTGTGTCCGGGACAGTGTCCTCGAACTCGCTCGGGACGAGCTTTTTGAAAACGGGCTTCAGAATGGACATATTCAGATATGCGACCAGCGCGCCGCCGATCAGCAGCCAGAAGATCGAGCTTTGCAGGAAGAAGCTCAGGTTGACAAAAAGCAGGATCACGGGCAGCAGATTCAGGACGCTGATCAGGATGGTGCGCGGGAGATTTGCCAGCGCCAGAACCATCGCGTTGCGCAGCGTCTTGAAGAGCGTATCGGCAAAGAAGGCCATGACCGGATAGACGAACGAGGAGATGAACAGCAGGATCAGCGCGGAAATGAACCAGATGACCAGAAGATAGAACGGCACGGCGGCGCTGTTGTCCGGATTGAAGATCAGCATCGCGTTGATGACGACCGCTACGGTCGGGATCAGGAGGATCAGATAGACCGGCGTCGCCTGCTTGAAGTCCTCCTTGAAGGACTGGAAAAAGTCGCGCATGATAGAGCTGACGGAATCCTTCTGCCAGTGGCGGATGACGTGATACATGGCGGTCGTGGATGCGCCGATGGTCACGACGGGAATGCAGCAGACGAGCCACAGAATGTTCAGGATCACAAGGTCCGCTACGCGCGACAGGAAGATCATGATGCGGGAATCGGGGTTAAACAGTTTCATAAACGCTCCTTTTTCGGCCTGCCGTCATTTCAGCAGGTAATATGTCCATTTGTGCAGGCGTACAAGCTCGTCCTGCAGTGCTTCTGAGATTACGCCGGTGTAGACGCCGTCCGCAAGGCAGTAGCTGGCCTCGCGCTCACGGTAGACGGGAAGCTCATGCCGCAGCGCGTTCAGCTCGTCGAAGAAGGCGCTCTCACCGGAATAGCCGATCAGCTCGAGCACCATAGCGCCCAGATAATTGTCGCTGATCCGGCCGTTTTCCGGCAGATCGAGCGCGGCATAGCGCGCCGGAAGATCGACCTGCGCGGCGTAGGCACGGTTTGACCAGATCACATACGGGACAGAATAGGTGTCGATGGTCTCCTCCGGCGAAGCATTGCGGTTGTAATGCAGGCCAAGCTCCGTGCAGGCTGTGCCGAGATTCGGGCGGTGATCGCCGAAGAACACCAGTACGGTCGGCTCCTCGAGCGAGTCGAGGTATTCTGTCAGCGCGGCCAGCATCGCGGAGGAATCGCGCACGCCTTCCATGTAGACCGAAAGCTGCTCCATCGCGCCGTCGGAGACGGGAACACTGAGCGGAACGGGCGCGGGGCGCTCATCATATTTGCCGTAGCCGTAAGCCTGATGGTTCTGAATGGTGACGGTGTAGGTGAAAAGCGGCGTATCGCTTCCGACCATCCGCTCGTTCAGATCGGTCTTCAGCTCGTCGAGGAACGCGGCGTCGGAGATCATGGTACCCTTGTAGTCGCTTTCGTCGAAGGCTTCGACGAACACCTGATCGGAGATGCCGAGGTAGTCATAGACGCTGGCGCGGTTATAGAACCAGCTCTGGCCGGGATGCATGAAGAAGGTGCTGTAGCCCGCCGCCTTGAGAAGGCTCGGGACGGAGCGCGTCTGCTGGCGCACCACGCGGAAGGCGGAGGTCGTGCCCTCGCCGATCATGTTCGTCTGCATACCGGTCAGCACGTCAAATTCCGTATTTGCCGTGCCCGCGCCGTAATTGCTCACGACGATATGGCCGCTGACGGCGTTTTCGCTGGACGCGACCTGCCGGAAGCCGGCAAGCGGATCGTCTGCATCGGTATACTGAAAGACCGGCTCGGCGGCGAGATCGGAAAACGCCTCGCACATGACCATAACGACGTTGGGCCGCACCTCCGGCGCGGCTGCCGCTTCGGCCTGATCCCAGCTCTCGACCTCGGCGTGGGAATAGCCGTCCGGCTTATCGACGGGATACAGATTATAATTGTACCAGAAGCAGTAGTTGAAGCCGAGCGTGTTGAACACGGACGGGATGTTGTAGGCGTAGGGGACCTTGAAGCTCTCGTAGAGCTTTTTGTCCGTATAGACGAAGCGGACGGCTCCGGCAAAGACCGCGATGCTCAGCACCGCGCACACGATGCGCACCGGCCAGCGGCGGAGACGCGGGCTTTTGATGAAAACGCCCAGAACGATGCCCAGCGCGGCCAGAACGACGATCCCGGCAAGCTTTTCCCAATGCAGATCCAGCTGATATTCACCCGCGGCGTTCATGGCCTCGCGGATCAGCAGGATATCGCCCGGCACGAAGGGGTCCTCGCGGCCCTCGATCTTGAGAAGATTGACGTAGGAAAGAACGGCCGCGATCACGCCGGAGACGGAGCCTGCATAAAAAAGATTCCCGAGGAGAAAATAAACCACGGCGGTCAGCACGATCACCGGGAACCAGTTGAGCAGGATCAGCAGCGGCTGATGGTAGAACGCGCGCAGCGTATCGAGGAAGCTGCCCGGCTGGATCCAGACGCATACGAGCGTGATGAAGCCCGTCATGCCAAGCCCCAGAAGGGCGGCCATGAGCGGCGAGAGCAGCAGACGCCGCTTTCCGCCAAGCTCGGTTTTTGCAATGAGAGGACGCATGTCCCACAACCCTCCAATGGACGTCCCGGCGCGCAGCCGGGAGGGGATACCTTAAAATATATAAGCACACTATAGCATAGTAAAAAGTAGAAGTCAACAAGGGCAAAATAGGGAGCAAAGTGCATAAAAACAGGCTGCAAAATCCGTCAAAACGTAGAAAATGAAAAAAGTCGAAAAATCTCTTGTCGATGCGTGAGAATTGTAGTATAATAGTGACACTGGAACTGGAAACGTTTCCAATTCCATTTCAAAGGGCAAAAGAAAAATTTATAGGAGGATTTATCATGAAAAAGATCATCGCACTACTTCTTGCTCTGACCATGGTTTTCGCTCTGGTCGCCTGCGCGTCCACTGAGAAGCCCGCCGAGACTCCTGCTGACAATCAGGAAACTGAGAAGCCCGCTGAGCAGCCGGAAGAGGCTCCGGCCGAGCAGCCCGAAGAGACGCCTGCCGCTGCCGGCTCCGTCTACTACCTGAACTTCAAGCCGGAAGCTGACGAAGCTTGGCAGAAGATCGCCGCCACCTACACCGAGCAGACCGGCGTGCCCGTCAAGGTCGTCACCGCTGCTTCCGGCACCTATGACACCACCCTGTCCGCCGAGCTTGACAAGAGCGCCGCTCCGACCCTCTTCCAGTGCGGCAACCAGGGCGCCATCAACTCCTACGGCGAGTACTGCTATCCGCTGGACGGCACCGCCATCATGGACCAGATGACCACCGACGCCTTCAACCTGAAGGGCGAAAATGGCGAGACCCTCTCCATCGGCTACTGCTACGAGGCGTTTGGCATCATCGTCAACAAGGCTCTGCTTGAGAAGGCTGGCCATTCCATCGACGAGATCACCAACTTCGACTCCCTGAAGGCTGTCGCTGACGACATCCACGCCCGCGCTGAGGAGCTTGGCTTCGATGCATTCTCCTCCGCCGGCCTCGACGGCACCTCCTCCTGGAGATTCTCCGGCCATCTGGCCAACATGCCGCTGTACTACGAGTTCCGTGACGACGGCGTGACCGCACAGCCCGCCACCATCACCGGCGCTTACCTCGACAACTTCAAGAACGTCTGGGATCTTTACACCACTGACACGGCTACCACCGGCTCTGCTCTGGCTACCGCTACCGGCGACGAGTCCGAGGCTGAATTCGGTGAAGGCAAGGCTGCTTTCTATCAGAACGGCACTTGGGAATACGCCAACCTGACCGGTAAGTTCGGCATGAACCCCGACGATCTGGCCATGATCCCCATCTACTGCGGCGTTGACGGCGAAGAGAAGGCTGGCCTGTGCGCCGGCACCGAGAACTGCTGGGCGATCAACAACGAGTCCTCCGAGGAGGACATTCAGGCTACCATCGACTTCCTCGTCTGGGTCGTTACCTCTGATGAAGGCACTACGATGCTGGCAAATGAGTTTGGCCCCTGCCCGTTCAAGGACGCCAAGGAGCCGGAGAACGTCTTCTTCCAGGATGCCAACAAGTACACTGCTGCCGGCAATTACGTTGTGACGTGGGCCTTCAACTGGACGCCTGCTGTTGACGATTGGCGCGCCGCTGTCGTCTCCGCTCTGACCCAGTACACCGCCGGTACCGGCGACTGGGAAGCTGTCAAGACCGCTTTCGTCGAAGGCTGGGCTGCACAGTACGCCAAGGAGAACGCCTGATCTAACTGCATTCCTTCATAGGTAAGTACTACGAGGGGGCGAGCATCCGCTCGCCCCTTCCTCTATAGAAGGAAGCTCTGAATCGATACCCGGCAAATAAAATATCCCAGTCGGCTGCCCGGACGCCGGGCTGCGGACTGAGGTATTTTAGAAAAACGAGAATCAATTATAAGGAGAGAGGATTATGAAGGTACGAAAAAGAAAGCCGGATGCCGCGGCGCTCAACTCCCGGCTCATTCGGCGACCGATCCAGCGCTGGTGCTGGCTGTTCCTGCTGCCGACGTTTGCAGCATTCTGTGTGGGCTTCCTGTATCCCTTCCTGAAGGGCTTCTTCCTGTCCTTCTGCAAGTTCAAGACGACGACCAAATGGACGTGGATCGGACTGAAGAACTACGCGAAGATCTTCCAGGACGAGAGCTTCCTCCATGCGTTCTGGTTTACGGCGCTGTTCGCGGTCGTGTCGCTGGCAATCATCAACATCCTTGCCTTCGCAGTGGCCTATGCGCTGACGCGCGGGATCAAGGGCTCCAACCTGTTCCGGACGGTGTTCTTTATGCCGAACCTGATCGGCGGCATCGTGCTGGGCTATATCTGGCTGATGATTTTTGACGGCATCCTCAGCCATTACGACACGGCAGTTGTGCTGAACAGCAAGTTCGGCTTCTGGGGACTGATCATTCTGCTCTGCTGGCAGCAGATCGGCTACATGATGATCATTTACATCGCGGGTCTCCAATCCATCCCGGAGGATATGATGGAGGCGGCAAAGATCGACGGCGCCAGCGGCTGGAAGTCGCTGTGGCACATCACCATCCCGAACGTCATGCCCTCCATCACCATCTGCACGTTCCTCTCGCTGACCAACGGCTTCAAGCTTTATGACCAGAACCTTGCGCTGACCGGCGGCGAGCCATATGTCCAGCTGACGGACGGCAATGTCATTAAAACGACGGAGATGCTGGCGCTCAACATCGTCTCCTCCAACACGAGCAATACCAAGGGCCCCGGACAGGCGAAGGCCGTCGTGTTCTTCATTCTGGTCGGCATTATTGGCATTGCGCAGCTCATTGCGACCAGAAAGAAGGAGGTGCAGCAGTAATGGCAAAGTCAAAGACGTCTTCCTTCCATGCGGAGAAACGGGCAAATAATATCCTGACGGCGTTCTTCGTGCTGCTTTCCATCGCGTATCTCTATCCGATCTTCGTTGTGCTGGTGAACTCCTTCAAGTCCAACGCGGCCATCAACACCGATACCTTTGCCCTGCCCAATGCGGGTACCTTCATGGGCTTCCAGAACTATATCAAGGGCATGACCTTCGGCAACTATCCCTTCTACCGCTCTGTGGAATACAGCGTGGTGATCACGGTTTTGTCTGTGGCGCTCATTCTGCTCTGCACGTCGATGGCGGCATGGTACATCTCCCGCGTGGGAAGCACCATCTGCAAGATCGTATACTTCATGTTCGTGTTCTCCATGATCGTCCCGTTCCAGATGGTCATGTTCACGCTTTCCAAGACGGCGGATACGCTCAAGCTCAATACCCCGTGGACCATCCCGGTCATTTATCTGGGCTTCGGCGCGGGACTTGCGGTGTTTATGTTCTCCGGCTTCGTCAAATCGATCCCGCTTGAGATCGAGGAGGCAGCCGCGATCGACGGCTGCGGCCCGGTGCGGACGTATTTCTCCGTCGTGATGCCGATGCTCAAGCCGACGCTTGTCTCGGTCGGCGTGCTGGAGATCATGTGGGTCTGGAACGACTATCTGCTGCCGTATCTGGTGCTTGACCGGACGCAGTATATGACCATCCCCATCCACATCCAGTACCTTAAGGGCAGCTACGGAACGATCGACATGGGCGCAACAATGGCGCTGATCCTGCTTGCCATCATCCCGGTCGTCGTGTTCTATCTCTGCTGCCAGAAGTATATCATCAAGGGTGTTGCCGCCGGCGCTGTAAAGGGATAACATATTTTGTAGATTTTCCGGAAGCGAGGCAGACCCCATGACCATCAAAGACCTATCCAGAGAGACCGGCTATTCCGTTGGGACCATTTCGCGCGTGCTCAACGACCAGCCGAACGTGAGCGAGAAGGCGAGAAAGGCCATTCTTGCCATTGTTGAGGAGCGCGGCTTTCAGCTCAACGCCAACGCGAAGAACCTCAAGCAGCAGCGCAGCAACTGCATTGCCGCCGTGGTCAAGGGAACGTCCAACGAGATGTTTGCGACGCTCGTGGAGCGGCTTCAGGCGTTGTTCGCGTCAGCGGCGCATCCGCTGATCGTCGATTTCATTGACGAGGACGACAACGAGGTCAAGCGCGCGGTGCAGCTGTGTCTGGAGCGCAAGCCTATGGGGCTGATGTTCCTCGGCGCGAATAACTGCAATTTTCTGGCGGATTTTGATAAGATCCAGATCCCGACCGTCGTCGTCACCAATGACGCCTCCCATCTGCCGTTTGAGAATCTCTCCAGCGTCACGACCGACGACTGCAAGGGCGCGGCCTGCGCGGTGGAGTACCTGCTCAAGGCCGGCCACCGCAGCATCGCGGTGATCGGCGGCGACCGCTCCATCTCCGATACGAGCGCGCTGCGCTGCCGGGGCTGCATGGAGGCGTTTGAGCGCTGCGGCGTGCCGTTTGACGAGGCGCGGATGTATCACACCGGCCGGTATAACTACGAAAGCGGCTATACCGGGATGCAGGAGATATTGAAGAACACGCCGGAGGTCACGGCGGTCTTTGCGATGGCGGACGTGATCGCCATCGGCGCCATCCGCGCCGCCTGCGATGCGGGCAAGCGCGTCCCGGAGGATATCTCCGTGATCGGCTACGACGGACTTAAGGTCGGCGATTACTACTGTCCGAAGCTGTCCACCATTGCGCAGTCGCTGGACCGTATCGCGCTGCGCAGCTTTGAGATCATAATGGCCTGCGTGGAAAACGGTGCGCAGGCAAGGCATATTACCGTACCGTTTACGCTTTCGTGTAAGCAAAGCGTGCGAAACCTGCTGAAAGAGTGAAAGCAAAATGAAAAGAAGCAGCGGCATCCTGATGCATATTTCCTCCCTCCCGTCGGCCTATGGCATCGGCAATCTGGGCAGGGAAGCGTATGCGTTCATTGATTTTCTGAAAAAAGCAAACCAGAGCTATTGGCAGATCCTTCCCATCTGCCCGCCGGGCTACGGCGACTCGCCGTATCAGGCGTTTTCCACCTTTGCCGGGAACCCCTATTTCATCGACCCGGATGATCTGGTGGAAAAGGGATGGCTGACGCAGGAGGAGCTTGCGCAGTACAGCTGGGGGGAACGGCCCGATCAGGTCGATTTCCGCCGGATGTACGAGCACCGCACCCGCCTGCTGCATACGGCCTTCTGCCACTTCCGGCATGACCCGCCGGCGGATTTTGAGGCGTATGTGGAGCAGGAGGGCTGGTGGCTGCGCGAGTACGCGCTGTTCATGGCCGTCAAGGGCTATTACAACGACGGCCCGTGGACGCAGTGGCCGCTCGACATCCGTCTGCACCAGCCGGAGGCCATGCGCGAGTATGGCGAACACCTGCGCGACGACGTGGAATACCAGTATTTCGTCCAGTATGTGTTCAGCAGGCAGTGGAACGCGCTGCGCGCCTACGCGCGGGAGCAGGGCATCCGCATCATCGGCGACGTGCCGATCTATGTGCCGCTGGACTCGGCGGACGTGTGGGCAAATCCGGAGAACTTCCAGCTCACGCGCACGCGCCGTCCGCGCTGCGTGGCGGGCTGCCCGCCCGACGGCTTCAGCGCCAACGGCCAGTATTGGGGCAACCCGATCTATGATTGGGGCAAGATGGAGCGCGACGGCTACGACTGGTGGCTCAAGCGCATCGGCGCGGCGGGACGGGCCTTCGATGTTGTGCGCATCGATCATTTCCGGGGCCTGTCCAGCTATTGGAGCATTCCCGCCGGAAACCGTACCGCGCGCTGCGGCAAATGGGTCGAAGGCCCGGGCATGAAGCTCGTCGGCGCGATCAAAAAAGCCTATCCGCAGATCGATTTCATTGCGGAGGATCTCGGCTTCCTGACGCCGGAGGTCCGCCAGCTGGTGGAGGAATCCGGCTTCCCCGGCATGAAGGTGCTGGAGTTTGCGTTCGATCCGCGCGAGCCGAGCAACTACCTGCCGCACAATTACGACCGCAACTGCATTTGCTATACCGGGACGCATGACAACGAGACGCTGTATCAGTGGGTCGCGGGACTCTCGCCAGAAAGCGACGCCTACGCCCGCGAGTATCTGCACATCGGGCCGGACGACGATCTGGCACAGGCGATCATCCACGCCGGAATGGACTCGAAGGCGGATCTGTTCGTCGCGCAGATGCAGGACTATCTGAGACTCGGCGCGGAGGCCCGGATGAACGAGCCGGGCACGCTCAAGGTCGAAAACTGGCGCTGGCGTGCGGAGCGCGCACAGCTGACAGACAGACTGGCAGAGGAAATCGCGGACTTGACAAATGCAGCCGGGCGCGTATAATGTTCCGGTAAAATACCGAAACTGTTCTATAGCGCACGCAGGCGAAAGCAGAAATTGCAAAAAGCGATACCCGTGCGTTCACGGGTATCGTTTTCCATATCCGAGTGTTTTATAAGGAGTGCTTATATGAGTTATCACGTTAAACGAATCGTCCAGCAGACCGAGGCCATGCTCAAGCTGCGCCACGACGAAACGCTTCAGGAGACCACGCCCGAGCGCCTGCATGAGTGCCTCGGCACGGTGCTGATGATGGAGTGCAACGAGAACTGGACGGAGACGAAGAAGCGTCAGGCCGAGGGCCGCCGCGCGTTCTACTTCTCCGCCGAGTATCTGGTCGGACGGCTGGTATTCAGCAATCTTCTGAACATGGGCATTCTCGACGAGGTCAAAAAGGCCTTCCTCGAGAAGGGCGTGGACATCGGCTGCATGGAAGAGATCGAGGACGCCGCACTTGGCAACGGCGGTCTTGGACGGCTTGCCGCCTGCTTTCTCGACAGTGCCGCGACCTGTGATCTGCCGCTGACGGGCTACGGCCTGCGCTACCGCTTCGGCCTGTTCAAGCAGTCGTTTGAGCACGGCAGCCAGCGCGAGAACGCCGACGACTGGACGAAGTACGGTGACCCGTGGAGCCACCGGCGCGATAAGCTCGCGGTCAAGGTGGATTTTGCCGACCAGACGGTCATCGCCGTGCCGTATGACATGCCGGTCATCGGCTACGGAACGGATACGATCGATACGCTCCGCCTCTGGCAGTGCGAGGCCGAAAAGGAGCTGGATTTCGACGCCTTCAACGCGCAGAATTACGCCAAGGCGCTGGAAAAGAAGAACAAGGCCGAGGACATCACCCGCGTCCTGTATCCGAACGACTCGACATGGGAGGGCAAGCGCCTGCGCATCAAGCAGCAGTACGTCCTGTCCAGCGCGTCGCTTCAGGATATTCTGCGCGACTTCCGCGCTGCGCACGGCAACGACTACTACCGTCTGCATGAGTTCACGGCCATCCAGCTCAACGATACGCATCCGGCCATGTCCATCCCGGAGCTGATCCGCCTGCTGATGCTCGAGGGCATGGACTTTGAGGCGGCGTTCGAGGTCGCTTCGCATGTGTTCTCCTACACCAACCACACCGTCATGGTCGAGGCGCTGGAAAAGTGGGATATGGAGCTGCTGCGCTCTGTCGTGCCGGAGCTTTGCGAGGTCATCGAGAAGATCGACGCCCGCCTCAAGCACGAATTCCCCGGCTCCGGCCTTGCGATCATCAAGGACGGCAGCGCCAATATGGCGAATATGTCCGTCTATGTGTCCACCGCCGTCAACGGCGTGGCCCGCATCCACACGGAGATCCTGAAAAACGACCTGTTCAAGGACTGGTACGCCGTCTATCCCGAGCGCTTCCAGAACAAGACCAACGGCATCACGCCGCGCCGCTGGCTGGGCCTCAGCAACCCGGAGCTTTGCGGCCTGATCGAAAGCCGGATCGGCGAAGGCTTCCTGACCGATCTCGACCGTCTGGCGCAGCTCAAGCCCATGATCGACGATATGACCGTCAAGCAGTTCAACGCCATCAAGCTGGAAAAGAAGAAGCAGCTCTGCAAGGTCATTTCCGAGCTGGAGGGCGTCGAGCTTGACCCGACGTTTATCTTTGACGTGCAGGTCAAGCGCCTGCACGAGTACAAGCGGCAGCTGATGAATGCGCTGTCCATAATGGATATCTACTTCGGTCTCAAGGACGGCACGCTTAAGGACTTCACGCCGACCGTCTGCATTTTCGGCGCGAAGGCCGCGCCCGGATACCGCCGCGCAAAGGCCATCATCCGCTATATCAACCGCATCGCCGAGCTGATCAACAACGATCCCGACGTGAGCGGCAAGCTGAAGGTCGTGTTCGTGCAGAACTACAACTGCTCTTACGCCGAGCACATCATCCCGGCGGCAGATATCTCCGAGCAGATCTCCCCGGCCGGAACGGAGGCCTCCGGCACCGGCAACATGAAGCTGATGCTGAATGGCGCGGTTACGCTGGGCACGATGGACGGCGCGAACGTCGAGATCGTCGAGCAGGCGGGCATGGAGAACAATTATATCTTCGGTGCAAAGGTCGAGGAGCTGAACGCCATCCGCGAGACGTACCGTTCGCGGGATATCTATGAAAAGAACCCGCGTATCTGCCGCGTGGTCGATACGCTGATCGACGGTACGGTCGAGACGGACGCGGATCAGGAGGAGCTTTACACCGCGCTGCTGGACGGCGCGAGCTGGCACCGGCCCGATCACTACTTCGTCATGTACGATTTCGAGAGCTACCAGAATGCGCGGCTTCAGGCGAACGCTGACTACCGCGACCGGCTGGCCTTCGGCAGAAAGTGCCTGATGAATACGGCCTCGGCGGGGAAATTCTCATCCGACCGCACCATCCGGCAGTATGCCGACGAGATCTGGCACATCAAGCCGGAAAGGTAAGCCGGGAAGGAGCGCCGCGACAGAGCGTGCGCCGGACCGTATGCAAAGGCCCGCATTTTGGCGTGGCTACAACAAGGGGCTGTCTCTTAGTGAGACAGCCCCTTTTTGGTGCTTCAGGAGCTTCTTGGCTGTTATTGCGAAAGAATGCGCACCTCCAAGCCGGTGATGTAGTTGTCGGGGTGACCTTCGCAGCACTGGTCGACAATGTTGGGCGTGATGACGCAGTCATCCACAGGCAGATTTCGGCGCGCGGCTTCCTGGATTAGCTGGTCAATGGAATTCTGTATGGTCAGGTATGGTCCGTAATGATATCCGCAGAGATATTCCCCTGCCGGAATATACGCCACCGTCTGCTTTTCCGCGACATCCGACAGGCGATGCACCTCTATGGGCTGGTCATCATACAGATAAGCGCCGAACCATTTACGCACGCCCTGATAAAAGCCGATGGTTGGATAGAAGTAGAACAGCTCGTGCGTAAAGAGATTGATTTCCTCGCCAATGTGAAGATATGCCCGGCGGGGAAATGTGCGGGTATAAAACTTTCCGCGCTGGCTGACGGCCTGCTCCCGTTCGATGAACTCGACCTTTTGCTGGATAATCTGGATCATGGCGTTTAGTTCATCACTCTGGCGGCGCATTTGCTCCGCTTGCTCGGACAGCATTTGCAAATTATCGCGCAGACCGTTGCTGTGCAGGAATTCTTTAATCTGTGCCAGTGAATAGTCCAGCCGCCGCAGATATCGGATGGTAGCAAGCGGATAGACCTGATCGAAGTGATAAAAGCGGCGCCTGTTTTCGCTGTTTCGCACCTGCGGTACAAGCAGTCCTTTCGCGTCATAGTGGCGCAGCAGCTGCACATCCATGTCAAAAATATCCGCAAGCTCACCGATGGTCAAAAATTCTTTCATAAAAACGCCACACTTTTCTGAAGAATATCAGTTCTATTTTGTGGGAACATCCGAAAATGGGCAAAAACACAAAATAGCCCTTGAAGTTATAATGGTTATAGGTTGTACCTTAAGTATATCATTTTTCGGGTGCATATACAAGCGCAGAATGGAGGAAGCTCATGCAGACCTATTTGAAGAACGGCTATGTCGTTTCTATGAACCAGACCGATAACGTTTTTGACGGCGGCGGTGTCTTGGTAGAGGACGACCGCATCGTGGCGGTCGGCAAAGTGGATCCGAAGCTGTTGAAAGCGGATGCTGAGGTCATCGACCTGCAAGGGAAATATGTTCTCCCCGGCTTTGTCAATACGCACGTCCATACCTCCCAGCAGATCTCGCGCGGCGTGGGCGATGATGTGGATTTCATCTGCTGGCTGCACGACCGGATGTGGCCCTTCGAGAGCAATATGACCGAGGAGGACTCCTACGTTTCCACCCTGATGACGAGCCTTGAGCTGATCCGCTCCGGCGTCACCTCCTTTGCCGAGCCCGGCGGCCAGTTTGTTTCCGGCATGGCGCGTGCTACAGCGCAGTCCGGCCTGCGCGGCAAGCTTGCAAAGTCTGTGATGGACTGCGGCGAGGGTTTGCCCGCCATCTGGCAGCGCACCATGGAGCAGGAACTGGAGCAGCAGGTTCTGGATCTGGAAAAATACCATAACACGGCGGACGGCCGCGTACAGGTTTGGTTCGGCCTGCGCACCATTTTTAATAACACGGACGAGCTTTGCGTCCGCACGAAAGAACTTGCCGACAAATACGGCGTCGGTATTCATATGCATGTTGCCGAGGCTAAGGAAGAAAAGGAATACACCTACGCCCGGTGGGGTGAGGGAACGGTCAAGCATCTGGAGCGTCTCGGCGTTCTGGATAAAAACCTTCTGGCAGTGCACACCGTCTGGCTGACCGATGAGGAGCTGGAGCTGTTCCGGAAGCGGGAGGTCAAGATTTCCCATAACCCGGCATCCGCAATGCGGGTGCTCGGCTTTGCGCGGATTCCGAAGATGCTGGCCATGGGCTTGCGGCCCTCCATCGGCACGGACGGCGCGTCCTCCTCCAACCACATGGATATGGTGGACGAGATGTGGCTCACGAGCCTGATCCACAAGGGCTGGCGTCTGGATCCCACGGTCGTACCGTCGCAGGACATTCTGCGCATGGCAACCAAATGGGGCGCGCGTGCGCTGCTTGACGAGAGACTGTATGGCAGCCTGGAAGCCGGGAAGAAAGCAGATCTCATTGTAATTGACCCGCACGGCCCGTCTATGATGCCGGTAAACGACAAAATTGCCGCACTGGTCACCGCCATGCACTCGGCGAATATTCAGTCTACGATGTGCGACGGAAAGTGGCTCATGCGTGAGCGCAAGATCATGACGCTGGACGAGGAAGCTATTTTGAAAGAAGCCTGCGACCGCGCAAAGGCGATCTACAAACGCGCCGGCATTGTCCTTCCGGATCGCTTCCCGGTCGAAAAGGTATAAGCTGCTGCCCCATGGTGCGGATGCACCATAAAGATAGAAGAAGATAAGCGGAATTGTGTGTATGGAGGTACTGCATGAATCAGAAATTACTGTCCGTAGCAAAAGGTGAAGCGCCGGCTGATCTTGTGATCCGCAACGGCAAAATCGTCAACGTCTATTCCGGCGAAATCTATGACGGCGGCGTTGCCGTCTGCGGAGATACGATTGCGGCTGTGGGCGATGTGGATTATTGCATCGGCGAAGGCACAAACGTCGTGAATGCCGATGGCAACTACCTGACGCCCGGTTTCCTGGACGGTCACATTCACCCGGAAAGCTCTTCACTGTCGATCCGTTCCTTTGCGGAAGCAGTGCTTGCGCACGGCACAACTGGCATTATGACAGACCTGCATGAGATTGGTGTTGTGTCCGGTCTGGAGGGCATTGAGGCCATCCTGAAAGAAGCGGAAGCAACAGATCTGAAAATATACTTTGTCGTACCGTCCCACGTTCCGTTCTCTCCGAATCTGGAGACAAGCGGCGGGCGCTTCAATCCGGAGATTATCCGCAAGGCGCTGCGCCGGCCGGATGCAGTAGGCCTGTCCGAGTGCGTCGGTCCCTACATCACCGCAGGCTTCCTCGATCTTCTGGAGTCGTTTGACAACACGCTTGCCATGCCGGGGAAAACATTGCAGGGTCATCTGCCGGATGTATACGGCCCGGCAATGAGTACATGTATTGCAGCGGGTGTGTCCACCGATCACGAGGCGTTCTGCGAAAAGGACGTATTTGAGCGGCTGCGCAACGGCTGTCATCTGATGATGCGTGAAGGCTCCGCCGCGCGCAATATGCCGACGCTGCTGAAAACCGTCATGGACAATCATCTGGATACCGCGATGGTCAGCATTGTCACCGACGACCTGCACACCGTTGACCTCCAGACGCGCGGACATCTGGACGATTCTCTCCGTACTGCGCTTGGCATGGGTCTGGACTTCGTGAAAGCCATTCAGATGGTCACCGTCAACTGCGCGAAAGCATTCAACCTGGAGCGTGAGATCGGCGGACTGGCACCCGGACGCCGCGCAGACATCAATATTACAACCGGTGCGGAGGACTTCAAGGTGCTGTCCACCTTTGCGGGCGGCCGTCGCATCACGGACGGTGGCAAGCTGCTGGTGCATTACGAAACTGCCGTGCATGAGCCGTGCGTTCTGAACACCATGCACCTCAAGAATCCCATCACTGCGGACAGCTTCAAAATTCATGCACCGGAGGGCGCGAAGAAGGTCAAAGCCCTTGTGATGGACACGCTTCCGTACATTCCGTTTACGAACCGCCGCGACGTTGAGCTGAACGTAGCGGACGGCGTAGTACAGTGCGACGTGGAACAGGATGTGCTCTATATCGCGCAGGTCGAGCGTCATGGCAAAAACGGCAACATCGGCAAGGCGTTCATGGGCGGCTTCCATATCCATGGCGGCGCAATGGCGTCCTCAGTCGGTCATGACAACCACAATATCATCGTGCTGGGTGACAGCTTTGAAGATATGGCGCTGGCTGTCAACCGCTGCGCCGAGCTTGGCGGCGGTCAGGTTATTGTCCGCAGCGGCCAGGTTGCAGCAGAGGTTGCCTATCCTGTCTGCGGTCTGCTCAGCGATCTCTCTCTCGATGAGCTGGCAGAAAAGAAAAAGTCTCTCAATCAGGTTGCGCATGAGATGGGGACGGAAATTGCAATCCCGTTCATGTTCCTCAGCTTCATCTGCCTTGCTGCGATCCCGGCCTATGCAATCACGGACTGCGGCTTTATCGACGTGGTCAATCAGAAGGTGATCGACCCCATTCTGGGCGCGGTGGAATAAGACGGTCATTCAAAACGGAGCGTGGACTCGGTGTTAGAAAAGAGTTCGGAGAGGAGCAACATGAAAAAAGATTTCTTTCATCTGGAAGAGCGCGGCACGACGGTACGCCGTGAGGTGCTCGCCGGTATCACAACCTTTATGACAATGGCCTATGTGTTGGCTGTTCAACCCTCTGCCATCTGCGGCTTTGGTCCGGATGCGGCAATTACGGACATCAACGGCGTTGTTATCAGCAAATCGGCGCTGCTTGTGATGTGCGCGCTGGTCAGCGGCATCATCACGCTGTACATGGGTCTGTATGCAAATCTGCCGCTTGCACTTTCCACCGCGATGGGCACCAACTTCCTGCTTGGCGGACTGGTCAACAGCGGTACATTCTCATTCGGCTGGGCGATGGCCCTTCTGCTGTGCTCCGGTATTCTGTTCATTTTAGTGACAGTGCTGGGCGTTCGGAAAGTTGTCGTCGATCTTCTGCCGAAGAATCTGAAGATCGCGATCCCAACTGCCGTCGGCTTCTTTATTGCCTATCTTGGGTTTAAGAACACCGGTCTTGCCGTGTTCAGTGACAGCGGCCTTGCACTGGGCGATTTCACGCAGCCGGCCGTGCTGCTGGCTGTCATTACCATGCTCATCATGGGTGTGCTGACAGCCTACAAGGTTCGCGGTGCAATCCTGATTGGTATCATTGCTGGCACGATTATCAGCATTCCCATGGGAGTATCCAGCCTGCCGGGCTCGCTGGTGGCAGTCCCGGATTTCAGTGAACTTGGCAATCTGGTGCTGTGCTACGATTTCAAGTCAATTCTTGCTGACATCCCCGGCGCGCTGGTCTGGATCCTCATTCTCTTCACCGGTGACTTCTTTGCGACCTTCGGCGCGCTGATCTCTGTGGGCGCGCAGACCAACATGCTCGATGAGGACGGCAACTTCCCGCACATTGAAAAGCCGTTTCTGGTGGATGCCGTTGGTACGGTCGTCGGTTCTGCAACCGGCTGCACCACCATCTCCACGTTCATCGAGTCTACCATCGGCGTAGAAGCTGGCGGCCGTACCGGTCTGACTGCAATTGTCACTGGCGTGCTGTTCCTTGCCTGCATTTTCCTCTCACCGCTGTTTTTAATGATCCCGACGGCTGTCACCGGCGTGGCGTTGATCTTTGTTGGCTTCTCCATGCTGTCCGGCTTTACGAAGATGGACTTCTCCGACTTCAAGAGCTGTTTCGGACCGTTCGTCATGATCCTGTTCGGCACGTTCACCGGCGATATTGCTGCGGCAATCAGTCTGGGGGTTCTGACGGATGTGCTCATCAAGGTGCTGACCGGCGACGCGAAGAAAGTGCATCCGGTGCTGTATGCGCTGTGCATCCCGCTGATTCTGTATTTTATCGTATAATATAAAATGAACCCCACTTTTTGAACGAGTGGGAAGAAAGTGGGGTTCTCTTTATAATGCTATCAGGGAAATAGTTTTAGGCAGGGTCGATTGTAAAATGAAGTTGGACACCCAGGGTGTATTCTTCCAACTCCCAATGTGACCG
>FR887125.1 GCA_000436735.1 Firmicutes bacterium CAG:170
ACGAGCTGATTCAGGGTGTTGTAGACGTAGGTCGAGCCAGCCGCGCCGCCGTTTCCTGCAAGTACCGTCTTTGAGAGCAGATTTCCGTTCGCGTCATAGGTATACGTCGTCAGATCCGTCAGCAGGCCCTGCGTTTTCTGCTCGGTCAGCAGGCGGTTGTTGGCGTCGTAAGTATAGCTTACGGCATAGCTCTCCGTGCCGGTGACCGTCATTGCCGCGCGGTTGCCGCGGGCGTCGTAGGTATAGCTCTGCGTCAGTGCGCCCGTTTCGCTCTCCTGCACCAATCTGTTCAGGCCGTCATAGACATAGCTCGTGACCTTGCCGTCAGCAGCCGTCTTTGTCTTCTGGCTCCCGCTGGCATAATAGGTATATGTATAAGACGAGATCAGGCCGCTGTTGTTCCGGTTTTCGAGCGAAATGATCCAATTTGCCTTATTGTAGCGGTAGGTCTCGGTCACGCCGTTCGCGTAGGTCAGACTGGCCCGGTTACCATTCGTGTCATAGGTATAAGCAGCCTGCGTGGCCCCGTTTGCATAGACAACTTACTCTAGGCTGAGTTCCATGTGAGAAAATACAGCAATATATTATTTGAGATGTTTACGGCCTGAAAAGGTACTCTCCAATGGAATTAAAAAGCTCTCTTGTGTGTGGATGCATATACTTTTTCACAAATGAAAATATAGCTTTATCAGCCCAAAATGTTTCTAGAATTGCAACCTGGAGGAGATCTCTAGTATCTTCATCTTCGGATTTTGCCATGTCTTCAAGAAACGAGAAGATATGTTTTAATTCTTTTCTGTCGTTTTCTGTTATCATTTTTCTTATATATGGTGCGAAACATTCACCATATATTATGTATGGAAGATCGAGCGAACTTTCATAATCGCCTAGCGGTAAATCCGAAAAAGCTATCAATAAATCATGAACAGCATTTATATACTTCATTTTAACCTCCGACATATTTCACAGCATTATATAAATCATTACGAATGCGATATAGAATTTGAAGTTCATTTTTTGAAAGGTTTTCTATGCGTAAAATTTTTTCCAAACGAGTAATTGCGTTTTTGGCTTTTTGAAGATGTCTTAAATGAAGTCCATTATCAAATTCATACCGGAGCATATCAGCAGTCCCACCGTCACCTATTTGGGCATCCGCACGATATAACTCACTTACGAAATTCCGTAGCCTCTTGTTTTGAATCTGCTTTAAAAAATAATCACGATGATTCCAATTGTTGGGGCCGGACGGTGAACCTGAACCACCTCCGGAGGCAGATTGTTGCGCAGCGTCGGAAATAGCCTCAGCCTTATCGCCAGCTTGCTGGATTAATTGCTGAAACGCATTGTGACAGTTCCGCCATTTGCATCGAGCGTAATATTGTAAACAGGAGACTCCACAGCCGGGAGACTGGCTAATTCAACCTCCTCTGTTCCAATGAGCTGTCCAATCGCATCATACGCATATGTGGATCTCTGCCATCCGTTTTCCTCGCTGCGCAGCTGTCCTGTTTTGGTATAGGTGTACAGAATCGTCTGCGCAGAATCACCGCTGCCGGCGCTTACGGAAAGAACGCGCCCCAGTGCATCATATGTGTAGCTTGTTACGATACCATTTCTGCGGCTGCGCCGACAGCCTGTACGGGTTTCCACTCCCGGATGATATTGCCGCAGCCATCATATTCGTATTTGCTGACCGCCGTGATATCGTCTTCAATGGTGACCGTCTGCGAAAGAAGCCTGCCGAGAGCATCGTATGTATATGCTGTAGGCGTTCCTGCATAGTCTGTCGTCTGGATCAGCTGTCCAAGGGCGTTGTAAGTGCTTGTGGTAAATTGCCCGGCCGCATTGTACGCCTTTACGACCTGCCCGTTTTCATTATACTCGTATTTTGCGGTAAAGGGAAGATTCCTTGCAGCGTCAGCAGCAGACAATTCCAGCGTTTTGTTCCCGACATAATCATACGCAAAAGTGTCCAGATGTTCTGTGCCGTTCAGAAGCTGGCCGGTCTTGACGACATTTCCGCATTTATCCGTGTACTGTGTTGTGACAATGGACGGGGCCGCCGCATCGCCGACGACTGTTTTGGTGACCTTCTGGTACAGACCGCTCTCAGCCGCGTCGTCGTAAGCATAGCGCGTCTGAGACAGGATGACCGTGTCCTGCACGACTGTCTCCGACAAGATCCGGTCAGACACATCGTAGGTATATTCGGTCACTGCTCCGTTCACAAAATCGCTGAGCTTGCAGAGCCGGGACTGCTCGTCGTATTCCTTTCGGGTCATGACAAGGCCGCTCTGCATGTCGATCGTTTCGTATTCCAGGCCGAGCGGTGTGTATGTATACCGGAGCTGCGAACCGTTTTCATCTGTCACTGTGAGCTTGTTGCCAACATAATCACGATCATAACGGACAAACGTTCCGTCAGGATTTGTACATTGCGTAACGTTTCCTGCTGCATCATAGGTATATGCAGTAAGGTTTCCGCTGCCGTCTGTGACTGATGTCATACGTCCGAGAACATCATAGGTGTAGTCTGTCGTGATCGTTCCGGCCGGCTGACCAGGCGAAGAAGCTGCGCCGGCTCCATCTGCGGTCAGAATTCCGGTGTGTTTCTCCTGCGTCAAATAGGCATTACGGTCATATGTTAGGCGAAGAACGAATTCTAAAGATGTTTGACGCTCAAATAAATCATGGATGATTTTTAGCGCTCTTTTTGAACGCAAAAAGGGCGCTGGTCATTGGTTTGTGAAAACCAACAATC
>FR887126.1 GCA_000436735.1 Firmicutes bacterium CAG:170
CGCGGCGGCCAATATCGACGAGCAGCTCGGCTTCCACCATGAGATCCGCACCGATGTGGAGATCCCCGCGCCGCATCTGGATGTCTGTCCCGCGCGCGGCCGCGTCAACACCAAAGAGCGCGAGGCTGCCCAGCGCAAATGTGATTTTGAAGACATTGAATGCGGCATGACGCACGAAGAGGCCTGTGCAGAGAGCGGACGCTGCCTGCGCTGCGACCACTTCGGCTACGGCATCTTCAAGGGAGGGAGAATCGAAAGATGGTAACACTCACGATCAACGGCAAAACCGTCTGCGTGCCGGAGGGAACCAGCATTTTGGACGCCGCGCGCGCGGCCAATATTGACATTCCGACGCTCTGCTATCTCAAGGACCTCAACGAGATCGGCGCCTGCCGCATCTGCATGGTCGAGGTCGAGGGACAGGAAACGCTTGTCGCCGCGTGCGACAACGAGGTGCATGCGGGCATGGTCATCCACACGAACTCCCAGAAGGTGCGCATGACGCGGCGCGTCAATCTGCAGCTTCTTCTCAGCCAGCACGAGGTAAACTGCGTCAAGTGTACGCGCAGCGGCAACTGCAAGCTGCAGAAGCTCGCCAACGACTATAATCTGCTCGGCGCGCCTTATCAGAAAAAGCTGCGCCCGGCCTCCGTCGATTATTCCGCGCCCATTTTGCGCTTTGAAAACCGCTGCGTCAAGTGCATGCGCTGCGTGCAGGTGTGCGATAAGGTGCAGGGCGTGCATATCTGGGATCTGGTTGGCACCGGCTCCCGGACGACCGTCGGCACGGCAAAGGCGGACAGCCTTTCCCAGTCCCTCTGCACCTATTGCGGACAGTGTGTGACCCACTGTCCGGTCGGCGCATTGGAGGAGCGCGACGATACCGACCACGTCTACCGCATGCTCGCCGATCCCACCCTCACGACCGTCGTACAGGTTGCACCTGCTGTCCGCGCGGCATGGACAGAGTATTTTGGTCTCTCACCTGAACAGGCCGCGCCGGGCGTTCTGGCTTCCGCACTGCGGGAGCTGGGCTTTGATTATGTATTCGACACCAATTTCAGCGCCGACCTCACCATCATGGAAGAGGGCAGCGAGTTCATCGAGCGCTTTACGCACAGGGATGTGTATTCCTGGCCGATGTTTACCTCCTGCTGTCCCGGTTGGGTGCGGTTCGTAAAGGGGCAGTTCCCGCAGTTTGCAAAGAACCTCTCTACCGCGAAATCGCCGCAGCAGATGTTCGGTGCGGTGGCCAAAAGCTATTTCGCAGAGAAGATCGGCGTCGACCCGAAAGATATGCGTGTCATCTCCGTGATGCCGTGTACGTCCAAAAAGGCAGAAGCAGAGCTTCCGACGATGCGTGATGCCTGCGGCGATCCGGACGTGGACGTGGTCATCACCACGCGCGAGCTGGTTCGTATGCTCCGCTGCTCGATGATCGACCCGGCGGCCTTGGAGGAGAGCAGCTTCGATTCGCCGCTCGGCTCCGGTACGGGCGCGGCGGTGATCTTCGGCGCGACCGGCGGCGTCATGGACGCGGCGCTTCGCAGCGCGTACTATCTTGTGACCGGTGAAAATCCGGACCCCGATGCCTTTACTGCTGTGCGCGGCATGCAGGGCTGGAAGGAAGCGAGTTTCGACATTCCCGGTGCAGGCACGGTCCGCACGGCGGTGGTCAGTGGACTCGGCAACACCAGGAAGCTCATGGAGGCGATTGCCTCCGGCCACGTGCAGTATGACTTCGTTGAGGTCATGGCCTGCCCCGGCGGCTGCGCAGGCGGCGGCGGCCAGCCGATTCACGACGGCGAGGAGTGCGCCGAGGCGCGCGGAAATGTCCTGTGGAGACTTGACCACAAGATGCACCTTCGTTTCTCACATGAAAACCCCGATGTGCAGGCGCTTTACAAAGAGTATCTTGGCAAGCCCCTGTCGGAGCGTTCGCACCATCTGCTGCATACCGGTATCGAAGCATGGCAGATGCCGCAGGAGCTTTGATTGGCGCTGTTTTCAAGGGCACAGCACAAATACGAATATGCGGGACAAGCTTGCCTTGTCCCGCATGTTTTATGTTGGTATTACCGCTTCAGCCACTGCACAAATTTCCTCTGTGAGATCTTGGCCGCTTTCGCACTCCTCTTTTTCCTTCTGCGCTTCCTTACTCTACGCGGAGGTAAGCGTCAAATAGTCGTGAACCTTTCCCAGTGTGGTAAAATGGAAGAAACACACGAGGAGGATGGCTTTATGGCGAATGAGCTGGCATGCTTGAACTGTGGGATGGGCTTTACGCCAACGTGCCACATCACGCGGCAGAAATTCTCCAGCAGCGAATGCCGGGTGCGGTACAACAACGCGAAGCGGTACTACACGGACACGCCGGTCAACGAATGCCCGGAATACGGGACGCCGATCCAGCAGAGCGGCGAAGCAGGGCGCTGGCGTCAATGCGAAAAAGAGAAAGCCTGTGTTCCCATGAAGAAAAGCACCGTTCCGCCGGCACTTCTGCCGGGCAGCGGGAGCGTATCGGCCAGTCTGCTGGCGCAGATCATGAACAGCAAATATATGCTTGCGCTGCCGCTTTACAGACAGGAGCAGGAGCTGCGCAGGCTCGGTCTGCCCGTTTCCCGGCAGACCATGTCCAACTGGGTCCTTACTGCCGGAGAGCGCTGGCTCCTGCCGGTATATCACGCGCTGCACAAGGAGCTTCTTGCAAATAAGATCCTGCATGCGGATGAAACGACGCTCATGGTGCTGCGGGAACCGGAGCGTCAGGCGCTGGAAGACGAGTTGGGAGAGGACGGTATTCGGGAGCTTGCACAGCGGTATGCCGAGGCATACGAGGGCTGCTACGACGGCGACGAGTTGGATGCGTACATCGAGGAGATCTGCGCGGACGCCTACGCGGGCATGGACCGGCTGCCGGAAGCAAAGACAAGGATCATACAAAAAGCCGCCAAGACCGCGCAGGACGCGCAGCAGGCGGCAGAAGAAAACGGCGGGACCAGAGGCCCGCCGGAGAAGTACAGTATGGTCGGATATGGGTCGAATGGGCTAAAGACCTATAAGAGCGATTTCAGCAGCGATATGACCGCAACTGAAAAACAGGAGTATCTTTATAGCCTGATTAAGTCTGTCTGGTCGAAGAAGCCTCTCCAGCTTACAATTTTACAGAATGGCAAGGAACGTTCGATCTCTGCACGGTTTGACGGGGAATCAAACGGTCAGGAATTCGCCGGGAAGATGGCGTTCGGCAATCGCAGAGGGACAAGGACGGAGCGCCTTATTTCTCTGAACCTTGCGGATGATATCTGGGAGATCGCAAGTGAATCGACCTATGATGCCAGCAAGGGCGGTATTAAAGAAACGCTTGCGCACGACGGAAGCGAACGCTGGCATTATTTCGTAAATGCAATCAACTACGTTGACGAGCAGCAGCCGTCGAGAAATGGCGTGTATGACTTCAATCTGGACGTCATGGAGCGCGAGGATGGGAATTTTGTATACACATTTGCGCTGAAAAAAAAGAAGAGACAACGCCCCCCGGACTTTCGCTGCCGGGGTTAACGGCAACAATGCCGCCGACGCTAACTCTTCTGATACCAGTATACGCAGCGTGGAGCAGAAAAGTCAAGAAAAATTTTCTGCTGCTGAGGATGTGTCGGAATCTGACGCCGGCGCAGAGGGGGCGGCGGCTTTCACGCTGGACAGCATTCCGAAGAAGGCGCAGGACTATCTGCGCAGGGTGCGCGGGCAGACGGCGGCGGCCATCCAGCAGACGCTCTCAATGCCGTTTGCGGCACGTCAGGAGGTGCTCAAGCCTGCCATTGAGGAAATGATGAACGAATATCTCCAGACCGGCAGGATCTCGCAGGAGACGGTAGACAGGAACTTTGAGGAGTCCTACAGGCGCGGCGTGAAAAGGCCCACCGTCCGGGTACGTTGGGAGTTTTCAGATACACCCTAGACATTTCATAAGCCTTTTCTTTGGAAAGCTGCTTTCTAGCTCAGAAAACAACATAAAATAATAAAAACAGAATAGACCCATCAGAAAAAAGCATTTCCAAGTCAACACTTCTTATGCTACACTGAGAACAAAGGAGGTATGACTTCATGCAACAATTTGATTTGATTATCATCGGCGGCGGCCCAGGCGGATATCTGTGTGCGGAGCGCGCAGGAAAGGCGGGCCTGCGAACTGCACTTCTTGAAAAGCGTGCCCTTGGCGGCACATGCTTGAATGAGGGCTGTATCCCCACAAAAAGTCTGCTCTACTGCGCTAAGCAATACCAAACAATGCTGCACTGCGAGGAGTACGGTATCGCAGCGCAAAACGTTTCCTACGATCATGCAGCAGCTGTCGTGCGCAAAGACGGCATCGTTCAAACGCTCGTCCGCGGCGTAGGTGTATCGATGAAGAAGCACGGGGTCGCTGTTTTCTCTACTGAGGGTAAGATCACCGGCAAAACGGGCGATCTGTTCACTGTTTCCGCTGGAGCGGAATCCCTGTTTGCACCACGTCTTGTGCTCGCCTCTGGCTCCAGCGCCGTAGTACCGCCAATTCCCGGCGTGAGAGATGGACTCGCCTCCGGCTTTGTAATGACAAATAGGGAGCTTCTCTCCCTACAGGCTAAGCCCGACTCACTGGTCTGCATCGGCGGGGGCGTAATCGGGCTTGAGATGGCCTGTTACTTTGCGTCGATCGGTACAAAGGTCACCGTGATCGAAATGATGTCTAAAATTGCAGGCAATACCGACCCCGAGATCTGCGCACTGTTAATGCGCACCTACAGAAAACAAGGCATGGAATTCTGTCTCAACGCCAAAGTCGAGTCTCTCACAGAGCACAGCGTGATCTATTCCGATGCTTCAGGGAAACATGAGATTTCCTGTGACCGCGTTTTGCTTTCAGCGGGCCGCCGCGCGGACGTGAGCGGACTGAATACAGAAGCAATCGGTGTTGCACTTGAACGCGGCGCAGTTGTGACTGACGAGCACATGCGTACAAATATCCCCGGCGTATGGGCAATTGGTGACTGCAACGGCAAGCTGATGCTGGCGCACACGGCATACCGTGAGGCAGAGGTCGCCGTCAACGACATGCTCGGCAAAAAGGACAGGGTCGACTATTCGATCATTCCCTCTGTAATTTACACCACGCCTGAAGTGGCCAGTGTCGGCGAAACGGAGCAGAGTGCGCTGGAGAAGGGGCTGGATATACAAGTCGTCAAGGCGCCGATGGCTCTCTCTGGCCGCTATCTGGCCGAAAACCCAAAGGGAACTGGATTCTGTAAGCTACTTTATGACAGAAAAAATCGCTGCGTCGTGGGCGTCCACTTGATTGGCTCCTACGCCTCTGAAATCATCTATGGCGCAGCCATGATGGTCCATTCCAAGCTTCCCGTGCAGCATCTGGATAAGATCGTATTCCCGCACCCGACAGTCGGTGAGGTCGTGCGCGAGGCGCTGTTCATGCTGTAAATCGATTCCAAACAAGCTCCGCCCCATTGAAACGACAAAGCAGCGCGACGCCTCGGCGCCGCGCTGCTTGCGTTTTATGGAGTTTGGAAAGCTGCCCGAAATTACTTGGTCAGGTAGCGGTACAGCATGACCGCGACCTCCGCACGGGTGCCCTTACCGGCCGGATCCAGCGTGGTAGCGGACTTGCCGGTGATGATGCCTTCCTTGACGGCCCATGCCATGGCCGTCTCGGCGTAAGAGCTGACCTTGCTTCTGTCGGAGTAGCCGCTCAGAGTGCCGGTCGTTCTGGGCTTACCGGCGTAGCGATACAGGATCGCCGCGATCTGCTCACGGGTGACCGCGCCGTTCGGGTTGAAGGTGGACTTGGAGGTGCCGGTGACGATGTCATTCTTATAAGCCCACAGAACGGCGTCGTAGTAATAGCTGTTCTTGTCCACATCCTTGAACGGGTTGGAGACGTTGACGGACGGCTTGCCCTCGATACGGTACAGGATCGTAACGAGCATACCGCGGGTCATGGTCTGGCTCGGGCTGAAGCTCTTGTTGGCAGTGCCGTTGACCAGAGAGTTGTAGGACATGAAGTCGATCGCGTTTGCGGACCACTTGCCGGTGTTGCTCTCGGTAACGTCATTGAAGTAGTTGGACTTCGTCTGCTGAACAATGTTGAAGGACAGGGAGCCGCTTTCGATCTTGCTCTTGCCGTCATAGATGGTGTAGGTGACCTTTGCGGTCTGCGCACCGGCTGCCGGTACAAAGTAGACGTCGGACAGGGCCAGATCGTTTCTGCCGGCGCTGAAGAAGAAGCTCAGCTTGTTGGTGACTTCCTTCGCGGAGGCAATGGTGTCATAGGCGTAGTACAGTCTGCCGTTGGTCACATCGCCAAAGACCACATAGTAGTTGGCCAGCTGGCTGTTGGTGACGTTCTCGGGAGCCATGGCCTTGACCAGATCGCCCTTGAAGCTGGTGCCGATGGAGTAGATGGAGGAGACCTTACCGTCGTTGACGGTGATGGCTACGTTGCCCTCGACCTGAGCGCTCGTGCCGTTGGACTTGGTGCCGTAGGCAACAAACGGGATGTTGATGGTGTACTTGCTGGTTCTGGAGCCTGCCGTAAAGACGATGGTGTCCAGATCATACTGACGGGAGGTCGCGTTGTAGCAGTACTCGGTGCGGCTGTCGACCGTATCCGCGTTTCTGTCGCTGCTCTCGTACAGATAGCCGTAGGTTCTGGTGTTCAGGTTCTTGTCATAGCTCGTGTCGAACTTGACATAGCTCAGCGTGCCGCGGTTGTAGGCTTCGCTGAAGAACTTCTGGAAGTCGTCCTCGTCGAAGCGGACACTCTGACCGGCTGCGACATCGTATTCAATGTCCGCGCTGGCGCCCTGGATAACGACCTTGCCGGTGGCGATGACGCCGCCGTTGGCGTCATAAGCAGTGTAGGTAACGTACGGAGTGCTGGAAGAGGTCGTCGGAACAAAGTAGACGCCTTCCAGAGCATACTGCCGGAGCGCGGTCGAAGGCGTGTAGTAGCACTTCGTGCCGGAGGGCAGCAGCGTAGTGGTGCCGGCAGCATACAGTGCGCCGCCGTAAGGCGTGTTGAACACGACATAGGAAAGCGTCTTGCCGCCGGTGTAGTAGATGTAGTCGTTGAACTTCATCTGCGTGCCGCCGGTAACGGCGCTGACAGCGTTCGCAAACGGATCCTTCGTGAAGGCCGCGCTGGCGCCGTTGAGCGCGAAGGTGATGTCAGAGGCAGCGCCCGGAACAACGCGGATATCCAGCGTACCGGCACAGGTGGTGTCCTTGATCGTCGCGGTGACCTTGACGGTCATACCGGCGGTGTTGTTGACGGCGTTCGTCGTCAGGGTCGCGGTGTTGTTCGCCAGAGACGCAGCGATCGTTGCGTAATAGGCGGAAGCGTCCGTGGACCACACGAGGGTGTTGTAGTTCAGAGCCTGCTTGTAGTCGCCCTTCGCCTCGTCGAATTCCTGAACGGTCGCGGTAATGACGGGGTTCGTGCCGACGGTGACGCTGGTGTTCAGCGGCGTAATAGACGTGGTGGTCAGCGTGACCTTATAGGCGTCGCAGACCTCAACGGTGACCGGCGTCGTGCTGACGGAAGCGGCCTTCAGCTGCGTGTCGGGGTCGGTGACATTCATGGTGCAGTAGTAGGTAGTCTTGCCTGCCGTCGCCGTGTCCGTGATGGTCAGGACAGAGCTGGTAGCGCCGGCGATGGGCACATAGGAGCCGATACCATTGGACTTATACCACTGATAGGTGATGGCGGAGGTCAGGTTCTTGTCGCCTGCCGCAGCGGTAGCGACGACCTGAAGCGTCTTGTTGGTCGCACCCTTCTTGATCTTCATGTCCTGCGGGACGGGCTGACCGATGGTGATGACCGGGGTATTGCCGACCACGATGGTGGCGGTGACGGCATTGCCGGTCAGGGTGTACTTGGCCTCGTCCTCAGCACTCAGGGATGCAATACCATTGATCACATAGGTACCAGCAACGTTCTTGTTGTACGCAAGCACGTCTGCTTCGTTCCATGCGATGTTGCAGGTCGCGGCGTTGGCGCCCTCGCCCTTTGCCTGCATGGTCGCAGGAAGCTGGGGCAGGTCAGTGCCGATGGCAACTGCGGGAACCGTGTAATTCGGGTTCTCGATGGTCAGGCTGGCCTTGGCAACCGTGACAGCGCAGGTCGCAGTCTTGGTGTTGTCAGCCGCGCTGGTAACCGTGATGGTCGCGGAGCCTGCACCGACAGCGGTGACAGCGCCGTTCGAAACGGTCACAACATTGGTATCATTGGATTCCCATGTGAGCGTCTTGTCGTGTGCATCGTCCGGAGCGACCGTCGCGACGAGCGTCGCGGTATCGCCGGGCTTCAAATTCAGGCTGTTCTGGTTCAGCGTGACTCCGCTTACGGGTGCAGCCAGCGCAGCCGGGATCATTGCGCAGACCATTGCCACGACCAGAAGGGCGCAGACAATTCTGCTCATACTCTTTTTCATTGTGATGTACCTCTCTTCCTTGTTATGTTTGAAGTGTTTCTTTACCCAATTTGCTCATGTTAAGTGTATCATAATTCCGTAAAATTTCAATCACCTTAAGGAAACTTTAAGGAGTTCCCATGGTTTTTCGGCATCAGTCCCACATTTTGTTGTCAAATTTTGTTTGACGTCAAAATATGGTGCTGCGTCCGCAAGAATTACAATATGATTACACACTTTTCTTTTTGGAAACGTTTTGTTTAATCGCCGTTTCTGTTTTGTTTCTCTTTTTCAGGCTCCTGCGGCTC
>FR887127.1:0-2612 GCA_000436735.1 Firmicutes bacterium CAG:170
CGCATCCGGGCGGTAGTCCAGCGGAAGCGACTGGCCGATCAGCTGCGCGGCCTCCGCGCTGATGCGGGTGATAAGGATGGGATCGACGCCGTTTTTGCGCATCGTTTCGGCAATGCCGAGAATCTGAGCGGGCGTCTTACCTGCGCCGTAGATCACCTCCGCCGCGCCCTGACGCAGGCTGCGGTGGAAATCGACCTTGGCGTAGCCGAGATCCTCAAACGGCGCTTTTTTGAGCCGCAGCTCGGCGTCGGCGACGGAAAGCGTTCCGTCCTGAACGGCTTTCAGAATTTCATGCAGATTTTCGCTCATCCGCGCACCTCCAAGTCCAGCAGCACCGCCGGATAGTCCTTTTTCAGCTCTTGCAGAATTTCTGCCCGGCGCGCCAGAACGGCATTCAGCTGGGCTTCCGGGAATTGGAGCCGCGCCGCGCCGTGGTAATTGCGGACACGGAAGTCCGTCAGCCCGAGCGAGAACAAAAACGCCTCTGCGCGCTCTGTCGCAAGCAGCTTTTCCGCCGTGATGGCGTCGCCGGACGGGATGCGCGTGGCGAGGCAGGCATAGGCGGGCTTGTCCCAGGTAAACAGACCGGCCTCGCGGGAGAGACGGCGAATTTCTGCCTTGGTGAGACCACATTCCCGCAGCGGAGAGCACACATGCAGTTCCTTCAGCGCACGCATACCGGGACGGTCGCCCGCGTCGTCGGAGGCGTTTGTGCCATCCAGCAGAAGCGTATAGCCGTCGGCCAGCGCCTGCGCGGAGAGCGCGCCGAAGAGCGCCGTCTTGCAGTGATAGCAGCGGTCGGGGGGATTTGCCGTGACGGCCTCGTTTTTGAGCACGTCCAGCTCCAGCACGGTCAGCGGTATGCCAAGCTGCGCACAGAGGCGCTCCGCGTCGTCCAGCTCGAACTGCGGCTGAAAGGCCGTCTTTATATAATAAGGATGAATGTCCGCACCTGCCTGCACACCGGCATAGAGCAGGTACGACGAGTCCACGCCGCCGGAAAAGCCCAGCGCGGCCTTCGGATTTTCTTTGAAGAATGCCAGTAATGTCATAACAGCCTCCTGATTTTGCCCGGATGGCGGCTCAAAGCGCCGTTCCGCTTGACGGGATCGTAAAGTGGCTTACATCTATATGCTCCAGCTCGAGCAGCGCAAGCTTTTTCCGAATGCCGCCCGCATACCCGGTCAGGCTCCCGTTGGAGCCGACCACGCGGTGACAGGGGATCAGAATGGAGATCGGGTTATGCCCGACTGCGCCGCCGACGGCCTGCGCGGACATATGCGCAAGACCGGTCTCCGTGCAGAGCCGCGCCGTGATCTCGCCGTAGGTCATCGTCTGTCCGTAGGGAATGCCGCGCAGGATGCGCCAGACGGACTGGCGGAATCCGGAGCCAATGGGATGCAGCTCCGGCAGGAAATCCGGCGCTCTGCCGCCGAAATAGAGGTCGAGCCAGCGCGCCGTATCGCGGAGAACGGGCGTTTCGGCTTCGGCATGCTCCGGCGAAAGCCCGGCGGCGAAGTATTTCGCGCCCTCGAACCAGAGTCCGGTCAGGCCGCCGTCGTCTGCGGCAAGCAGAAGCGTCCCAAGCGGGGATGCGTAATGCTGCGTATAGATCATCATCAGACCCTCCTCTCGGATGGAAGCGAAGTCACGCCTACGAGGAAAAGAATACATCCTTCGCGCGCATTGTGCAAGTCCTGTTTTGCGCGGAAAACGGTCTGAGCGCAAAGCTCAGACGCCCGTGTAGCCGGCGCCGAAGGGAAGCTCCAGCTCCTTCTGCGCGGCGTCGTCGCACCAGTCCGGCGAGAGCGAGTCCGTGCCGAGCGGAGCCTTGAAGATCGGCTCCGCACGCATGGGCAGGCTGTAATACACATCGGAGTTGTGCATCAGCTCGCCCGCGAAATACAGGAAGGGAACGATCAGTGTTTCGTCGTGACGCGCGTAGGCGTAGAGGATGCGGTCGGCCAGACGGATCTCCGAACGCTGGAGCATCCGGGTCTGATACATATGGTCAAGGATGCGCTCGGCCTCGCTTTCCTCGATCCCAAGCTGGCGGGAGGCAAAATCCGCCGTGAAATTGCGCTCGCCGGGAACGCGGTAGGCCAGCACCAGCATATCCAGATAGTGTTCCTGCGAGAGAAACGCGAAAAATCTACGGTAGGCGTCGCTGTTTTTCATGATGGAGGCGTAGCCGTTCTCCGGTTCCGGCATGACGAGCGCGTAGTGGAAGTCGCGCGCCACGCAGGCCTGCATGATGCCGCCGTCGAAATCAAAGTAATTGTTGACCGGGACCTGCTGCGGAGCCTCCGCGCTGCGCCGGTCCATGTTTTCGTTGGCCGTCATGGCACGGAAATAGGATTTGCCCGGCCCGCCGCCGGAGGAGGCGACGATCTTCATCATATGCCACGCCAGCTGCTCGGCGCGCTCGACGCGCTTGGCGGCAGGCGTGCGGGCAAGCTCCCGGCTCAGCGCAGTTTCGGCATCGGATTCCCGGTCGGCCTCGCGGCCAAAGAGCACATCGAGCGAGACGCCGAGTGCGTCCGCGATCTTCGGCAGCAGCTCCGCATCCGGGGTGCCGCCGCGCTCCCAGCGGGAGACGGCCTGCCCGGAGA
>FR887127.1:2671-28313 GCA_000436735.1 Firmicutes bacterium CAG:170
CATGCCGATCTGCTTGCGGCAGCGGGCGATGTTTTTACTCAGCTGATTGCTTGCCATGGATGTATGTCCTCCTGTTGGAGATTTCTGTCGTAATTATACCGTATGTTCTCAAGCGATGCAAGAGTGAAAGCAACGGAAACAACAATTTGTTGACTGTACAGACCTGCGGTGCGGCCGCATTGTATTTTTTGCAAAGAAACGCGGGATGCATGGCGGAAGATTTGGTGCAGATGGGTGAGAAAAGCGCCTGCGGTCTGTCGGAAGAGACACAGTCCTACAAAAAATTCAACAATTCGTTGGATGAATATGCGGAAATCCAAATGACAGACAGGCATACCGGCAAAACGTGAGTGCGATTCAACACTTTATCGATTGAAACAATTGCAGTATTCCTGTATTCTATTCTAAATTCAAGGGCAAAGTGTTTCTACTCCGGGCTTTCAAGCCGGAAAAGTCAGCTTTACTCGATGGATGAAAGCACAAACAGCCAATGAGGGCAGAAGGAGGAAACGGACGATGCAGAAAATGAAGGTTTTCAGACGCCTGACGGTTTTGCTGCTGATCGTGTGCCTGTTGGCCGGGGTCGCGGTGCAGGCCGTCGAT
This sequence comes from Firmicutes bacterium CAG:170, assembly GCA_000436735.1. Lineage (GTDB taxonomy): Bacteria > Bacillota > Clostridia > Oscillospirales > Oscillospiraceae > CAG-170. The sequence goes on from FR887127.1 coordinate 3,275, forward strand.
GTGTCGGAGCGAGATACCACCGCTTCCGTGCAGGAGGAGCAGAAAGGCTCCATCGACACGGCTGCGGCGCAGAAGGCTCTGACGGAAAGACGTGCGCAGGCCGGGCTGATCCGCGCTTCGGCGGATGAACTCGACCCGGATCAGGAGATCCGCGTGATCGTGGAAATGGAGGCGCAGCCTGCCGTGCAGAGCGCCGCCGTCCAGAGCATGGGCGCGGAGCTGAATGCGCAGCTCCAGTCTGCGGAGGTGCAGGCTCTGCGCGCACAGCAGACCGTGATCCGCAGCGCGAAGGCGATCACCGGCAACGACGCCATCCAGCAGACGGCGTATCTTGTCAACACGTTCTCGATGAACATGACGCCCGCCGAGATGGCGGAGGTCGCGGAGCTTCCCGGCGTCAAGTCGGTCTCTCCGGTCACGACCTTTGAAATGAAGATGAATTACGCTTCCCACATGACGACGGTCTATAAGATGTGGGAGGAGATGGGCTACACCGGCGAGGGCACGGTGATCGCTGTGCTCGACAGCGGCGTCAACTACAGCCATCCCGATATGAAACTTTCCGACGGCGCGAAGATCCGCATCACGGAGAGCGACGCCAAGGCTCTGATCCAGAAGCTCGGCTACGGCACCTATTATTCCGATAAGGTCCCGTTCGCCTACAGCTATTCCGGCTACTATGAGATGGACAACCATTCCAACACGCACGGCCTGCACGTATCCGGCATCGCTGCCGGCAACGGCGGTGAGAGCGGCATCACGGGCGTTGCGCCCAATGCGCAGATCCTTGGCCTTCAGGTGTTCGGCATGGGCAGCAGCGCCTTCACGGATGACATCATCCGTGCAATCGAGGACGCCGTCAAGCTGGGGGCGGACATCATGAATCTGTCCCTCGGCAGCACCGCGGGTTTCTATGACGACGTGGCTTACCTCCAGACTGCGCTCCAGTGCGCGACCAACGACGGCGTGCTCTGCTGCATAGCGGCAGGCAACGACGGCTCGAGCGCTTCGCTGCTCGGCATCAACACAAACAATTTCGGTGTTGTGGATTCCGGCGCGGTCTCCGCTCCGAGTACTGCACCCGGCGTTCTGTCGGTTGCTTCGGTCAACAACACCTATCTCAAGGGCAACACCATCTCCATGACGGATGCTGCCGGCGCTTTGCATGAGGCGACAGTTTTCAATTTCTCGCAGCTTTACAACACAGTGCGCGAGGAGAATCCGGGCCGCTACGGCTGGGAAACGCTCAAGGACGTTCTGCTGATCGACTGCGGCTACGGCACGCTCGACGAGCTGTTTGGCAGCGTTCAGCTTCCGAGCGACGACTCCAAGTGGGTCGCGGTGGTACAGCGCGGCGATATTTCTTTCGAGGATAAGATCAATTTCTGCTTTATGCTCGGCGCATCCGGTGTTGTGATTTACAACAACGAGCCAGGCAGCGAGGTACCGTTCAATGTTGGCAGCGGCGACGCAGCTACCTCCTGGAGCAAGATTTGTCAGATCATGGTCAGCAACGACTTCGGCAAGGAGCTGCTGGCGTTTGCAGCCAAAGGCGAGCGCGTGACATTCCACGAACTGGAGACCAAGTTCCTTGCTGCCGCAGACGGCGGGGAAATGAGCACCTTCTCCAGCTGGGGCCCCACCCCGTCGCTGGACATCAAGCCCGAGATCTCCGCGCCCGGCGGAAACATCTATTCGATCTCTTCCGGCAGCGGCTATGAGGTCATGAGCGGCACCAGCATGGCGACGCCCTATGTCTCCGGCGCTTCCGCGCTGACACTCCAAGCGGTCAAGGCCGCGCAGGAGGCAGGCGAGCTGTCGCTGAATGGCATCCAGATCAATGACTATCTGAAGCTTGCGCTGATGAACACGGCGGATATCATTTATCAGCCCGACGGCGCGACACCGTATTCCGTCCGTCAGCAGGGCGCCGGCATGGTCGATCCGGTCGGCGCGGCCAAGACCCGCGTTCTGGCGACTGTGGACGGCCTCGGCGGCGCTGCCCTCAAGGAGATCGGTACCGCGGCCAGCTTCACGGTGACCCTGACGAACTATGGCACTCAGCCGCAGACCTACACGCTGACTCCCGATGCGCTCTACACCGACTGCACGGCGGAGAACGGCGACTATACCGTCAAGCAGATCTCCGGTGCGCAGATCACCTACAGCGCCTCCAGCGTGACCGTTCCTGCGGGCGGCAAGGCGACTGTGAACGCGACGGTGGGCGTCGGCTCTGCGGAATACAACCACTATGTCGAAGGCTTCGCTGTGATGCACGGCGACGGCTGCGAGGATCTGAGCCTGCCGGTACTGGCGTTCTACGGCGACTGGTACGGCTGCGAGCGGATCATTGACGAGCCAAGCTACACCGGCGAGAGCATCTACTTTGAGACTACCGGCTACCCCTCGACCGGCGTCGGCTCCGGACAGTTCGTTTCCGGCGTCACGGCGGAGGGCAAGATCGATCCCGAGTACATTTCCTTCTCTCCGAACGGCGACCGCGATATGGAGCAGGCGTTCCCGCTGCTGGGTATGCTCCGTTCCGCGCAGACGCTGACCGTCGAGGTGACGGATGAAAACGGCACCCCGCTGCGTACCAACATTTCCGCAACGCAGATCCCGAAGCTGCTCGGCGTCGATATTTCGAGCGCACAGGCTGCCTATACGATGCTGTCGATCAGCGATTTCTATGCGCTGACCTACGGCGAGTGGGACGGAACCGTCTACAACACCCGCACCGGAAAATACGAGCTTTGCCCCGAGGGACAGTATTACTTCCTCGTGACGGCGACCATGCCCGGCAGCGATCACGAAGAGACGACTAAGCTTCCCGTCAAGCTCGACATCACCGCGCCGGAGATCGACGTTGTGTCCGCTGACTATGAAAACGGCGCGCTGACGGTAACTTTCAGCGCGAAAGACAATGTCGGCGTTTACGGCGAAATCGAGGTCTATGTCAATGGCGAGAGCCAGTACGTCCTGCTTTCCGACTGCGCCTATGACGAGGCGACCGGCCTGTACGCATGCACGCTCGAAGATCCGTACAGCTATCGCACGGGCGAGATGAACGAGATCGGCGTGTTCGCGCAGGACTACGCGATGAACAGCACCGCAGCCTACCTCTACACCGGTGTGGACGAGTCAGCGGACATAGTTTATTCCACTCTGACGAACACCAAGGACAGCTGGTTCGACAGCTTCCAGCTCTATGACCGCAGCGACCTCGGTGAAATGTACTCCGAGAGTGAGATTGCGGAGCTGGTGTTCGATTGGGATATCCGCGGCAGCGTCAGTGAGCGTGTTGCGTCTCTGACCATTGACGGCGAAAATGTTGCCATCACCGCAAAGCACAGCTTCGCCGTCAAGAAGTCCGTTGAGCCGGGCGAGAATGCTTTTGAGGTCGTTGCAAAGGATGCCTCCGGCAATGTCCTCGTTCAGGAAACGAAGCTGCTCTATCTTTCGACCAAATCCGGCGTTGCGGCACGTATCTATCCGGAATGCTATCCCGACCGTATGTCGGAGCTTTGCCCGGAGACCAATCGTCCCGCGAACGCGTGGCTCGATCAGGCGGGCTTCGGAACCGGCTGGAGAAACGCTTTCGGCTATCTGACGCACTATAAGACGGTTGCACCACTGGTGTTCGAGTGCAGCGACCCGATCAAGGAAGTCTCCATCATTTATTACGATCCGGATCAGACGCTCGCCGGCGACGCGCTGATGCGCTCTTATGACGAGACGATCTACATGGAGGACGTGAAGTACAAGACCATGACGCTCACGCAGGATGACTTTGTGGACGGCAAGGCTGCGTTCGACATGCCGATGGTCCCGTGGGATCTGGATATGTCGGATTACATCAACATCGACCCAGCGAATTACCCGGATACTCGTGTCAACGAGTGCTACATCACGGTAACGGACGTTCTGGGTGTCAAATCTTTTTACTTCGTGCGCGTCGAAAACGACGATGTCTGCCGTCTGTATGAGGACCGTGGCCAGATCGAGGATATGAACATTCTTGACGATCCGGACAGCATCGTAAGCCTCATGGGCTTTGAATGGATCAAGCCGATGGATGACATGGAGTTCCCGTTCGTGTTCACGCCGGAGGATCTCGATTCCAATGGCTGCATCCATGTGACCGGCAAGGCTGCGGACGACGCAGTTCTGGAGGTCTACGCAAACGGCGAATATGTGAGTCTGGACGATCCGATGGAATTTGCGTTTGACTTCAAGCTGAATGTCGGCGTCAACTATATGTCCATCTTCACGGTCGAGGAATTCGGCACCACTAGCAGCACCACCTACCGCCTGTTCTATCTGCCGGAGCCGACGACGGTCACGTTTGACCAGCCCGAGGTCGCCGACGGCGCGACCATCTACACCACGGACGACAGCTTCTATCTGAGCGGCAGCGTTGCCAGCTACTTCGACGGCAGAGAGCTTGCCATCAACGGAGACAACGTGATCTTTGAGGACGGCGCGATCTCGACGCCCGCAGGCAAGCGCCACACGGCCGGCTTCGAAAAGGAGATCGCGCTGGATCTTGGCGTGAACGTCGTCACGGTCGAGATGGTGGATGCGGCCGGCCTGAAGGTCAAGGTCACGTTTACGATCATCCGTCTGAACGAGGATCATGAGACTACCATCGTGATTCCGGCCCGTCCGGGCGCAGGCGGCTCGAGGTTCCCGTTCACGGATGTGGGCAGAAACGACGATTGCTATGACGCGGTCAAGTATCTGTACGAGAATGAGATCATGAACGGCACGAGCGATACGCTGTTCAGCCCGAACGCGGAGCTGACGCGCGGCATGGTCGTCACCATCCTCTACAGAATGGAGGGCGAGCCATTCACGCTGGGCAGCAAGAGCTTCTCCGACGTCAAGGCCGGACGCTACTACAGCGAGGCTGTGGAATGGGCGGCTGAGAACGGCATCGTCAACGGCTTCACCGACGGAACCTTCAAGCCGGATCAGGCTGTGACCCGTGAGCAGCTGGCGTCTATCCTCCGCCGCTATGCAAGCTTCAGCGGCATTGCGACCTATGATGCAGAGCTCCCCGCGAACGCGTCCGTCTCCAACTGGGCAAAGAAGGATGTTGCATGGGCTTACGCCGAAGGCATCCTGACCTCCGCACAGATGGTGGCAGCCGCGAAGAACGCGAACCGCGCCGAGGTCGCCATGGCGATCTATGCCTACCTGACCGGCACGGCCAGATAAGCATTGCGCGGATAACGCAAAATAGCAGACAAGAGGACTCCCGGAAACGGAAGTCCTCTGTTTTATGTGCTGCCTGCCGAATATGGAAGTGAGATGATGGAAGAATACACCCTAGACAAATATTCAGTCGAGAATTTGTTCAGGAAGCTGAAATACCATGCGATCGCAGCTGTATCCTTGCACCAAAAATTCCACACGCTTCCTGTTTCGTGATTGCATTTCGGTGCGCGGTGTGCTGCAATACAAAAGTCATGAATTCTCCAGTGGAAAGCTGCGGTATTCCGCGAAGTATCGGCAAATTATTCTAAGCGGTACGCTGCCGTTATTCCGGTTGGATGCAAGCAAGTGGCTTTTGCGGATATTCATTGCCATTTCCTTTCCGGGAGCAGTGAAAGAAAACGCCTGCACGGAGCTTATGCCCGTTGAATTTCCATACAAACCAAAAACGCTTCCCGTCAAAAGACGGGAAGCGTTCTTCGTAATCGGGGGCTTACCGCAGACCGCTCAGGATCTTCGCTGCGCGGTCCGGATAGTCTGTAATCAGCGCATCCGCGCCGACACTGGCGAGATATTCCATATCTTTTTCCGCATTCACGGTCCAGTACTGGATGGCCAGATCGTGGGCATGGGCGAAGTTGATGACCGTCGTGGTGCCAAGATTGATGCCGAAGCTCGACTCGGCGTCGCCGAATGGCAGCTGGAGCACGTCATAGGAGCAGGTGAAGCCCTTTTTGCCGATCAGAGCGGCGAAGTAGAACTGCACCACCTCCTCGGGGCTGGCGCTGCGATGGGCGTCAGGGTAGGTTTCCGTTATGTAGGCTGCGACCTCGTCCCGGAAGCTGCCGATGATGACCTTGTCAAGCAGCTCTCGCGCTTTCAGCGTGGCATACAGCTGATCCGCTGCGGCCAGACCAACATCACCGCCGTCCTTGATCTCAATGATATAGCGGTAGTCCCCAGCAGAGGCCAGATAGTCCAACACCTCGTCCAGAGACAAGATCCGCAGTTCGTCCGGCACGGCATCGCCGTGGAGACCGGTATAGGGCGCTTCGCCTGCATCATTCATAAACTGCGCCGCCATGTTCAGCTGCTTGAGCTCAGCCAGCGTCTTGTCACGCACCAGCACGTTTTCCGCCCCGAAAACCGCTGCTGCATCCGAAACGCGATCCAGCGTGGAGTCGTGAGAGAGCACCAGAATATCGTCCGCCGTCATATGCAGATCGAACTCGAAATAGTCTACCTGCATCTCCGCGTTTTCCACACAGCCGCGGAAGGCGGCCAGCGTTTCCTCCGGGAAATCCCCCGCGCCGCTGCGATGCGCCGAGATCGTGGTTTTCCCGGTGATGAACGGATTTTCCGTGTCATACTGCTTCAGATTTTTGGGATCAGACCGATGATAAAACTGCGCGGCGACGATGATCGCAAGGATGACAACGATGCAGAGCAGCACGAGCAGGCATTTCCCAATCGCTTTCTTTACTTTCACTGAAATTCTCCTAACCGACGTATTATTTGGATTTGCACAGGAGTATTATAGCACATCTGCCACGTTTGTCATGTAAAAAAGAGTTTACAATGGAGCTCAGGTGACGATCTTGAAGGGAATGCAGCGGCTTCAAGCGTCCTTTTGAGCCTGTGGCAGCTTCTCGACCTGAAGCTCCGCCGTGTCCGCCTCGGCGTCAGATTCCGACACATCCTCAGCAGCAGAAAATTTTTCTTGACCTTTCTGCCCCTCGCTGCGTATACTGGTGTCAGAAGAAGCGAACCCCCGCGGGCCGTTGCCGTTCCCGGCACTAGAGCCCTTTACTTTGGGGCTGGCTTCTTCTTTCATATTTCCGATGTTGTAGACTACATTTCCGTTTACATCCTTTGCAATGGAAATCGTCACGGAATAATACCTGCCGTCAAAGTCCTGAAAATACGCTTTTCTGTAATTCCAGCCGTCGGTCGCCATTTGCAGAGCTGATATGCCATTACGTTGATGCAGCCGAAGAATACGGGCGCGACTGCGTTCAGACCGTACATGGAAGTGTCACCTCAATAAAAAAGCGGGCAGCCTTCTGAACGGGGGTGGCTACAGGGCCGAGCGCACAGAAAGCTTCCGCTTTTTGAACAGTATATCGGATATCAGAAAAGCTGTCAATGGGGGAAGACGGATCCCACGCGTGGGGATGTTTTACATATACTGATACTTTTTCCGTTTGGCGAAGAGGAAAATGACGGAAATGATCGTTGCGAAGACTTCCGCGACGGTAATCGCGTACCAGATGCCGTCCACATCAAACAGAAGCGGCAGAAGAATGACGGAGGACGTCTGGAACACGAGCGTCCGCAGGAAGGAGATCGCGGCGGAAATGAAGCCGTTGTTTAGCGCCGTAAAGAACGACGAGGCGAAGATATTGAAGCCTGCAAACAGGAAGGCGAAGGAGAAGAGCCGGAACGCATGACAGGTCAGGGTATACAGACCCTCGTCGTAGCCGACAAAGAGCTTCGCCAGCGGCGAGGCCAGCACCATGGCAAGAAACGTCAGCACGACGCCCGCGCCGCACATCAGCCGTGTGCTCATTTTCAGCATGTTTTTCAGCTCCGCATGGTTTTGAGCGCCGTAGTGAAAGCCGACGATCGGCGCGCTTCCGATGGAGAAGCCGATGAAAATGGCGACGAAAATAAACTGAACGTACATCAGAACGCCGTATGCGGAGACGCCGTCCTCGCCGAGGTATTTCAGCAGCTGGAAATTGTAGATCATGCCGACGATGGAGGAGGAGATGTTGCTCATCAACTCCGAGGAGCCGTTGCCGCAGGCGTTCAGGATCGGGCGAAGCTCCAGCCGTGTCCGGACGAGCCGCAGCTTACTGCTGTTCGGACGCAGGAAGTAGATCAGCGGGAAGAGGCCGCCGACGCACTGGCTGATGCCGGTCGCAATGGCTGCACCGGCAACACCCCAGTGGAAGCCGGCGATGAACAGCGCATCGAGCGCCATGTTCGTGACGCCCGCCGCAACGGTTGCGGCCAATCCGAGCTTCGGCTTTTCCGCCGCAATGAGGAAGCTCTGGAAAACGTTCTGGAGCATGAACGCGGTCGTAAAGCCGATGACGATCCGGCCATAGAGCACGCAGTCGGGCAGCATTTCCGGCGTTGCGTGCAGGAACAGGGCTACCGGCTCCATAAACGTGACGCCGAACACGGTGAGCAGAACGCCGACGATCACGGTAAAGAGGATCATCATGGAAAAATAGCGGTTTGCCTTCTCCGGCTCACGCTCGCCAAGCACCTTGGAAACGAGCGCGGTGCCGCCGGTGCCGATCATGAAGCCGATTCCGCCGAGCACCATGACGAACGGCATGATTAGATTGATCGCCGCAAAGGAGGTCTTTCCGGCGAAGTTCGAAACAAACAGACCGTCCACCACGCCGTAGATTGAGGTGAAGATCATCATAATGATGGACGGGAATACAAAGCGGAGCAGCTTCCCATAGGTGAAGTGATCCGAAAGCTGGATTTGTGTTTTCACGTTCATAGCACGCCGCCGGGCGGAATGAATATTTCCGGCGGCAGATTCTCCTTATGTTCAGATTTTTGATTCGGCGGACGTGTCCGTTTCCCGAAGCACAGCCTCAAAAAGAGTGCGGAAGCGCGCCATCAGCTGAATAAAGCGCTCGCATTCCTCGGGCGTCATCCGGCGCAGTGCCTCTGCCTCCGCCTCCGGGATGCGGTCCACGCGGTCGTGCGCCAGCTGTAGGCCGCTGTCCGTCAGGCGTACCGGCTTGCTGCGCTGGTCTGCGCCGGGGGAGAGTGTCAGATAGCCGCCGGCCTCCAGCTTCTTGAGCGCGGAATTCACGGTCTGCTTCGGCTCGCGAAGAAATTCACAGATGCGGGCCTGCGTGAAGGAGTCAGGCTCCATGCGCAGCGTATAGAGGATCCAGAATGCGCATTCCGGCAGGCCGCATTTCTTCACGGCACTGCGGTAGACGTCGTCCAGCAGCTTGGTTTCCCAGTTATAGGCGAGCAGCGCCCGGAAGGAAGCATCGTCCATTGCAAATCTCTCCTTATCCGTCCGAAATCGGACGATAAACAGTATAGTCCGATTTCGGATATTTGTCAAGGGCAGAATACCACAAAAATGGAAGAATGACGGACCGTATGCATACAAAACGCCTGCATCCCGGTGGGATGCAGGCGAACAGTGACGGGAATACTTGCGTGCAGCGGGCTTTGCGAAAGCGTGCAGAGGCTTTGCGGAGGGGGAGTGGGTAGACGCAAATCTCAGCTGCGGGCGTATTTCTCGATCCACTCCGGCGGCAGCGGCGTGTCCGGCGGAAGCTGCTGCACGATACAGAGGTCGTCCGCAAGCTCCATCAGAACGTCATACAGCTCCAATCCGGTTTTCCAGCGGCTTTCGATGGCGTCAAAGCCGAGCCACGCGCCTATGATATTGCCGGTCACGGCTCCGGTGGAATCGCTGTCTCCGTCGTGATTGACAGCGGCGGTCAGCGCGGCGGAGAAATCATCCACATGGCGCAGACTGCAATAGACGGCGATGGCCAGCGTCTCCTCCGCGACCCATCCGCCGCCAAGCGCGGTGATGTTCTCAAGATCGTCTGCCTGCGGCTCCTGCGCCAGTTGGACGGCGCGGTCGATGCAGGCGAGAAGTGTTTCTGTCTTGGGTGTTCCGGCGAACTGCTCCGCAATGGCGTGCTGCGACTGCAGCACAAGGTCAAGAAGGCTCTGCGGCTCTGCATTCCGGTAGACGATTCGGTTGAGAAGGTCTGTCAGCATTGCGGCGGGAAGATAGCCGAGCGGATGACTGTGCGTGATGGCTGCGATCTGTGCGCCCTCCATCGAGATCGCCCTGATATCCTCCGAATGCAGCATTGCGGCCGGTGCGACGCGCATGACGCCGCCGCAGCCCTTGCTGTTGTTCAGCGGAGCGGCGATAAAGTCCGTGACGCTGCTCTTCGGACGCTCGGCCAGCGCCGACAGACAGGTGTTTCCCGGCGCTCTGCGGCTGTATAGCTCCGGGTATTGCAGGAGTCGGCTGCCGTGCCGGGAGCCAACGGGCTGCGGCGGCTGCGCGCCGAGACGCTGTGTCGAGAGCCAGTCCGCGTAGGCGGACTCCACATACTTCCGCAGAGGGATCGACGTTCCGTTGAGACGATTCTGCGTCAGGCCGGAGAGAATGCCTTCGGCTGTGAACAGCGTCATCTGGGTGTCGTCGGAGATCAGGGCCTTTCCAGTACGGCCGTCAAAATCATAGCGCTGAATGCCGCCGGGGCCATAGCGCTTGCGGATATCGTCGATCCATAGAAATTCTACGGGATAACCAAGCGCGTCGCCTGCTGCGCCGCCCAAAAGACAGCCGCGGATGCGGTCGGATACTTCCTTGCAGATCATGTGGTTCAGCTCCCATTATCGTTCTTGTGTGGAGTTCTACGGGAATTATACAGCATTTTCCTCCGGATGGATAGCAAAAAATGCGCGCGCCGCAGGGTGCGGCGCGCGTGAAGTGCGGGTATTCCGGTTAGGCAAGCACCGTCTGGCTCGCTTCGCGGCGGGCAGCGCCCACGCGCGTGAATGCCGGATGGCGGCCCTTATCCAGCGCAAAGACGACGGCATAGACAACGGCTCCGAAGGTCTCGATCATCATATCGCCCATTGTGTCGATCAGGCCGATGTCGATATAGCCCTCGAGCGGTACGCCGTTGACGACGACGCTCTCGATGCTGTCAATGCTGCCGATCACGCCGGTCGCACTGCCGAGGTCATAGGAGTGGATGGCGCTGACCAGCGTATCGCGCTGCATATCCAGGCCGAACCAGCGATCCATGCCGAATTCATAGAATTCCCACAGCGCGGAAATGGCAATGGAGAATGCGATGGCGAAAAGAATGCGCAAAAGACGGTCGCTCCGATATTTCTCATTCAGAAGGACGGGGATATAGGAGCCGAGCAGTGCGAAAACAACGCCGCCGCAGAGATGCAGCATCTTGTCCCAATGCTCGATGCGGTAGTAGAGCTTGTAGATCCGGCCGGACATCGACGCAAGAATGTAAAACAGACAGAACACAAACAGTGTGTTGGACATACGCCAGTCCAGACAGGCCTCCAGCAGATAGGGAAGCGCAACGCCGATACCGACGAGCAAACAGACCAGCGCATCGGAGAGCGTTCCCATGCGCAGGGAGCGCACCATGGAATACAGGACAAATATCTCACAGGCCAGCCAAAGCCACGCGCGCCACGGCCGGGCCTCCGTCCGGACGCATTGCTTCATTTTTCGCATTTCGATCACCTTTCCAAAGACGCTGCCGCATGAAAATGAATTTTTGCGGCCATTTTTCATTTCTGACCTGATTCTACAGCGGACGCGGGCTTCCCGCAACGGACAAAAGGCGAACGAGTGTGACGTTTTTGGACAAAACGCGGCAAGTGTGGCAATTTTGGCCGTAAAGAGTCTGCCGGATGGCGCTGCCCGCTTGCAATGCGGCTGGGGGAGTGGTATGATAAGAATGGAAAGAAAGTGGAAAAGGAGTGCGAATATGGAAAACCAGAAGACCTGTCCGTCCTGCGGGGCGACCTTCCCGGCGGAAACAAAGTTCTGCACCTGCTGCGGCACGCGGCTTCCGGATGCGCAGCAGCCGGAGCCTGTCAAGATGATGTTCTGCTTCAACTGCGGCGCGAAGATCCCGGCGGACGCCGCCGTATGTCCGAGCTGCGGAACGCCGCAGAAGCTGAAGAATAAACGGATGCGCAGACAGCATCCGGGACTGAAAAGGGCGGTCGCGGCGGTGCTTGCCGTGGCGGCGCTGGCGGGATGCGCACTGGGCGTGCGCACGCTGATCGGAAAGGGCGGCAAAACGGCGGACTACATCGTCTACGCCAAGGACGGCGAGCTTATGTATTCCTCGACAAAGAAGCTGGAGCCAATCCAGCTGACGAAGAGGCTCTGCACGGATGGGCGCGACAACATTGATTTTGAGTACTTTGGAGATATCGTCCGCGTGAGCAGCGACGGGAAGAAGATCCTGTATCCGGATCGATGCGCGGAGGGGTCGGGCGTGACGCTTTACTGCCGTGATCTTTCCAGAAATAACACGGAACCGGTCAAAATCGACACGGAGATCACGGAGTTTTATGTTGCAAAGGATTTTTCGAGCGTCCACTATCTGAAAGGCGACGACGGCCTGCTGTACCGATACGATTTCAAGGAAAAGGAAAAAATCGCAAGCGGTGTGCAGGATATCTATGCGTCTGAGGATGGAAAGACGGTCGTGTTCCGGAACGACAGCGGAAACGCCTATTATAAAAGAACGGGAAAGGACAAGGAGAAGATCGGTCGTGCAGACTGGCTCAATCAGGTTTCTGCTGACGCATCCTCTGTTATTTACACAGGCGAGGACGGTGCATTTTACCGCTGGCAGAAGGACGCGGGAAGAAGCAAGCTGCCGATCGAGGGGTATATTGAATATCTAAATACGGATGGAAAAGGATTCATTTCCAACAGCAACGAGCCGGATGTGATATCACTTACCGATTTGATCGTGGATGACATGGTGGAAACCGATGCAGGCGAGATGCCTGCAATGGCCGAGCCGCACTATTCGGATTATGAGAATATCTCTGACTATGAAAAGGCATATGAAGAATATGCAAGTCAGAAAGAAAGCAGTGAGGCGAAGGAATACCGTGAGTATCTCCGGTCGGCGGCAGTGAATGCATATTCCTCCACACTTTTCTATTTTGACGGGGAACAGACGATCGAGCTTTCAGACAGCGTATTCAATGTATGGGGCAGTGCGGAAGACGAGCTTGGCATTCTTTACACGGAATACAACACAGATGACCCGACGCTCAAAATATCGGAAATACCCACCGGACGGGATACGTCAAGCATTCTCGACGATGTGAAGAAAGAGCTGGTCTATGCGCGGGGAGATCAGCTTTACACGGTCGCAGAGGTCGGGAATCTGAGCAGAGCAGGTATTTCGGGTGATGGAACGATGCTCTACTATTTGTATTATGATGAGGATCAGGTTGGGGACCTGATGAAGGCGAAGATCACATCCAAAGGAGTTGAGGAACCGGAGCTGGTAGACAGCGATGCCGCAGGCGCGATGTGCGTCCGTAACCAACTGTATTATTACAAATTTACAGAGGATGACGAAGTAGAACTATACTGTGATGGCCTGCTGCTGGATAAGGATGTGAATTCGCGCACTGCGGACGATACGCATGGAAAGCTTGCGTATTTTGCGGATTGGAACACAAATCGCGATGAGGGAACGCTGAAGCTGACAGACGGGAAAAAGAGTGTGAAGGTCAGTGAAGATGTGAGCAGCTTCATTATGACGCCAAACGGCGGTCTGGCGTATCTTACTGATTACAGCAGGAGCAGGGAGGAAGGAACGCTGTATTTCTACAACGGAAAGAAGTCCGTGCTGCTGGATTCGGATGTGGAATATGTATATTACCCAAGAACATACTATTACTGCTACTGCGGGCATATTGGATATTGATCTGAACAGCGGGCGGCTTTCAAAGCCGCCCGCTGCGTTTGCTTATTGTGCCTGCTTTTCCGACTCTGCCTGCCGGAACGCGCAGACCTGATAGAGAAGCTGCGCGGCTTCCAGCCGGGTCATGGGGGACTCCGCGGCGGCAAGCTCCACGGTGAAGCCCGCCGCCGTCAGCGCGGCCACGGCATCCTGCGCCCACGCGGGGACAGTTTGCTCCGTCTCCTGCGAGAATACCGCCTGTGTGTCCGGCTGCGGAAGCTTCATCAGCCCCTGCACCATGACGGCGGCCTCCGCGTGCGTCAGCGCGTCGGAAGGACGGAAGAACACGCCTGCTTCCGTTGCTGCGCCGGAGACGACGCCGCTGCGGAGGGCGGAGACGATATACGGACGCATCCACTGCGGCGTGTCCGTTTCATCGGCGAAGCCGGAGGTCAGCGCGGCTTCCTCTGGCGCGCTGTCGAGCAGATGCATCGCCATGATCAGAAATTCTCCGCGCCCGATCGCTTCGTCCGGCGCAAAGCAGAGATGTCCGGCGACCGTCCGGCCGGTATAGGCGCCCTGCTCCCGGAGCCAGACACCCAGATACTGCGCGTCCTCGTCAAGATCGCTGTAGACGGCGCGGTCGGTCGGCTTAACGATCTTGATCTTGACGCAGGCCTCGTTCGATACGTTTCCGGCGGGATCGGCGGCGGTAAAGACGAAGCTGTCCTTGCCGACCTTGTTTTCCTCCGGCGTGTAGGTGAAGGTACCGTCCTCGTGCAGCTCGACGGTACCGCGCTTGGGCGCGCGGACGAGCGTGTAGGTCAGCGCGTCGCCGTCCGGATCGGAGACCTTGAGCGTCCCGCAGTTCGAGATGTTTTTATAGGTCTCGAACGTGCTGTCTGCCGCTGCGGGCGGCTGATTTTTCCCGTTGAGAAGGGAAATGCGAAGCTCGCTCGCCATACCGACGCCGTTGGAATAGACTGGGCGGTAGTAGAGCGAGCACTCCGCCTCTGCGTCGGAGACCGGCTCCACATGGAGCTGCTCCAGCGCGGCGGCGGGCAGAACATCCCCGGCGCAGACACGCCGTGTGCCGTATCGGACGGTGCAGACGGCGGGCGAGGGGACGGCGGAAATAAAGACGCCGCTCAGAGCGGAGGCGTCCTCGCTGAACGCCTCCTGTGACAGGCAGCTGACGGTGCGGCTGTCCAGCTCCAATGTGGCGGCCAGCGCCGTACCGCTCAGCGCTGCGGTGAGAAGCAGCAGGGCCAGCGCCCTGCGAAGTCCTTTGCAATGCAGATTCAAAAGATTACCTCCTGACAATTTGAAGTGACAGGGGTAGTTTTTGCAGGCGTTTGCAAAATATTCTTGTGAAAGGAAAAAAATACAGGACGGAGGCGGTTCCGTCCTGTGGAGAAATGCGGATAGGGGAGAAAGGCACGGCTCCGGGTCATGCCTTCCGCGTTTTTAGAAAGACCTCGGACAGGCCGACTAAAATCAGAAAGCCGCCGAAAAGCTTCCGCAGAAGCGACATTTCCAGATTCGCGGACAAAAGCGCCGCCAGTGCGGCTGTGACGCTTCCGGCTATGGCGGCGGGGACGACGGCCTTCCATTCAATGAGCCGGTTTTTCGTGTGGAAAATCAGCGCAGCGGCGGCTGTGGGCAGAAAATAGAGCAGATTGATTCCCTGCGCGGCCTTCTGCTCCATGGACAAAACGGCGGTCATCCAGACCATCAGCAGGCTTCCGCCGCCGATCCCGAAGCCGGAGAGCACGCCGCAGACAAGCCCTGCAGCGACGGCGATCAGAAAGCTCAGCATAGCAGCAGCCGCACACCTCCCAATAGAATCAGCGCACCGAGCGTCAGATGCAGCGCACGGGCGGGAACCTTGCTGAACAAAAGTCCGGCCAGAACGCCGCCGCCCGCGCCGCCGATGAGATAGGGCAGCGCGTCCAGAAGCGGCAGCATCCCCTTGGCGGCGTAAATTCCCAGTGACACGAGGCAGAGCGGCAGAATGATGCAGACGGATGAGGAAAACGCCTTTTTATCCTCCATTTTTCCGAGCCGGATCAGAAGCGGAACGAGCACCATACCGCCGCCCGCGCCGAAAAAGCCGTTGACAAAGCCAGCAGCCGCGCCACAGAGCGCCGGACGCAGATAGTTTTTCCATTTCATAAAAAACCCTCCGCTGCTCAGTATCGGCAGCGGAGGCGGTTTTTATTCAGCGGCTTCCTCCGGCGGAAGCGCAAGCGCACGGAGAATATATCCGGCGATCATCATTCCCGCGCAGGGCGGAGCCCAGGGGACGGAGCCGGGAACGCTCTGACGTGCACCGGGCTCCTGCGAGGGAAGGGGCTTGCGCGGCAGCTCCGTGCTGGCAAGGACGGTGTGGTGGCGGACGCCGCGGTTCCGCAGCTCACGCCGCATCACCCGCGCCAGCGGGCAGCCGGAGGTCTTGGAAATGTCCGTGATGGTGAATTTGGTCGGGTCGATGCGGTTGCCGGTGCCCATGGAGCTGATGATCGGTACGCCGCGCTCGATCGCGGTGACAATCAGACTGAGCTTGCTATAGACGGAATCAATCGCGTCGGCGATGTAGTCGAAGCCGAGGGAGAAAAACTCCTCCTTGTTGGCCTCCTCATAGTATTTGCGGATGCAGGTGACGCGGCACTCCGGATTGATGTCGGCGATGCGCGCGGCCATGACGTCGGTTTTATACATGCCGATGGTGGAGTGCAGCGCGACAAGCTGGCGATTGAGGTTGCTTTCGCAGACCACGTCGTTATCGACGAGCGTGATCGCGCCGACGCCCGCGCGTGCTACGGCCTCGGCGATAAAGCTGCCGACGCCGCCGACACCGAATACCGCGACGTGCGCATTCTGGAGCCGGGTAAGGCCGTCCTCACCCAGCAGCATGATCTCTCTGCTGAATTGCTGGTTCATAAAAATCTCCCGGATACAGCAGAAGCTGCCATGCGGCAGCTTCTGCGAAGGTGAATTTCTGATTACTTCTTGGTCACAAACGCCATGCCAGAGGCCTTTTCATAGGTCACTTTCTCGGTCACGCCGGTGTACCAGGTGGTGTAGTCGTTGTTCTTGAGCGCGTTTTCGACGAGCTGATGACGATAGTTGTCGCCGTCGCCGACAAAGTACATGACGTGGAAGCCATACTCAGACTGAATCACAGCGGTGTCGCCGGGCTGGCGGCTCTCGTCGTAGCACCAATCCTCGAAGGTCTGAACCATCTGATTCGGATGGATATTGTAGCTGGTGGCCTCGGAAGCCGTGCCGTCGTTCAGAAGCTCCTGAGACAGAGCAGCGAAAGCATCCTCGGTCTGCTCGCCGGCGCGATAGCGCGCGAGAACATCCTCGGCGGTGGCCTGCGCCTGTGCGATCTCCTCGGAGGTCGCGCCGTCCTCGGTCTTGATCAGGATGTGACGGACGTTCTTAGTGAGGACGTCGTGATCCTGACGGCTGACGAAATAGGCGACCTGATAGCCGGTGGAGGCTTCGACGGTCGTCACATCACCCTCCGCGCGATCCGCGTCAAACAGCCAGTCGGCCAGAGAACTCGGAGCGGAGGACTTTGCAACGTCAGTGTGCAGCGTGGCGTTGGCCTCGGCATAGGTCTCGGCCTCATCCTCGGCTGCGTATTCCAGGCTGAGGTTGATGAAGGACTGCTCGTCGGTGATCTTGGAGGCCATCTCCTCGGCGGCGGCCTTGGCGTCAGCCATAGCCTTGTCGGACTGGGCCTGCTTCTCTTCGTCGGTCAGCTCGGTCTCGCTGTCGGTCGTTTCGGTGTAGCGGGAGCTGTTGAAGGTGAAGTAGCGGAAGGTGACACCGTCGTAATCGTTGGGATTTGCGGCATACTCTGCATTGATCTGGTCATCGGTATAGGTCAAGTCGTCGGCAATGGAGCTGGCATAGGCCTGCGCGATGGTGTTGATGCGCATGTACTCGGTGTAGCTCTTCTCATTGCAACCGGAGCCGTACTGACCGGCGAGGAAGGAATCAATGCTGCTGTAGCCGTAGACGGTGGCAATGCTGCGCATCTGGTCAAGCTGACTCTGGATGGACGCTTCCTGATCCTCGGTCAGGGCAAAGCCGTTTGCAATCGCCTCGTCGTAGATGGCATATGCGGAAGCGGCGTTGGTCAGACCGGAGGTGATGAAGTAGTCGGCCCAGCTCTCGCCGGTCTCTTCGTTGTAGGTCTGCTCGCTCAAAGCGGTGTTCTTGTCGAAGAACAGGTTCAGGTAGCTGCTGTAGTTGGTGGCAAAGCTGCTGTAGGCGTCGGTGCTGAAGTAGTCGACCATAGCGGGCGTCAGCTTGTGTTCACCGACAGTCGCGGCGGTCGTATGTTTTGCAAAGAAGCCGGTCGTCAGCATGGAAAAGAAAACGATCACGGCGACGGCAAGCACTGCGATCACAATGCCCAGAGCGGTCTTACCGCCCTTGCTCATGCCCTTTTTCTCGTTCTTGACTTCCGGAGTGACGTTCTGAGCCTGCTCCTTGCGCTTGTTTTTTTCACGCGATGCACTCATTTGGGGATCATTCCTCTCATTGTTCGTTATACGAAATTTGCGCCTGTTGGCGATTCAACGCATATTATACTGAAAAACACCGTCGGTTTCAAGTCCGGATTTCATATTTACGGAAAAAAACATAAAAGGAGAAAACCGGACAAAAAACGGCAGGCGCTGAAATCAGCGCCTGCCGCGATCCCGCGATGGCCGTGCAGCCCCCATTATAACCTGCACTGGCCGTGCAGCCCCAATTATAACCTGCACGAAACGGCAGGTGGGTCGCCTCTCCGCTGCCTCACCGCTTCCAACGTCCGCCGCAATGTCTGAGCACGGGCGGGAGGCCTGCAATCCGCAGCGGAAGTACAGCGTCCCGTAGTTATAATGTGGGTTTAAGTGGAGCCGTCACGCACCCCGCAGGAATCTAAACAATTTCAGTTTTCCGGGTCGCCCTCTGCGTCCTCGTCCTCATACATGAGGTCCATCAGTGCCTGATAAACGTCCTCAAGCTCCTGATCGTCGTCAATGGTCTCGAGAAGCTGCTCGCCGTTTTCCTCAACGGCCCGCAGGATGCTGACCTCGAGATCCTCGCTGTTTTCATCGGCGTCGGCCGGAACCAGCGCGAGATACCGGCTGCCGTTATACTCCAGCTCCGCCAGAACCTCCAGCTCGTATTCCTTTCCGTCCTCGTCCGTGATGGAGATATAGTCAGAACCGTATTCCTCGCTCATTTGTGCGCCTCCGTTCGGATATCTTCTGATGCTATTTTACCTGTAAGCGCGTGCAAAATCAAGAGAAATTTCGCGCGCCGGAAAAGCCGAAAAAGCAGAATTCCGAAAAAACTGCATGGAACATGCGGAAATGCAATTGAAACTGAGCAAAATGACGATAAATTCAAATTTCTTTTGCTGGAAGAATTCAAGAGCAGAAATCCTCCAGCGCCCTTGTCAGCGCCTCGCGGCTGTAGAGCGGAAGCCCACAGCGCAG
Source organism: Firmicutes bacterium CAG:170 (assembly GCA_000436735.1). Lineage (GTDB taxonomy): Bacteria > Bacillota > Clostridia > Oscillospirales > Oscillospiraceae > CAG-170. The sequence continues at coordinate 22,494 of FR887127.1, forward strand.
CGCCGCGCGGTCAGCCTCGTTCGAAAGCGCTTCCTCACGGCAGCCGGTCGGGTGCCATTGCGCGCTCTGCGCGTCATAATAGGCCAGCTCGCCGCCGCGCGTCTGGAGCAGATAGGGCGGCTCCTGCGCGGAGAGCTGCGTACACGCGGCAAGCGCCGCGCAGCAGCAGAGCGCGGTGAATATTTTTTTCATAGGACTCCCTCCGTTTCCTTTTTGCTTATTCTGCCCGCCAGAGGACGGGCCATACGCAAATATGCGCGGAGATTTTGCGTATGATATTCACAAAATGTTTCCAAACTAATTGACAGGTATGCTATAATACAAAATGATACCCTAAAGTAGGGAATTTTCAGCATCCTGGAGCCGGCGGCTTGCGCCGTGAAACCAGAGCGGAGGGACGAACATGGCCAGAAAAGAAGAGAATGCCTCGCAGCCCAGACCGCACCGCGTCAGGCGCGTCATCGCGGCGATCCTGAAGGTGCTCGGTACGCTGCTGCTCGTAGCGCTGCTGACGACGCTGGTGCTTGCGTGTCTGTTTGCGCTGTATGTGAAAAACGACCTGTCGTCTCAGGTGGACTTTTCCATTGCGGATTTCTCGCTGGATCAGACGACGGTGATTTATTATGAGGATCCGGATACGGGCGAGAACGTCGTTTTGCAGAAGCTCTACGGCGGCGAGAACCGCACCTGGGTCAGCTATGAAAAGCTGCCGAAGAACCTGATCTACGCCTGCGTGGCCATCGAGGACAAGCGCTTCTTCGACCATCACGGCGTGGACTGGATCACGACGATGCGCGCCTGTATCGATATCTTCCTCGGAAAGGGAGATGCGGGCGGCTCGACCATCACGCAGCAGCTCATCAAGAACGTGACCGGCAACAAGGAGGTCACTGTCCGACGGAAAATGATCGAGATCTTCCAGGCGCTGGAGTTCGAAAAGACCCACACCAAGGAGGATATCCTGGAATGGTATCTGAATATCATCGGCCTTGGGGAAAACTGCTCCGGTGTACAGTCGGCCTCGCAGGTTTATTTCGGCAAGAATGTGGAGGAGTTGAGCCTCGCGGAGTGCGCTTCACTGATCGGTATCACGAACAACCCCTCCATCTATGACCCCTATATCAATCCGGAAAAGAACAAGGAGCGTCAGGAGATCATCCTCAGCCAGATGTACAAGCAGGGCTACATCACCGAGAGCCAGTACAACGAGGCCAAGAATGAGGAGCTTCAGCTGCGCAACAACAGCGGCAGCGGCGATGACGATTCCTCCGACTATTATTCCTATTTTGTCGATCAGGTCATCCGCGACGTGGTGAACGACCTCTGCGACAAGACCGGCTATGCCTACGACATCGTATATAAGATGGTCCTGACCGGCGGCTACGAGATCTACTCCACCATGAACCCGAAGGTGCAGCAGGAGGTTGACCGCGTCTATCAGGATCTGAAAAACGTGCCCAATACGGCAAGCTCGCAGCAGCTTCAGTCCGGTATGGTGATCGTGGACAACGCCACGGGCGATATCGTGGCGCTGGCGGGCGGCGTCGGCGAAAAAGAGGGAAGCCTGACCTACAGCCGCGCGACCATGAGCCTGCTGTCTCCCGGCTCGACGATCAAGCCGGTGGCCGTCTATGCGCCTGCCATCGAGCTGGGACTCATTACGCCGGCCTCCGTTTACGACGATACGCCCTACAGCTTCACCGATACGGCTTCGTGGCCGAAGAACTCCGATTCCACCTACCGGGGCCTGACGTCGATCAACGACGCGATGTGCTATTCCATCAACACGATCCCGGTCAAGCTGGTCGCGGAGACGACGCCGGAATACTGCTATTCCTTCGCCAAGGACAAGATGGGGCTGTCCACGCTGGTTTCGAATTATGTAAACTCCAAGGGTGAGACGCTTTCCGACGTCGCGCTGGCGCCGCTGGCGCTGGGCGGACTGACCAACGGCGTGACCATCTGCGCCATGACGGCGGCCTACGCCACGTTTGCGAACGAGGGCGTCTACCGTCAGGCCAGAACGTACACGAAGGTAACCGACAACGGCGGAAAGAACGTCGTTCTCGACAACACGCAGAACTCCTATGTCGCCATGAAGGACATGACGGCGTGGTATATCACCTATATGCTGCAAAATACCGTCTCCTACGGCAGCGGTACGGCAGCAGCGCTGGACAATATGCAGGTCGCCGGCAAGACCGGCACGACCACGAGCGACTTTGACCGCTGGTTTGCTGGCTATACGCCGTATTACACCGGCGTGGTGTGGTGCGGCTATGACACGCCGGAGGAGGTCGTATTGACCGACTCTACGACCAACCCGGCCATCGTCCTGTGGCAGAAGGTCATGCAGGGCGTTCACAAAAATCTCAAGTATGCCGAGTTCAAGAAGCCGACGAATGTCGTTGAGTGCAGCGTCTGCTATGACAGCGGCCTGCTTGCGACCGACGCCTGCCGCGCAGACCCACGCGGAAACCGCGTGGTCAATGTGGAGCTGAGCCTCTACGATGTGCCGACGGAGTCCTGCACGACGCATAAGATGGTCAAGATCTGCGGCACCTCCAAGCACGCCGTCAACGAATACTGCGAGCTGGTTCCCGGCAACACGACCTATGAGGTCGGATTGCTTGATGTGACGCGCGGCTTCCCGATCCGCGGAATCAAGGTGCTCGATCAGGCGTTCGTCGTCCCGAACGCGGCGATCCCGAGCGGCTATTACGGCGCGGTCTCGCCGGACGTGGACGCGATCAATGTGGAGTGCTATGTCCACACCTTTGAGAGCATCCCAGAGGAGGAAGAGGAAGAGGAAGAAGAGCCCGAAGAGGAGAAGCCTGAAGATACCGAACAGGAGGACGACTCCGGAGCATCAGGCGGGACGCAGGTCCCGGACTGGGAAGAAAACAGCGGCATCCGGCCGTAAACAAAGAGAGAAGCGGATTTCCGCAGGGAGAGCATATGTGGTTAGCTGACCAATGGAAGGATTATGAGGTGCTGGACACCTCGGAGGGTGAAAAGCTGGAGCGGTGGGGGAAATATCTTCTGGTCCGTCCCGACCCGCAGGTGATCTGGAACACACCGAAGGAGGACCCCTGCTGGAGGAAATATGACGCGCGGTATAACCGCTCGTCCACAGGCGGCGGAAAATGGTCGAACCTCCGGCTGCCGGAGCGCTGGCAGGTGCGCTATAAGGAGCTGACGTTCAACGTCAAGCCCATGAACTTCAAGCATACCGGCGTTTTCCCGGAGCAGGCGGCGAACTGGGACTTTATCATGCAGACCATCCGCTCCGCAGGCCGTCCGGTCAGCGTGCTGAACCTCTTCGCCTATACGGGCGGCGCGACGCTGGCGGCGGCAGCCGCCGGAGCGAGCGTGTGCCATGTGGACGCAGCGAAGGGCATGGTCGCATGGGCGAAGGAAAACGCGAAGTCCTCCGGCCTTGAAGCCGCGCCGATCCGCTGGATCGTGGACGACTGCGGGAAATTCGTCGAACGCGAGCTTCGCCGCGGACGCTGCTACGACGCGATCATCATGGACCCGCCCTCATATGGACGCGGCCCATCCGGCGAGATCTGGAAGCTGGAGGAGAACCTGTATCCGTTTGTGGAGATGGTCTCGAAGGTGCTTTCCGACGATCCGCTGTTCATGATCATCAATTCCTATACGACCGGCCTTGCACCGTCGGTGCTGGGATACATTATGGATACGCTCGTGACGAAAAAATACGGCGGACATACCGAATGCGGGGAGCTGGGCCTTCCCGTGCGCGACACCGGACTGATCCTGCCCTGCGGCAGCACCGGACGGTGGACAAAAGACTGAGAGCGACAGGAAATACATTATGGAAAAACAGGCAATCTGCGTGGACAAGCTGGTCTACCGCTATCAGGGACAGGATGAAAACGAGCAGCATGTCGTTTTCAACGGTCTGGATCTGAGCATTGCGGAGGGAAGCTTCGTGGCCGTTCTGGGCCACAACGGCTGCGGCAAGTCCACGCTGGCAAAGCATATGAACGCGATCCTCCTGCCGCAGGGCGGCAGCGTGACGGTCTACGGCATGGACACGCGCGACGAGGCGCTTTTGCTGGAAATACGGCGCTCGGTCGGCATGGTGTTCCAGAACCCGGATAACCAGATCGTGTCGAACGTCGTCGAGGAGGACGTGGCCTTTGCGCCGGAGAATCTCGGCGTACCGCCGGAGGAGATCCGGCGGCGGGTAGACGAGGCGCTGAAGCTCGTCGGCATGTATGAATACCGCGACCATGCGCCGCACCTCCTTTCCGGCGGACAAAAGCAGCGCATCGCCATTGCGGGCGTGATCGCCATGCGGCCGCGCTGCATCGTGCTCGACGAGCCGACGGCAATGCTCGACCCGCAGGGCAGGCGGGAGGTGCTCGAGACGGTGATGCGCCTCAACCGCGAGTCCGGCATTACGGTCGTGCTCATTACGCACCATATGCGCGAGGCTGCGCTGGCCGGGCGCGTGATCGCCATGTCGGACGGCGGCATTCTGGCCGACGGGACGCCCAAGGAGGTATTCCGGCAGGTCGAGCTGCTGCGCAGCGCGGGGCTGAATGTGCCGGAGACGACACAGCTGCTTTATGAGCTGAACAAAAGCGGCCTGCATCTGCCTCTGGAGGCACTCTCCGTGGAGGAGTGCGCCGAGGCGCTTTATCATGATTTGAAAGATTCCGGAGGAACACCTCAGTGACCCCACTTTTAGAGATACAGAACCTCTCGCATGTTTACAGCGAGGGGACGCCTTTTGAGCACGCCGCCATCCGTGACCTGAGCCTGTCGGTGGAGCGAGGGGAATTCATCGGCCTGATCGGCCACACCGGCTCGGGAAAATCGACGCTGATCCAGCATCTGAACGGCCTTTTGAAGCCGACCTCCGGAAAGATCCTCTATAACGGCGAGGACATCTGGAAGGACGTGAAGTTCACGCGCCAGATCCGCTATCACGTCGGTCTGGTGTTTCAGTACCCGGAGTATCAGCTTTTTGAGGAGACGGTTTTCCGGGATATCGCCTTCGGCCCGAAGAATATGGGCCTGTCCGAGGCGGAGATCCGTGCGCGCGTGCTGCGCGCGGCGGGCTTCGTTGGAATTCCGGAAGCGGAGCTGGAAAAATCTCCGTTTGATCTCTCCGGCGGGCAGAAGCGCCGCGTTGCCATCGCGGGCGTGATCGCCATGGAGCCGGAGGTGCTCATTCTGGACGAGCCGACGGCGGGACTCGACCCCGCCGGACGGGAAAGCATCTTGCAGAATATCCGCGATTACCAGAAGGCGCAGAATGCGACGGTCATTATGGTCAGCCACTCGATGGAGGAAATCGCCTCTAACGTTACGCGGCTGGTCGTGATGAACGACGGGCGGATCGCCAGGACCGGCACCCCGCGCGAGGTCTTTACCCACGCGCAGGAGCTGATGGAGATCGGGCTGGATGTACCGCAGGTCACGCGCGTGTTCCTGCGGCTGCGGGAGCTGGGACTGGACGTGGATACGTCGGTATTCACCGTGGAGCAGGCAAAGGAAGCCTTCCTGCGCATGAAAAAGGAGGGCTGCCGCCATGCTTAAGGACGTTACGCTCGGACAATATTTCCCGGGAACGACGGCCGTCCACCGGCTCGACCCGCGCACCAAGCTGGTGCTCGTGATCGTGTATATCGTGGCACTGTTTCTGGCGAAGAACGTCGTTTCCTATGCGCTCGTTTTCGTATTTCTCGCGGCGGTCGTCATGATCTCGAGGATACAGCTGAAGGTGCTTCTGCGCAGCATGAAGCCGCTGCTGTTCATCATTATCCTGACGGGCCTGCTGAA
>FR887127.1:28319-36374 GCA_000436735.1 Firmicutes bacterium CAG:170
TCATTACCCTGACGGGCCTGCTGAACCTGTTCTACGGCTCCGGTGAGCCGATCGCAAAGTTCTGGATCTTCAAGATCACCAAAAGCGGCATTCAGAACGCAGTTTTCATGGTCCTGCGCATCACGATGCTGCTGGCCGGTACGTTCATGCTGACCTACACGACTTCGCCGATCGCGCTGACCGACGGTCTGGAAAGCCTGCTCAGCCCGCTGAAGAAGCTCCATGCGCCTGTACACGAGCTTTCCATGATGATGTGCATCGCGCTGCGCTTCATTCCGACGCTTCTGGAGGAAACGGACAAGATCATGTCCGCCCAGAAGGCGAGAGGCGCGGATTTTGAATCCGGAAACCTGCTTGCGCGGGCAAAGGCCATGATCCCCATTCTGGTGCCGCTCTTCATCAGCGCCTTCCGGCGCGCCGACGAGCTGGCGACGGCGATGGAATGCCGCTGCTATCATGGCGGCGAGGGCCGGACGCGCCTCAAGCAGCTCCGCTATATGAGACTGGACGCGGCGGCCTATGCGCTGGGTACGGCGCTGCTGGCGGCAGTGATCGTCCTGCGGTGCTTCGGCCTGTAAGCCAGGGGAGCGCTTCCGCGCAAAGCGGCAAATCACGCGGCATCGCCGCGATCATACAGCAAGGAGACGCGCCATGCGCAACATTGCTCTGTTTCTGAAATACAACGGTACAGCATATCACGGCTGGCAGGTGCAGAAAAACGCCGTCACCGTGGGCGAGACGCTCGAAAAGGCGGTGCAGACGGTCGTGGGACACAGGGCCCATGTGACCGGCTGCGGACGCACCGACGCGGGCGTTCACGCGCGCTGCTACGTTGCAAACTTCCACACCGACGCACGCATTCCCGCTGAGCGCATCCCGTTCGCGCTCAACAGCCGCCTGCCGGAGGACATCGTCGTGACCTCTGCGATGGACGTTCCCGACGGCTTCAACGCCATCGGCTCGTGCGTGCGGAAGGAATATACGTATCTGATCTACAATTCCCGTATCCGCGACCCGTTCTATGTAAATCGCGCATGGTTCTACCCCAAGCATCTGGACGAAAGCATCATGCGCGAGGCGGCGAAGCATTTCGTCGGCGAGCATGACTTTGCGGCGGTGCGGTCGGTCGGGACGGAGGTCAAGTCCACCGTCCGGACGGTCTATTATTACGATGTCGAGCGAGACGGCGATATCATTTCGCTGCGCGTCTGCGCGAACGGCTTCCTCTATAATATGGCGCGCGCGATGGCCGGGACGGTCGTCTATGCCGCCGAGGGGAAGTTCCCGCCGGAATCCGTGGCGGACATTCTCGCGGGCTGCGACCGGACGGCCGCCGGGCCGACGGTCCCGCCGGGAGGACTGTACATGACCAAGCTCTGGTACGACGATGGGGAGGTCTGCTTCCATGTCGGATAACGTGACGAAAATGCACCCGTCGGGCAAAAAGGGAATGGGGCAGAGATGGATGCTGCTTGCGGGGATCGTCCTCGCGGCGGCGATCGTCGCGGCGCTCTATTTTTTCCGGGACACGGACGGCGCGAATGCGTCCGGGGAGACCGTGAGCACCGGAGCGGTAGATGACGCCTTTTCCTTTGACGCGCACAGCGGAAACCAGTATGCGAACGTCAACGGCGGCTTGGCGATCGCCTCCGTATCGGGACTCAATGTGTATAACGCCGACGGTACGGAGCGCACCGTCCTGCAAAGCGCGATGACGACGCCGAATATCCAGTCGGCGGGCGATCTGGCGCTGGCCTACGATGCGGGCGGCTACAGCCTGCTCACGGCCGGAAAAGGCTCCGGCGCGAAGCTGGATGTGACGACGGCGAAGCCGCTGCTTGACGCGGATCTGTCCCCGGACGGATACGTCTGCTACTCCACGTCCGAGTCCGGCTACAAGAGCGTGCTCTATGTCTGCAATCCCTCCGGCACGACGGTCTACCGCTGGCTGTCGTCCAGCCAGTATCTGCCCACCTGCACGGTCAGTAAGGGCGGTGCCTATCTGGCGGCGGTCGCGCTGGGACAGGAGAACGGCATTTTTGAGAGCCGTCTTGTCGTATTCCGGACGGATTCCGAGGAGATCTACAGCAGCATCACGCTCGGAAACGAGCTGTTCTACGATCTGGAATTTCTGGACGGCGACATTCTGTGCGCCGTCGGCGAAAGCAGCTGCATGTGGCTGAAAATGGACGGGACGCTTCTGGGACGCTACAGCTACGGCGGCGCCTATCTCAAGGATTTTGATTTCGGCGGCGACGGATTTCTGACTCTGAGCCTGAATATGTATAAGGCAGGAAACCGCTGCACCGTCGTGACGGTCGGCTCCGACGGCAAGGAGCTGGGCAGTCTCTATTTCAGCGAAGAAATTCTCGACACGTCCTCGGCGGGCGGCTATGTGGCCGTCCTGACCGCGAACGGAATGGACCTCTTTGACAAGAGCATGGAGCGCACCGCGAGTCTGGATACCACGCAGGGCGCGACAGCGGTGCTGGCCCGCCCGGACGGGACGGTGGTGCTGCTTTCCGGCGGCACGGGACGGGTGTTCACGCCCTGATACAAATGACAAAACCTGCGCGACGCGCCGGTATTTGGCCTATGGCCCCGCGCGGCGCGATATGATAGAATATGTGCATACGGCATGATAAGGAGAAAACGGTATGAAACCAACCTTATGTTCAAGATGCAAGAAAAATCTTGCGGTCATTTTCATTACAAAAATTGAAAACGGAAATACCGTCAACGAGGGCCTCTGCCTCAAATGTGCGCGGGAGCTTGGCATCAAGCCCGTGGACGATCTGATGCAGCGCATGGGCATCACGGACGACGATCTGGAAAATCTGAGCGGCGAAATGTCCGACGCTTTGGGCGGACTGGGCATGATCGCCTCCCAGCAGGAGCAGCCGGACAGCGACGAGGACGACGAGGAGCAGGAGAGCCAGACGGCGACCTTCCCGTTCCTCAATAAGCTTTTCGGCAATGCCGGAAACGAAAGCAAGCTGCCGGCAGAGCAGGACGAGGAGAAAAAGGAGCAGGCTCCGAAGGAGAAGCCGGCCGGTAAGGGCCAGAAGCGGCACAAGTTCCTCGATACCTACTGCCAGAATCTGACCCGCAAGGCGCGCGACGGCCAGCTTGACCGCATCGTCGGCCGCGAGGTCGAGACGGAGCGCGTCGTGCAGATTCTCAACCGCCGTCAGAAAAACAATCCCTGTCTGATCGGCGAGCCGGGCGTCGGCAAGACGGCCATTGCCGAGGGCCTCGCGCAGAAGATCGTGAGCCGCGATGTTCCGTATAAGCTGCTGGACAAAGAGGTCTATTTAATGGATCTGACGGCGCTGGTCGCGGGCACGCAGTTCCGCGGTCAGTTTGAAAGCCGCATGAAGGGCCTCATCGAGGAGGTCAAAAAGCTCGGCAACATCATCCTTGTGATCGACGAGGTACACAATCTGGTCGGCGCGGGCGACGCCGAAGGGTCGATGAACGCGGCAAATATCCTCAAGCCTGCGCTCTCGCGCGGAGAAATTCAGGTCATCGGCGCGACGACCTTCTCGGAATACCGCAAGTACATTGAAAAGGACTCCGCGCTGGAGCGCCGGTTCCAGCCGGTGATCGTGGCGGAGCCGACCATTGACGAATCCATTGCGATCCTGCGCGGCATTTCGCACTACTACGAGGCATATCACGGCGTTGTGATCTCACCGGAGATCGCGCGGCAGGCCGTTATCCTTTCCGAACGCTATATCACCGACCGCTTCCTGCCGGATAAGGCCATTGACCTGATCGACGAGGCGTGCTCGGACGTGAATCTGCACAACCGCACGCTCGGAAAGCTGATGGAGCTGCGCAAGGAGCATGACGACATCGATCTGGAGCTTGGCGCGCTGACGGAAAACGCGGAAAAAACGCAGGAGGATTATGAGCGCATGGCGACCCTCCGCAGCCGCAATCTCCAGCTGGATACGGAGATCGCCAAGCTTGAGCAGGAGCCGAAGCCCGCGCTGACCATCGAGAATCTGGCCCGCATCATTGAGCTTTGGACGAAGATCCCGGCCAGTAAGATCCGTGCGCAGGAATATGAGCAGCTGCGCAATCTCGAAGCCAATCTGAAAAAATACATCGTCGGTCAGGACGAGGCCATTTCCGCCGTCGCCTCCGCCATCCGTAGGAGCCGCGTCGGCATCAGCGCGAAAAAGCGCCCGGTCTCGTTTATCTTCGTCGGCTCGACCGGCGTCGGCAAGACGGAGCTGGTCAAGCGGCTGGCTGCGGAGCTGTTCTCCTCCGTGGAGTCGCTTATCCGGCTCGATATGTCCGAGTACATGGAAAAACACAGCGTTTCCAAGCTCATCGGTTCGCCTCCCGGCTATGTCGGGTATGACGAGGCAGGCCAGCTGACGGAGAAGATCCGCCGGAAGCCCTATTCCGTCATTCTCTTCGACGAGATCGAAAAGGCGCACCCGGATGTTATGAACATCCTGCTGCAAATTCTGGACGACGGCCGTATCACGGACGCGCAGGGGCGCGTCGTGAACTTCGAGAACACGGTCATCATCATGACCTCCAATGCCGGCTCCGACCGCAAGGACGGCTCGGTCGGCTTCGGCAGGACGCTCTCCGAGCAGAGCCGTGAGAAGGCAATGAAGGCGCTGGGAGAGTTCCTGCGGCCGGAGTTCCTCAACCGTGTGGACGATGTGATCTGCTTCAATAAGCTCACCGAGGAGAATTTCCGCGGCATCGCCGCCATTATGCTCCGTGAGCTTCAGGATTCTCTGGCGGAACGCGGTACCACCTTCCGCTGGGAGCCGTCGCTGGTGGACGCGCTCGTGCAGAAGTCCTACTCCGTGACCTACGGCGCACGCAACCTGCGCCGCACCATCCAGCGTGAGCTTGAGGATCCCATCGCGGAGAAAATCATCGACAGCTTCGAGCATCCCATTTCCTCCCTCACCGCGTTTGCGGAGGACGGCAAAATTCAGATCCGCGCGGAGTAAGCACCCAAAGGCTTCTGACAAAACAGAATATAAGATTGAAACCACCCGCCGGAGCAATGCTCCGGCGGGTGGTTTGTGTATGCGTTTTCAGATGTCCTGTGCTGCCTGCTGCGGCATGTTAAGGTGGTGCGTTATCGGAGCGGAAGCGCCCGTAGTCGTTTGAAGTGCAAGCTGGACCAGTCCTGCCAGACGGGCCTGAAGGCAAGGTTGAAGATCAGGTGCTGCTCTTTAGAAACCGGAGCGAGGCGGTTCTCTGGGAAAAAGTATCAGGTCTTTTCGCCTATTGCCCAGCGGCTGCTTGACGCCCTCCTGGAGGGATGAGCCGCCGCGCTCAGAACAGATCCAGCGTATTTTCCAGATAGACTTCTTCCCGGACGCGCAGCTGGTATTCCGGCTTCGTCAGATAATGGAGCAGAAATTCCAAAATCAGAGCGCTGCCGAGGCTGCGGCCCTCGATCTTGAAATGGGAGAAGCCCATGGGCATATAGATGCTCCGGATGGCTTCCACGCCGATAAAGCCGGGATTTTCCATGGCCCTCGAGAAGCGGTAGCCGCCGGCAGCGTCCGGCGCGGCGCAGATATGCTCGGGTGCGGCCTCACCGAGATTTTTCCGGCTGACGGCCTCGTAGCACGCGCTGCGCTCCTTGCAGCCAAACCAGCAGCATTCGTTGCAGAGAAGCTCGACCTTGTCCTTTGCCGCTTCGGGAAGGGCGTTCAGTCGGTCGAAGGCTCTGTTCAGCCGGAAATCCGGTACGACGAAGCGGAATTCGTCGCGGGCCAGCTCGGCCTGGAGCTGCGGAAAAGCTGTCAGCACCTTGGTGGTCGAGGAGACGAAATAGAGCTTCGGATAGCGTTCCCGCAGATAGCGAAGCAGCAGCTCGGAATGGATGATGACGCCATTCTGCGGCCCATCGCTTTCGGAAAACAGACGGCAGAGCGCGTTGCATTTCTGGTCGGTAAGGTGTTCCTCCCGGAGCAGAGAGTTGCTGAACGTCAGGCGGGCGGAAACGCCGTGTTCCCGCGTGAGGGCAAGCGCCTCCTGCGCGGTGCAGTCGCCGGAGCCGATGCGTCCGCCGCCCCAGATGCAGTCCGGCGGCGCGCCGTAGATCGAGCCGATCCGGCACCAGTCGTAAAAGTACTCCCGGTGCGCGCGGTAGAGCGGCAGAAATACCCGGTACAGCTCGTAAAACTCAAATAGTCCGGGAAGATGATAATAAGCAATCGTCTTTTCCATAACGGTTTATGCTCCCAAACGGTGCGTTTTGTGCCTGTAATCAGGCATCGGCCTGCGCCTGCGCGCGCTCCGCGTAGGAAACGGCGTTTTGAAAATAGGTGCGCAGATGGCTGTAGCTTATACTGCCGCCGATCTGATAGGCGTGCGTTTTCCCGTCCTCCGTCCAGAGCACGCAGGTCGATACGCCGTCGGGCGCTTCGGTCAGATAAAGCGTCGTTTTCGGAAGCTTCAGCGTGATCGCGTCGAAAAGCTCCGCATCGGCGGCACGGCGCACAGCCATGCTTCTGGGAAAGGTCAGGAAGGTATAATAATAGTCCAGAATCTGTTCATTTGCCTCGATGGTCGTTTCCCCGCAGGAGATCGCTGCGCCGTAGTGCTCCGCCTCGCTGAAATACCCGGCGAGACGCAGACGGTCGTTTTTCCAGCTCGTTTGCAGCGCCATCATGTGAACGAACCATCCGATCAGCACCGCCGCGCCCGCAATGGCCAGCACGCAGAACGGAACGAGCAGAGAGCGCTTTCTTTTTGACTGCATCTGAATACCTCCTTGTCAGGGATTATTTCTTTGAGGATACCATGAAATGCGTTGGAAAACAAGCGTAGGTTTTGCGGGAAGGGATGTGTGAAACGGGCCGGTTTACAGAGAAATGCGCGTATGCTATACTGAAAACTGAAAGAAGGTGCACAGATGGCGAAGAGAGAACATGGCAAAGCCGCGGCCTGGCGCGTTTGCTTTGACGGCAGCTTCTGGGGGCAGAAGGGAAGAGCCGGTCAGGAGCTGCGCGTGGATCGGACGGCAGATTGGGACGGCAGAATGGTCTGCATCCCGTCCGTCTATCTCTGCGGAAAAGGGATCGTGCTGGACATTTTGACCCGCGCGGAGCCGGAGGCAATACGCGCCTTCGCGGAAAAGTGGAGGCTGTTGCCGGAAAGCGACGGCTCCGAGCTGACAGGCGGACAGAGAGAGCTGTGCATGGCGGAAAATCCGCTCCGTGCGGGCTACAGCCCGGCCCTTTGTGTGAACGGGAAAAGCCTGAAGGGCTTGGGGGGCAGCGGTTTTGCGTGGAATCCGGTTTTTCAGGGTGAAGGCTCTAAGGAAGAGCACGCAGCGCTGGAGCATTATAAGCTGGACGATACCTGCGGCTGGATGTTCATGCGCTGGCGCTTCGCATGGGCGACAAAGCACCGCCCAAAGCTCGGAAGCATGACGCTGATGCTGCGCGCGGATGAAAAGCTTCTCGCCGGGCCGCATTTTTCCATTGCGCCGGGTGAACGCTTTGAGTTTACGCACCCCGTGAGCGGTGTCCGTCATACACTGAAAGCCTTGTCTCTGGATGCGGAGACCATCGGCAGCGAACGGCAGGAGACGCCGGTGTTCGGTGTCCTGAGACTCCCGGTGTATACGCAGAGGCTGACGTATACGATCTCTCCGGAGCTGCCAGAGGCATCCTACACTCTGCGCGACAGCGCGCCGCCCGATTCGGTGAGGCTGGAAAGCGGAGCGCCTTTTTCCAGCGCGGTCGGTGTGATCGGCGGTGCGGACGGCCCGACGGTGCTGTATCTGCACAAGGATGGGGAGCCGGAGATCCATGAGGCTTATTCCGCCGTAAGCGATACGCCGCGCGGAGCGGTCGAGTGGGGGATGATCTTCCGCGAAGCGCCATGCGCCGATCTGACGCTGAAGCTGCTTCGATGAAAAAAGCTGCGCTTTTCTGTAGAAACTTCTTGACAAATGCGGTGCTGCGTGGTAATATATCGGAGCAGTCGAGAGACAGCGCAATGCGCGAGTGGTGGAATTGGCAGACTCGCTAGATTCAGGTTCTAGTGTCCACTCCG
>FR887128.1:0-5299 GCA_000436735.1 Firmicutes bacterium CAG:170
TAGCCGTTCGACCAGATGGAGTCGTTCCACTTCTCGCGCCCGAATGCGACGGCTGACCATCCGGCGCTCTTGGACGGGAGCGTCAGCCCGACGCTTGCGTCCATCGACGTGTAGGCCCGTCCGCTCAGCGCCGCCATGAACGGGTCGGCACCGCTTGTGCCGGTCAGCTTCAGCGCACCGCTTTCGCAGGCCATCGTCCCGGCATTGGGGCTGACGGCCACCCATGCCTGCGCACCGGATTCGAAATCGTCCGCAAACGCTTCGTCCCACACGACCGGCTGCTCCGGCTGCTCCGGCTGCTCCTGCGCGTCCGGCTTTTTGACACGGAAGCTGTCGAATTGGCAGCGGCTCATGTAGGCGCACAGGCCAAGGAAGCCGCCCTGATAGGCCTCGTCCCGATAAGTGATGACCGGCTCCTCGCCGCCCGCGAAGTAAACGCGGATCGTTTTCTCCGATACGACCACGCGGAGCTTTGCCGTGTCGCCCTTCGTCCAGTCCACGGCGGCGCTGCCGACGTCGCCGGTATTGGCCTTGAACAGCCTGATCTCGGCCTTTTCGGTCTGCTGATCGTAGCAGGCATAGGCAAAATAACCGTTCGACCAGATGGAGTCGTTCCACTTTTCGCGCCCGAACGCAAGCGCCGCCCAGCCGGAGGACTTGGACGGAAGCACAAGCTCCGTCTCCGCGTCCATATCGGTATAGGCGTACCCCGTCAGCGCAGCGATCGCCGGGTCGGCTCCGCTGGTGCCGGTCAGACGCAGCTTGCCGTTCAGACCGGAGAGCGCGCCCGCCGCATCGCTCACGAGCGTCCACAAATCGACGCCCGCCTCAAAATCGTCCTCAAACGCCTCGTCCCAGACGACCGGCTTTTCCGGCTCCTCCGGCTGCTCGACCTCGCCGAGATCCTGATAGTAGATGTTGTCAAACTCCGCGTCGGCAAAGTCGGAGCAGAGGCCGAAATAGCCGCCCGTGAATGTGCTGTCCTTGACCTCGATCAGCGGCTGCGCCGCATAGTCCACATAGACGCGGATCGTTCCGTTCCGGAGCTCCACCTCAAGATGGACGGTCTGCTTCATGGGATCTGCCGCAATGCTTGCGGACGCCAGACTGCCCGCGCGGTATACGACCAGATTCCCGAGATTTGTCAAATAGACCAGATAGCCGCCGCTGCTCCAGAAGCCGTCCGTTCCGCCGGAATGGAAGTACGCGCCCGCCCAGTTCTCCGTCAGCGCAATGTCCTTCAGCCGAACGTCAAAGCCGATGCGGACATTCTGGAACGTCCGCTCCGTATAGACCAGATCCGGCGAGACGCCCTTGCCCTGAACGCCGTTCTCGGCGTCGACCTTGACCAGCACACCGGAGGTGCACAGCTTTCCATCCGCAACGGCGATCCGCTCCGGCTCCTTGACTTTTTTCCACCTGCCGAGATCGCCGCTGAAATCGTCCAGCAGCACGCTGTTTTCGTTCTGCCGGACACCTGTCACGGCAAAATCGTCAAACGAGACCTCACCGCCGCAGGCGTTGAGGGACAAGAAGCCCTCCGTGTAGTCCGGCGCGCTTGCCGAGAGCACCGGCTGCTCTGCGCCGTTCACATAGACCTCAATCGTCCCGGCGCGCCGGACCACACGCACCTGCGCCGGGCCGTCCAGGGCGCTTTCGAGCTGCGCGGAGGCCAGCGCACCGCGCGCCGACAGCAGCTCCACGCGGCCTGTTTTGCGCAGGAGCAGCAAATATCCGCCATAGCCCCAGATATCGCCGTACATGGTTTCCCTGCCAAGCGTCAGTCCGGCCCAGTGATCCTCCGCATTTGCGGTCGTCTGTGTGCCGCTGAGATCGCAGGTAAAGCTGACCTCGCACTCTGAGAACACGCGCCCCTCCAACGTAGCGCTGCCGATATTGTCGCTTCCGGCAAAACGCAGCGCGCCGTCCCGGATCTCCGCGCCCTGATAACGCCAGATTCCGGTCTCCGCCGCAAAGCTGTCCTGATAGCTCTGGTCACGCATAACTGCGCTGCTCACGCAGGGCGTTTCCACGCCGTGATAGCTGCTGAGCCGGAAAGCGGAGAACTCCGCCTGAATACCGGTCCCGACCAGGCTGAGATATCCTGCCGCAGGCGCCTCTGCGTCCGTGTCCTCGGCGTCGATCAGGAGGCGGCTCCCGTTCCAGACGCGGATGCGCCCGCCGTTCATGGATACGGACAGCTGGAGAGCTTCCTGCGTATCCAGATCTGCCGAGCCTTCATACAGCACCTTCCACGGGCTGCCGCGGAAGAGCAGCAGGCCGCCGTTTTTGCGGATGCAGAGCGTATAGCCGCTTTGGAACGCCGTGTCGGCGGCATTTGCTTTGCGGAAGCAGAGTCCTGCCCACATGCTCTGGTCGCCGTTCATCGCATCGCCGAGCTTTACGGTGAAATCGATCCTGCCGTCGCGCAGCGTCTGGCTGTGCAGCGTGCTCATGGCCGTTGCGTTTGTCCCTGCGCCGGAATAGGTATACCGTCCATCCCGCACGGACCACTGCGTTCCGGCTATTCCATCTCTATCCCATGCGTAGTCGTATCCATTGGCGAAATCGTCCCGGAAAAGCTCGACCGCGATCGGCTCTGCGGCTTCGCCCGTCAGCAGATCCAGAAGCGTCTTATGCGCGGCCGTCGCCGCGGCACCCTCTCTTGTATACAGCGTTGCGCTGCGGATGAGCTGACCGGCCACCTGCTTTGCGGCCTCCGGGTCCTTTGCGCCGAGCTGGGTGAGCAGCTCATAGTCCTCCAGACCGTCGAGCTGCGCCTCATTGCGGACGCTGGTGAACACGTCATAGTTGGGAATGTCCGGCCGCACCAGCCATTCGTCGCCGGTCTGCATGTCGTTCATCGTGTCCTTGAGGCCCCAGTAGGAATAGCCCCAGTGGAGATAGCCCGACGCGCCGATCTGGTAGGCATACCACGGAATGAGCCGCGTTTTGACCAGATGATAAGGGATAAAGCGGTTGAGATAGTCGCCCTGCGGGCCGATGCAGGTGTAATACCAAAGCTCCCGGCCCTTGCTGCGCTCCTTCTGATAATACGCCTGGTTTTCTTCATAGGTATTAAGCACCGGGCAGAGCGTTGTCGATTCCGTCATCTGTGTTGTGAAACGATCGTGGGCCTCATTGCTGAGCGCCTCGGGGTAAACCTCGCGGATCGTGCTGTAGTACCAGTTGGAGGCCATATTCTGCGCGCTGACATGCGGCTCGTCCAGCGCGGAGACATAGAGCTTGTCCAGAAGCAGCGGGTAGCGCTCGGACATGTGGCTGCGCAGGGCGCGGAACATCGTTTTCAGGTATTCCTCCGCCTCCGGGTTGACGGTCTGCGCTGCCTGATCGGTATAGATCGGCTTCAGGACGCGGACAAGCTTCCCATTGCCGCCGTCCTCCAGCACATACAGCTGCATCTGGTCGTCTGCGCCGCGGATGACCTTGCTGTTGCCGGCCAGATAGATGTACTGCATTGCGCCTGCATTTTGAAAGAGGTCTACCATCCGGTCGAAGTTCTTCCAGTCGAAAAGATACTTTCCGGCCGCCATTTTGCCGTCTGTGCCGGTCACATACGGTTTGCGGCTGTCGCTGCCGAGAAGCGTACTTTCCGGCATCAGGAGCGCTTCCGCGTCCATAAAGATCACGTTGTTCCGGTGAATGGCCAGATCCCGCGCAAAACTCTCCATGACGCGCCACCAGTTCTCGTCGAAAAGCTCCACATCATACTGATTCGGCACCGCAGATTCCAGCGCGCCGAAGTCCGTACCAGCTGTGGAAAACCAGTTTATCATTTTAAAGCTCGATTCGTCCGTATCCGGAATCGTCACAGCGTAGACCTTCACGGAGAATGGAAGCTCCTCGGAGCGTTCACCGGCCGATACGCGCAGGCTACCGGTATAGACGCCGGGGGCTTGTCCCTTTGGGACATATACGCGCACCCAATACGGCTGCGTCGTATTTTCCGCAACGTCCAGCGGCGCATTGGGAAGCAGCGCGTCCGTATACAGATCGCTGCCATCCGGCGTGCTTTCCACATCACCGATCACGCCGCCAGCGGGTGCGGAATACTCGCTGTAGATCGTAATGTTGGAGGCGTCCAGCGGTGTCCCGTCCGCTTTCGCAAGGTCTGTCGCCTGCACCGTGAGGCCGGTCAGCGCTGCACTGCTGCGGACAAGAATCTGCGCCGCTTCGTATTCGTTTCTTGCGGCATACAGCTCGATTTTCTGCGCCGCCTGCTCCGGCATGGTCGAGCTGGCAAAGGCGCGATCCGCAGAATTCTGCACCCACACGTCCATCACTGCCTGCTCCGCCTCCTGCGGCTGCACGGGAGCGGCCCCTTCCGCGTATGCGGGAATGCCTCCGAGCAGCGCTGCGGTGAGGAGGCCGCATAGCCATCGTCTGCCTGTCTTTTTCATTTTCTGTCCTCCATTCTGAAATAATCCGTGCGTTCCCTCTCCAAAGCCTCTGATCGGCGGCGTTTTGGTACAAGAGCCTGCACGATTCTTCTGCAGCTTCATTATATTTGTTTATTTTGCCTATCAACAAGAGCGCAAACTATACTTTCGCGCTGCAAAATAAACATTTCCACAGCAAGCAGACAGATTTTCAAGCGGGGCTTGCATCGGATACATCTGCCTCGCTGCCGCATCCCGGAGGAGCGGTATGTGTGTGTGAAAAGTAATACGCCATGCTCACAAGATACCATTCCACTGTGACATTGGCGTTTCCTCGGGTCAGAAATCGGCGGAAGTTCAGATCTTCCTTGATTGCGGCAAACACGCCCTCCGCCTGAATGGAACGATTGACCCGGAGCAGGATCTCTTCAGCTGTGGAAATCTTTTTCTCCACCAATGGATATGCAAAGTGGATATTTGCAGATGGGTCAAAAAATAGAGATTGCATTTTGCGCACGGCTTGTTTATAGTGAGACTGAAAATTACAGGCGAAAGGGTACTGTAGACATATGACCTCCATCCGAAATATGCTGCGGAGCAGGCCGCTGTTTACTGGACAGCCTCAATACGCCGCTTTTCCACAGCGACGAGATCACGCCTGCCGTGCAGGGGCTTTTGTCACAGGAGCTGTCCCAGTCTGCGCCGTATCGCTTTTCGGATGAAAAAAACGGCGCGTGTACGGCGTATATCAAAAGAGGCGCGCAGGGGCTTGGCTTTGAGAACGTCAATACGTTTATCCGCGTATTTAAGGAACCTCTGAATAAATCCCCGACCGCGGACGATGGATCTTTTCCGCCAATCCTGCGGTTTGAAAAACGAGAAATACATACAGTATTCCC
>FR887128.1:5375-19852 GCA_000436735.1 Firmicutes bacterium CAG:170
CAGCCGCTGATTTAATCAGAACTTCCTTAAGAGCTTTGAGGGCATTTCGCCCGGCATTTACAAGGAAACGCTTCTGAAAAAGGAGTCGGACGCCGATCCCCGCTGAGACCGGTGCGTTTTGAGATCCGGCGGCTGGGCCGCGTTCGGACAGATACAGAAAAGGAGTACACCACATGACACTTTGGAGCGAGCAGATCTCTTCCCTTTATAAGATCCGGAGCGTTTCCGACCTGCCGGAGCAGGAGCTTTCCCGGCAGACGGTCCTTCGCGGCGAGCATTTTTCCTATCAGATCATCCTGCGGGCGGACTACAATGTTTTCTGCCGCTTTTCGGCAAGGGTTTTCGGCCCGGACGGCGCGGAAAACGAAGCGCTGACCGCCGCGCTCCGGCTTTACCGGCTGCGACTTGCGGCAATGGACTACCCGGTCTATCCCGATCACGACGAAGACATCCTGACGGACGAGCCGGGGCTTATGCCGGATATTCTCGAGCCGCTGGAGGAAAGCGGCGGCGTACTGCGCCTGTCCGACCGGCCTGCGTCCGTCCTGCTTTCGCTGGATACGCCGCTGGATGCCGCGCCCGGCGACTATGAGATCCGCGCGGAGCGCGTCTATTTTGAGCCGGGAACGCCAGAAAAGTTACATTCGGAGACGTCGGTGCTGACCCTGCGCATCCTCAGCGCCGCGCTTCCGGCGCAGAGCGTGCATTTTACGCAGTGGCTCCATGTGGACAGCATCGCGGAGGCGCATCATGTTCCGGTCTATTCTGAGGCGCATTGGGAGCTGATCGGGAAATATATGCAGATGGCGCGCTATCTCGGCATTGACACCATCCTGACGCCGATGCTCACGCCGTCACTCGATACGCTGATCGGCGGAGAGCGCCTCTGCGTGCAGCTCGTCCAGATCGAAAAGCACGGTGAACGCTATGATTTTGATTTTTCGCGGGCCGCGCGCTACATCGATCTCGCGCACGAAAACGGCATTCGCCGCTTCGAGATCGCGCACCTCTATTCCCAGTGGGGCATGACCTCCGCGCCGAACATCTACGTCCGTGTGGACGGCAGGGAAGAGCATTTGTTCGGCTGGCATACGCCCGCGCAGAGCGAAGCTTATCAGGCATTTTTGAAGCAGCTGCTTCCGGCCATGCTGGATTTCCTGACAGAAAAGGGCGTGCTGGAGGATTCCTTCTTCCACATCTCCGACGAGCCGAGGCTGGACCATCTGGAGACCTACCGCGCGCTCTGGCGCTTTGTAAAGCCGATGCTGCGCGGACGGCCGATCATGGACGCGATCTCCAACGTCGATTTCTATAAGCACGGACTGATCGACATTCCGGTCAGCGCGACCGACCACATCGAGCCGTTCCTGCGGGAGCCGGTCGAAAACCAGTGGGCCTATTACTGCTGCGGCGAGTACAAAGCCGTCGGCAACCGCTTCCTTGCCTTCCCGGAGTACCGAAACCGCATCCTCGGCGTCCAGCTCTTCAAGTTCGGCATCAAGGGCTTCCTGCAATGGGGCTATAATTTCTATCATACCGACCGCTCCCTGTATGTGATCGATCCCTATCTGACAAGCTCCAGCGACGGCATGGTGCCGTCCGGCGACCCCTTCTCGGTCTACCCCGGAAAGGACGGGCCGGTCGCGTCGCTGCGCGCGCTTAATTTCAAGGACGCGCTTCAGGATGTGGATATCCTGAAAGCGCTGGCGCAGCGCACCTCGCATGAGCATGTCGTGGAATTGATCGAGAAGCTGGCGGGCATGGAGATCCGCTTCGACAAGTATCCCAGAAATTATGAATTTATTCCGGCGCTTATGGACGCCGTCCGGCAGGAGTTGGAGGCAGGTACCTGCTGATATCGGAATACAACTGCATATGCAAGAGCAGCCCGGGAGGAACCGTTTGGATCCTCCCGGGCTGTGATTTATGGACTCTTTTTTCGCGCATTTTCTTCATCCTATCGTCCTGCTAAAAGCGCCGCAAGCAATGGAGAATTGCAAAAAACGCAGCCTATGTGCGTGCCGGAGCAGACCGGACATTCCATGGGACGGCGGCACGGGATCACTCACTGAGAATTTGGTAATCGCTGCTTGCCAGCAGGACGATGGGGATGAACAGCTGTGTGGGGCGTCCTTCAGATACGACCTGTATGATCAGATCGTTCCGTGCCCGGGACAGCGCATGCGGCGTGATCTCCAGCGTGACGCGCGCCAGCGGCACGTTGCAGTGGCCCTGCTCCAGATTGACGGCCAGCGTCTTTCCGGGCTGCACCTCCCAGCCCTCGGGCGTGTGCAGCGTCAGCGTGAGCCACTGCTGGCGGCGCTGTAGATTTTCGAAGGTGATCGTTTTTTTTTGACAGTACCTTCCGAAATATAAGGCGCCTCGTGACCGTCTACATACGCGCGAATGAGGAAATTCTGGAACACGGTATAATAGCGCACATCAAATACGCCGCGCATTCCTTCGAACGGCGCGCCAAGCGTACCGCCGATATTTTTGCCGTTCCAGCATCCGCGCATTTTATCAAGATAGTTGTCGAAATTCAACTGCATTTTGATTCTCCTTGTATAATGATCGGTGTTTTGCGGGCAAAACGCCTTACGACCATCATAATGCATGGGAAATAAATTACAATCGTCAATTTTCGCCTTGATCTGCAAATCGTGTCATTTTACGTACCTCTGCGCATATACCGTGCTTCTTTCGCTGTATTGAGAGATCCGCGGACATAAACTATACCCCAAAAAGTGGACAAAGAAAAGACCCATATCGTGTATCTCTGTAGTCCAAATGGCATTTCCACAAAACTGCTTACTCTGCCAAGCCGTATTTGACTTTGACCCGGTCGAGCTTTTCCAGCATCGGCTCCGCGCCCAGCCATAGGAAGAAGAACGTTGCCATGGCGCGCACCAGATCGACCGGAAGGCCGGTAATGTAATAGCTAAGAATAATTTTCCAGTTGATCGTGTGCGCCCACATGAGCGCAGACGCAGGATTCATAATGCCGCCATACACGATGGTCGAGCAGATCACACCAAAGATACAAAGGCTCAGCCGCCCGCGCCGCAGAACGCCCTTGCGGTACAAGACACCTGCCAGCCAGCCGATGATGCCCATTGCAAACATCTGCCACGGTGTCCACGGCCCCTGGGAAAAGAGCATATTGGACACCAGCATGGTCATCGCGCCAACTAGGAACCCTGTTTCGCCGCCGAAGGCCACACCTGCTAAAATCGTCATTGCCACAACCGGCTTGAACTCCGGCAGCATAAAGAACACAGCACGTCCCGCAACATTCAGCGCCACAAGCACGGCAATGAGCACCAGCTCCCGCGCCTGCGGCTTGCGCCCCTCGAAAATCAGGAAGAACGGCAGCATACATTCGAGCAGAATGAGCAGCGAAATGAAGTAGTATTTCCGCCCCGCGAAGTAGTACACGCCGACAAACAGCGTCAGAGGAATCAAAAGCAGGATGAGCAGCGTGGCAGTCACGGTACGCTTTTGGAGCTTGCGTTTTTCAAGCGGCGTCTGCACCAGATAGTCCGGCCTGTCTGCCTTGCGGCCAATGGACAGTGCAAACACAAGAAGTGCAGCAAGCAAAATGCCGTAGAGCTTGAGCTGCCCGCCTGCCAGCGCGGTCATGCCGTTTGCGTCTATGAGCTTGGTCAAATCCGTCACGCCGATGGCCTGCACGATCAGCGCCAGCGAAGCGGCACCGGACACGGCGGCAAGAAGCTTCCGCCAGACCGGGAGCTTTTTCACCGTCCGCGTCGCTTTCTCCGGCGCGGGCGGGATGCGCTGGTATTCCGGTAAGGGTGGTTCCGGTTCGACTGCACCGCCGCAGGCAGCAATGACGTCCTCCGGCGTGACCGCATCTGGCAGTACGTCGCGCGCAATGCGGTTCGCAGCCGTCGTGTAGAAGCTGTTGCCGGAAAAGAACGTTTTTGGGGTAGATTCTGTGACGATATTTCCGTCAAAGAACAGGGCGCAGCGGTCGGCGTATTTCGCGCAGAACTCGATGTCGTGACTGACCATGAGGATCGCTACGCCGGATGCTTGCAGCGTCCGCAAAATCTGCCCGAAAACCTGCTTGAACTCCGCATCCAGTCCCTTTGTCGGTTCGTCAAGGAGCAGAACGTCCGGGTTCAGAAGCAGGATTTTTGCCAGCGCTGCGCGCTGCTGTTCACCGCCGGAAAGGTCATACGGATGGCGGTCGAGCAGTTCGGTCAATTTGCAGAGGGAAACGACTTGTGCAAGCCGCTCAGTTTTGCGTTCGGATTTTGGTAAAATCTCCAACAAATCCGCGCGCACCGTGGATTTCACAAACAATGCCTGCGGATTTTGGGGCAGCATTCCGACGCTGCCCGTGATGGTCAGCTCGCCGCGATACGGCCTTTGCAGCCTCGCCAGCAGCTTGAGCGTGGTGGTCTTGCCCGTGCCGTTGCCGCCGAGCAGCGTAAGAAATTCGCCTTTGTGCAGCTCCAAGGATAGACCTTTTACCACGTCGGGCAGGTCTTTGTCGTATTTGAACCAGAGTTCCCGCGCCGAGACGACGGTTTCGCCGTTCGGCGTGTTTTTCTTTTCTTCCGGAACAGGTCGCAACTCATGCGTTTTCGCATAATCGAGCAGCCAGTTTCGGCCGTTGCAGACGGAGATGGGGCAAGTCGCTTTGGAATCCGACGCTGCCCAGATGCGCATGGCGGCGGGCATGGCGAGGAACATCGCGTTCCCACTGCTTTTCAGCTCCGCGCCCACTTCGGCGGGCGTGCCGGTGCAAAGGAGCTTGCCGCCGTCCATGACCGCGACACGCGACGCAAAGGAGAACGCTTCTTCCAGACGATGTTCGGTCAGGAGGATGGTCGTTCCCAATTCGCGGTTGATCTTGCCAAGCGTCGCAAGAAAATCCGACGCGGCAATCGGGTCGAGCTGGCTCGTCGGCTCGTCGAGAATCAAAACTTTCGGCTGGAGCACCATAACGGATGCGAGATTCAAGAGCTGCTTTTGCCCACCGGACAGCTCCGTAACGGATTTGTAAAACCATTCCTGAATTCCGAAAAACGATGCCATTTCCGCAACTCTGCGGCGAATCGTCGGCGTATCGTAGCCGAGGGATTCCAAGCCGAACGCCAGCTCGTGCCAGACCTTGTCGGTCGCGATCTGATTCTCCGGACTTTGCTGCACAAAGCCAATCTTCTCGGCCTGTTCGCGTTGGTCTAGGGAATCAAGATTTCTGCCATCGAACAGGATCTCGCCGCTTCTGCGGCCATGCGGCGCGAGAACGGTTTTGAGCTGCCGCAGCAGCGTACTTTTGCCGCACCCGGAGGGGCCGCAGAGCACCAGAAACTCCCCCGGTCGGACAGACAGTGTGAGGTCAGAGATTGCCTGTTTTTCCTGCTCCGGGTATGCAAAACTCAGATGGTTGATTGTAAAGAGTTCCACTGTCTGTCCTCCTTCCGATCAAGAATCACCGGCGTCAGCACCAGTGCGAGATAAACACACATGAAGCTCACGGTCATGGGGGTAAGCACAACGCTTTTCACGGTCGGATAGTAGCGGAAATACGTGCCGCCCGCCATCCAGCCGGAAAGGAGATACGCGCCGCAGAAGATCAGCCACGCAAGCGCGGCCTTGTCGCGGTCGTCGAAACGATAAATCGAGAACGCCGTGCGCCCAGGCAGACCGTAACCGCGGGCGCGCATGGAATCTGCGGTTTCGATTGCATTTTCCAAGCTCCATGTGACCATGATGGAGAAGATTTTGACGGCGTTCCCGACTCTTTGGAACACGCTGCCGTTCTTCGTGTCGCGCCCGATGCACGCCTGCGCCTCGGAGACGACCTGCATCTGCGCCTTGAACTTCGGGATAAAACGCAGCGCCATGGAGAGCACAAGAGACAGCGCCGGGATCACGCGCCCGAACAGGTACACGAACTTATCTGACGTCATCACCTCGTTGTAGCTCGAAAACCACAATACGACGCTTGCCAGCATGACGGCTGCGGCCACACCGTAGAACATGGATTCGAGCGTCAGCGGATTGCCGGAGGGCAGGTACGTCAAAATCGTTTGACCTTCGTGATTGAACGCCGGGTTGACGAGCGCGGCAAGCGCCGCCATGGGAAGCAGTCCCATGACGGCAAAGCGTACCGCTTTTCTGCCCTTGAGATAGATGTCATACGCCAGCGCACCGGTCAAGGAAATCGCAAGATAGACCGGGTGCATCAGGCACATCGAAAAGAGAAGAACGAGCGCGTAGTATAAAAAATTGATCGTCGGATGGTAGCCTGAAAAGGCGTCTTTGTTTCTCATTCGCTTCCAGTCGCGTAGCCGCCGCCCACATCATCTCCGAGGTCACAGGTATAGACCCACTCAATCACGTCGCCGTTTTGCAGCTGATACCGGCTGCATCCGTAATTGGGGAACCAGCCGTTGACGCGGTACATCCAACCGGAAGTGTTATCAACGTCAAACTCATAGAGATTATTGATTCCTTCGATATAGGCGGAATTGTAGATCGGCGTGTTCTCAAATTCCATGTGGATCTTCTGCTGTTTGCAGGTGCGCTGTAGGATGTTAAAAACGCTCTCACCCTCATAAAATGTGACGGTCATCGGTTTCAGAATCCAGCCGTCCTCCGGCACCAGCTCACGCTTTTCCTTATTACAAAGGTCCATATTGTCAAGGATTGTCGCGCAGGAGATGGAGAGGGTGCAGGTGTATTCCGCATCGCCAATTTCCACGTCCTCCGGCTCGACTGGAATTGGCTTGCCCTCCGGCACGGGGTCGGTCTGGTACTTGTCCTTGCCCGTGCCGGTGTCGATCATCATGCCGCCCACTTCTTCATATTCGCCGGTTGCACTTGCCTGGATTTCCTCCGGCGAAAGATACTCTGGCGGCTCGGTGTCAGTCCGTGCGGGTTTGTCTGCCTGCGGGTCGTCAGACGGCTCTGAGACGTTTTCTGTGGGCGTCTGCGTCGGTTCTGTCTCAACCTTGTCCGGCGTATTTGATTCCGCCGCGTTCTGCGCCGGTGTCTCCACCGGGGCAGCAACGGTCGGCTGTGCCAATGGGTCTTTCTGCTTCGGCATATTCCGGTCGCCAAAAATGAACGCCGCCGCCAGCACCAGTACGATCAGTACCGGCGCAAGGATTTTCCATTTGTGTTTCTGCCAAAATGTCATATCAGATCAACTCCGCAGCGCTCAGCATATTGTAAAGCATCTGTGCGATCTCGCAGCGCAGAATCGCTTTTGTGGGTTCAATATTGAGGTCACTCTGGTCGAGGATATTGACGGAGTAGCAGAACGCCATCGGTTTCTTCGCCCAGGATGCCACGCTGCGGTAATCTCCGAACTGTGCCAGCATATCCTTTGTCGCTGCTTCGTCCATCGATGGATCAAGGCCACACAGTTTTGCGGCACGGGCGACCATCGCGGCAGCCTCCTGCCGGGTGATGGTGCCGTCCGGATTAAACTTGCCGCTGCCAACGCCGTTGACAATGCCGCTGCTGTTGGCTGTGCCGATGTAACCGGCGTACCATTTGGAGCTGGGAACGTCCGTAAAGGCTTTCGTGTCCTTTGCCGCCAGACCGAGGGCGCGTGTGACGATAGCGGCAAATTCCGCGCGGGTCATGGTCTTATTCGGGGCAAACGTGCCCTTGCCCATGCCATTGATGATGCCGCGCGAGGCAAGTTCTTCGATAGCAGCTTTGTTTGCGTGATTCTTGATGTCCGAGAACGTTGTCCCGGGGGCGGTCACACCGGGGACACTCACAGAAGCGTCTACATTGCCCTTGCTGACGCTCGTGGCGGGTTTTGAGGTGTTCTTCGCCGCGTCGCTCATGCGGTACAGACTGTTTTGACCGTTTGCTGCGCGGTCAATAGCAACGAGGGCATAGAACCCCTGTTCCGAGGACATTTGATTGTTGCCGTCCGAACCGTCGAGGACGTGATAGAAGCCGCCGTTAGACTGCCGGAACGAGAGAAGATTTTCCGTCAGCGTGTGACCGCTTTTCACAAAGCGGCTGTCGTCCAGAGAAACCCCCAGCTCACAGAGCGCGACCACGACCTGCGCGACGGATTCGACGTTGGTCGTGCCCCACGATGCGTAGCCGCCCTTGCTGTCCTGCGCTTTGGAAAGGTAGGTCAGAGCCTTGTCTGTCGCGGTTTTGACCGCTTTCTGATCCTGATATTTTGCAAGTGCCTGCAATGCCATTGCGGAAATGTCCACGTCGGAATCTCCGGTGCCGGTCAGACTCCAGCCGCCGTCTTTCATCTGGCTATTCAGAATTTCATCGATGTAGAGTTGCCGGGTTGCCTGCGTTTTTGCGGCGGGATTTTTGGGAATCTCGTAATTGCCGGAATCCAGCGCGATCAATGCCCAAATGGGGCCGTTCAGACCCTGCCAGATGGTCTTTTCAAAATCGCCCAGCGGCATTAAAAGGTTGTAGCCCGCGACCTTGGACGGATCGCGTCCAATGGCGGTCAGCGCGAGGATGACGCGGGAATACTCGGTGTATTTTCTTTCATGCAGCACGCCGGAGCAGTTTTTGACGTACTTCTCGACGCGCGCATAGTAATCTTCATAGTAATTTGTGGGAACAGTGTAACCAGAACGGGCAAGACCGATAATTGCCCATTCGCCGCCAATGGAACCGACCTCCGGGGATTTGACTGCGGACACCATATAAGCGGCGCTGCCTTGTACTTCATTCTGGACGCCGGACGCCGCCAGCGCTGGAACGGTCAGCGTCAAAAGGATTGCAAGGGTCAGAATCCAAGCAGAAATTCGTTTGATTCTTCTCATTTGTATTTCCCCCTATAAATGCGGCAATCAGGGCTGCCCCCCAAAGGGGGCAGTCCTGTGCTGCAAGGTGTTATTTGGTGGTCGCTACATTTTCCACAAAGCGGTGGAGAATGGCTGCAACCTGTGCGCGGGTGGCGTTGCCGGTCGGCATGAGCTTACCTGCACTGCCGTTGACCAGCTTTTCGGCAACAGCCCATTCCAGCGAAGCCGTGGCATAGCCGGACACGCTTGCTTGGTCTGTAAAGCCATTCAAGCTGGAGCTTGCGGCGGTATTGTACTTCTTGTACTGCGCATAGCGGTACAGAATTGCCGCCATCTGTTCACGGGTGACATTTGCGTTCGGAGAGAACGTCGTGATGCTGGTGCCGTTGACGATGCCGTTGTCGGCTGCCCA
Organism: Firmicutes bacterium CAG:170; assembly: GCA_000436735.1. Classification (GTDB taxonomy): domain Bacteria; phylum Bacillota; class Clostridia; order Oscillospirales; family Oscillospiraceae; genus CAG-170. The sequence goes on from FR887128.1 coordinate 14,571, forward strand.
CGTCACAGCGTCCTCATAGTAGCTGTTGAACGTCACATCGGAGAATCCGCTTCTGCCGCTTACGGCAGGTTCACCCTCCAGTCGATACAGAACCGTGACGAGCATCGCGCGGGTCATGGCTGCATTCGGAGAGAACGTCGTATCGCTCGTTCCGGCAAACAAGCCTTCCTCATAGACGAACAGAACATCATTGTAGAACCAATCGGTTTCATGTACGTCTGTGAACGGCAGCTTGCCATCCGCAAACTCAACTTCGATTCTGGTCGATACCGTGAGCTTGTCAATGGTATAGGTCTTGACTGCGCCGACAGACTTGCCGTTGACCTTGACGTCCTTGACCTTGTAACCGGTATCCGGCTTGAATGTGAAGGTGACAGACTTGCCGATATGCTGGAATGTCAGCTTTGGCTCGACCGTGCCGTTCTTGCCAACCTTCAGAATCTTACCCAGCAGCTCATTGACATACTGTTCGGGTCTGATGTCCGCAGCGCGGAGCCAGCCGTTGTAGTAGGTTCCATTGCCAAGCGACGGGTAATTCGGATCGTTAAACCAATCTGCGACTTCGTGCGAGTAGTCATTGACATAGTGCCAGATGACAACATCGCCGTCCTTGAGCGTCCAGTTCTTGAGTCCCTGATTCGGATGCGTTCCGTTGACGGTGTACATCCAGCCGGACTTCTTGCCGTTGGTGAACTCACTGAGCGCGTATCCACCAAGGCAGGACGGGGCATAGATGGTGCTGACGTAGTTGCTTTCCGCACCGATATACCGCAAGCCTGCATCGCTCATGGCTTCGGTAAAGAGGTCATAAACCGTAGCGTTCTCTTGCAGTGCATATGTCGTGGTGGGCACCCATGTGACATATTCGGGCAGATAGCTGTCGGTCGTCAGGTCAACATCCTGCGTTGCTTCCAAAGCGCCGATGAGACGGAACGTGACTTCAATATCACCGGGCTTGACAGCATCCAGATCAGTAATAGCTTTTTCATAGATGGCCGTGACACGCTCGCAGGATTCCGCAGCGTTCATATCCGTCTGTGCCTGCTGGAGAATGCTTGCGAGTTTCTTCTTTGCGGCGGTACCGTACTTCTTGGTTTTGTCGTTCAGAAGATCGTCATAGTGCGCTTTCAATGCCTTGTACTGATCTGTCTGCTTCTGCTTCAGAATTGCCTTGTACGAAGTTTCGGCAGCAGTCAGGGTATTGTAGTTCGTGACCTTTTCCTTGTCAGCAGCAGAGAGCTTGTTGTAGGCATTGCGCGCTTCCGCAATCGCGTTATAGCTGGATTCATCGACATAGCCAATCTGGTTGATCATGTCGATAACAGCCTGTGCATCCGCGTTCTCGCGTTTTGTCACGTCGGACATATCGTACAGTCGCTTGCTTCCGTTTACATAGCGGTCATACGCAACGAGCGTGTAGGCCGCCTGCTCAGATGCCATCTGATTGACCGTGCTGTTCGGCTGCTTGTCGTGCAGGAATCCCTTGGAGTTGGGGTCCGCATAGCTCAGGAAGTTGGACAAAACGCTAATGCCGTTATGCTGGAATCTGCTGTCGGTCTTTGCATCAATGCCAAGCGCAGACAGCGCGACAATGACCTGCGCGGCGGATTCAGAGCTGCCATAATCGCTGTTTTGCTGGTATTCAGCAGACAGCCATTCCACCGCCTTATCTACCGCAGCCTTAACAGTGGCATTTGTGCTGCAATACGGAGCCAATGCCTGCACGACCATTGCAGTCATATCAACGTTGGAGCCGGGGAAATCTGCATCGATGCCCCAAGAGCCATCGCTGATCTGCGCGCCAAGCAAGCTATTGACCCACGCATTACGCGCGGTGGTGCCGGTCGCATTGTCGTAATAGTTGCCGGAATCCAGTGCAATCAGTGCAAAGGCCGTGCCGTTGTTGCCCTGTTCGGAAACACGGTAGGTGCTGCCGTTCTTCTCAAACAGCGGTTCAACGAGGTTGTAGACCGTACCATTGGAGCCGGTGAACTTCGTCGCGTCCTCACCGAGCGAGGTCAGCGCCAGAATGACGCGGGAATACTCGGTGTGCTTGGTCTGCGTATTGGTGGTATCGAGTCTGCCATTCATCGAAGCGACCGTCTTTGCCATGTTGGACAGGTACTTGTCGTACCAGACCGACGCGCTGACGTTGCCTCTGGCTTCAGCCAGAACCGCCCACTCGCCATAGGTCGAGCCGAGAGACGGATTGTACGTCTCCGATTTGACGTATTCGAGCACATTGTTGAGGTATTCCTCATAGATCGCGGTCTTGCCGAGGTTTTCAAGCGCTTCTTCAGCGTCGGTCAGTTTGGAATAATTTTTGACCAGCTTTTTCTGCGCTTCGGTCAGGTTGTTGTATGCGGCGCGCGCAGCTTCGATTGCTGCACGATCCTGTGCGGTCACAGCGTCCTTTGCGGGGAGTGCTGCGATCAGGCCATACACATAACCGACTTCAAGCGTAGAGACGGTGGAAACCGCGCTGGTCAGCTTATCGACTTCGCGTTGCGTCAGATAGCCTTTCTGATCGTCTGTCAACTTGTTATAGGCTTCTTCTGCGGAGCGGATCGTGCCAATGTCATCGACGGTCGGCGTTGCAGGCAGGGCGGCAATCGCGTCAGAGACAATCTTCGCCGCCTCCATGTCCGTAATGACCTCGTTGCATTTCTTCAGCTTGTCCTTCAGCGCAACAGAAATATCCGTTTTCTGTGCATCGGTCAGTAAATCGAACTGCGCTTTTGCCGTGCGCACATCTGCTGCGCTTTCCAGTGTGATCTTGCCCGGAGACGGGAGATTGGTGATGAGCTTCCTTACGTCCGAGACACTGCCTTTTTGCACGACGGTGATGGTATAGCGGGTTGTCGTGTAGTTGGATGCCTTGTTCATGGTGGGCCAGCTCTTGTCACCAACGCCGACATAGATCACGTCGCCAGACGAAACAGCCATAATGTCGCCGTTTGCGTAGTAGGCGTTGTCGCTGCCGTAGGTGTTCAGATAAGCTCTGGTCTGGAAATTCTTATTTGCGGCGGAATAGTTGATGCGCGTGCCGACCTGCTCACTGGGAATGACCAGAAGATAGTCGGTCGTCGCTTTCGCATACGCCGGGGTCAGCTCGCCGCTGCTGAAGGTCAGACTGGACAGCGTGGTTTCATTGTTCGTCCACGAGCTGCCGACATCTTCGCCAAGGTTGGTGGTAAACACGACGCGGATCACATCACCGGATTTCAGACCGCCGTTTTTGACTGTGAAGCCGGCGAAAGTCTGATTGACGAACCAATCGTTCAGCGTACCCATCCAGCCGGACCCCTTGCTGCCCTCCTTTTCAGACAGAGACTTCCCTTCTTTATGGATGGAAGCAATGTAGGTGGTCTTGTAGGAATCAGCCGTCAGGTCGTCTTTGGTTTCGTACTCGTTCCACGAATAACCGCCAATTTCCAGTGCCTTGAGGATCACGGTCATCATGCTGTCATTCGTGCCAAGCTCGTATTCGCCGGAGACGATGGTGTCATTGAACGAAGCTGCGCTGTACGTCGTGTTCTCCACGCTGACGGTCACTGTGCCGACGGTTGTGCCGGAGTTGTACTTGATGTCGCCGGTTGTAATGCTCTTTCCGGCTTCCGGCACGGCCTTGATTGCTGAGACGGCCTTATCGCGGGCGTCCTTGATCGCAGCTTCCGTGGTTGCTGCGTTGATCGCGTCCTTGCCGGATTTCAGCGCATCTTCCAGCTTGGCAATGCCAGCTTCATCATACTTGCTCTTGTCGCAGGCATTGAACGCGGATTCGACGACCGCGATAGCCGCCTGTTTCAGCTTGGCAATCGTTTCTTCGTCGAGCGTTTCAAACCTCTGCTGGTATTCCGTCTTGGAAACCATCTTGATGGAGAAAGTCACGGTGCTGCCGTCCGCAGCGGTTTTCGGAATCTGGTAGGAGATTATGTAGTATCCAGACCAATCGACTCCGTGAACGCTTGTCAGCGTTTGCGGTTCAGAACGCAGCCATGTTTTACCGCCGTCAATCGACCAGACAGGCCAGTACAACTCGTCTGTTGTGTCCAGATAATAGCGGATAAATACATAATCGCCCGCCAAAGCGGTTTCCGGCAGGTTGCTGCTGAACTTCCACCAGTTGCCGGACATTGAGGGCAGACTGCCGTCAGGATTCGGTGTCTGTTTCCATTTCAGGTTTTCGTAACCGAATTGTGCCGCGCCCATAGTGGCATCTGTGATTTTCGGGAATTTGCTTTCATCCGCGTCAAGAGCCAGATTCACGACAGCGACAGCCGGAAGCTCCTCAGTTTTGATTGCAGCCAGTTCTTCCAGCGTTGCTTTTTCGTTCGCAGTCAGCAAAGATTTCTGATACGAGTTCAAAGCGGCGTAAGCGGTCTGGATTTCTTCAACCAAATCTTTATTGCCCGCAGTCAGCGTACTCAAATCGTCCGGGAGATAGGACAGATTCTTGCGGATCGCAGCAATGATAGCCGCATGGTCAAGCGCGTTTGCACCTGCCGCCTGCAATGCTGCATAGTCTGCATCAAACGAATCCATCAGCTCTTTGAACGTTGTCGCGGAGGTCTGGTTGGATTTCAGCGCGTTATATGCGGATGTGAATGTCCGATAGTCCGCAGTTGTGAAATCATAGTCATGGAAACGCTCATAATACGCTTTGGCCGCTGCGAGATTTTCGCTGCGGTATTTGGTAATCAGCGCATTGATGTCTGCTGCTTTGGTGACATGGACGATGGCGTAATCACCCGCATACAGGGAGTAATACTCGCCAATCGTGACCTCGCCGTACACAGACTTATACGTCATATCGTCCGGCGTCACATTGAACATGGCAACGGTATAATAGCCGGGTTCTCTGAAAATGTACTCCAGATTGCCGCTGGCATCCGTTGTAGCGGTTGTCTTGTGCGTCGGCTGCGACAGCGTTTCCGTCTCCGACGGGTCGCTGATAAAGAGCGTGATGTTCTCTGCGCTCTTGCTGCCGGATGCGCCCGCGTATGCGCCGGTTACAGTTGCGGAGAACGCAGCCTCATCGCCAACCTTCACGGTTGCCGACGGAGCTGTCGCATGAATCATCGCATAGCTGCTTTCGTAGTAACCGAAACCAGGAGATGCAGGAAGAATCGAGACTTTGGAAGAATCGTAGCCAGACGAATCCTCGCTGTTGAACATCTGAAGCGGGATGCGCACCAGACGAACAGCATCGCCGTCATGGAGCTGAACGTTATTCCAACGTGCTTTTGACCCCCAGCGGTAATCTCCGTAATGGCTGCCGT
>FR887129.1:0-4902 GCA_000436735.1 Firmicutes bacterium CAG:170
ACAGCCGCTGATTTAATCAGAGCTTCCTAAGATTCTGCGATATGCCGCACGCTTTTCCGGCGTGCGGCATATACTATATCATCCTATTTTCTGAAATGAGGGAGCTTCATGGCGATCAAGCATTATTTTCTGGGCGCAAACGGCCCGAAGGGCTTTGTTTCTCTTTACAGGGAATTCTGTTCGCCCGATTCCGGGAATTTCCTCTGGGTCATCAAGGGCGGCCCCGGCTGCGGAAAATCTACATTCATGAAGAAGATCGGCAAGGCCGCGGAGGATGCCGGATTGGACGTGGAATACGTTCTCTGCTCGTCCGACCCGGACTCGCTCGACGGCGTTCTGATCCCGCAGTGGCACGTCGGCTACGCGGACGGGACGGCTCCGCATGTTCTGGACGTCTCCTTCCCAGCGGCGGCAGGCGCATATCTCGATCTCGGGCAGTTCTACGATATCGACGCCATCCGGCCGGAGCTTCCCCGTCTGCGCGCGCTGACGGAAAAGAATCAGGCGCTTTACCGCGAGGCCTACCGCGCTTTGCGCGAGGCAAAGGCCGTGCACGACGAGATTGAGGCGGTCTACAATCCGCATGTGGACTTCGCCGCCGTCAACGCGCTTGCACAGGCGCACATCGAGCGGCTGAAAAAACAAAAATGCGGATTGTAACCGGCTGAAAAATGTAGTATAATGTTGCCGAAAATAGGGACGGCTCCGCAAAATCGTTTCGGCGGGTCTGTCTGAGAAATCTCTTTTCCGGAGGATATACCAATGAAAAAACCGATCGTATTAGTGATTATGGACGGTGTGGGCAAGGGCGACGGTGGCCCCGGCGATGCAGTCGCGCAGGCTAAGACTCCGACGCTCGACAAGCTGATGGCGACCTGCCCCATGACGTGGCTCAAGGCGCACGGCACGGCTGTCGGCCTTCCCACCGACGACGACATGGGCAATTCCGAGGTCGGCCACAACGCCCTCGGCTGCGGCCAGATCTATTCGCAGGGCGCAAAGCTCGTACAGGAATCCATTGAGTCCGGTTCGCTCTACGCCTCAAAGACGTGGAAGCTGCTCACCGACAACTGCCTCGAAAACGGCAAGGCACTGCATTTCCTCGGCCTCCTGTCCGACGGCAACGTCCATTCCAACATCTCGCACCTGATCGCCATGCTGAAAAAGGCCCGCGAAATGGGTCTGAAGAAGGTCTACTGTCACATCCTGCTCGACGGCCGTGACGTTCCTGCCACGTCCGCGCTGGAATACGTCGATCAGCTCGAAAAGGTGCTCGCCGGGCTTTCCGACGCAGAGCATGAATACAAGATCGCATCCGGCGGCGGCCGTATGGTCATTACGATGGACCGTTACGAGGCCAACTGGGGTATGGTCGAAAAGGGCTGGCGCACGCATGTGCAGGCCGAGGGCCGTCAGTTCGAGTCCGCCGCGCAGGCCATCGAGACCTACCGCGCCGAGAACCCCGGTATGATCGATCAGGATCTTCTTCCCTTCGTCGTCGCGCATGACGGCAAGCCCGTTGCGAAGATCGAAAACGGCGACAGCGTCATTCTCTTCAACTTCCGCGGCGACCGCGCGCAGGAGATCTCTCTCGCCTTCGACCGCAAGGACTTTGACAAGTTCGACCGCGGCAACTACACCGGCGTCCTGTTTGCCGGTATGCTCGAGTATGACGGCGACCTCAAGATCCCGACCAACTATCTGGTCGAGCCGCCCGTCATCAAGAACACGCTGACCGAGGTGCTCTGTAAGGCCGGTATCCACGAATATGCTCTGTCCGAGACGCAGAAATACGGCCACGTCACCTACTTCTGGAACGGCAACCGCTCCGGCAAGGTCGATGCGAATCTGGAAGTTTACGACGAGATCCCGTCCGACGTCATTCCGTTTGAAAAGGCGCCGGCCATGAAGTCCGTCGAGATCACCGATCACATGATCGACGCCATGGCCTCGCACAAGTTCGAGTTCCTGCGCTGCAACTACCCGAACGGCGATATGGTCGGCCACACCGGCGTCATTCCCGCTGTTATCACCGCGATGGAATGCGTTGATACGGGTCTGTCCCGCATCCTCGAAGCCGCCGACAAGTACGGCTACACCGTTCTCGTCACGGCTGACCACGGCAACGCCGACCAGATGACCGAGACCAAGAAGGGCAAGACCTCCATCCGCACTGCCCACTCGCTCAATCCCGTGCCGTTCATCATTTACGACCCGGATAACCAGTGGACGATCAAGGACGGCAAATACGGCCTTGCGAACGTCGCGCCGACCGTCGTCAAAATGATGGGCCTCACAGCACCCGACTGCTGGCAGCCCAGCATGATCTGAATTTGAACGCCGCATCCCGGCGTTTCCCGTAAAATTCTCCGCCGGACACGGAACGCAGCCCGCGTTTTCCGTGTCCGGCCTTCGTATTTGCGGTATTTGTGGAAAATATCACTTGTACTTTCGGGCAAAATGGTTTAGAATGTGTAAATGATTGTGAAGTATGACTGTTTATGATTTGAAAGGAGGTACTTCCATGATCCGACTGAAAACGGAAAAGGGTACGATCGCGGTCGACAGCGACGTTTATACCAACATTGCCGGCTACGCCGCGACCAACTGCTTCGGCGTCAAGGGCATGGCCTTCCGTTCCATGACCGATGGTCTTGTCCATCTGCTCCGCAAGGAGGCCATGGGCAAGGGTGTGCGCGTGACCTTCCACGACGGCAACGCCATTTCCATTGATCTGCATATTATTATTGATAAGGGCGTCAATATCTGCGCCATCGGAAACTCCATCATCAGTGAGGTCCGATATTTTGTCACAAAATCCACCGGTACCGAGGTTCGTGCCGTCAATGTCTTTGTGGATTCGATTACCACTTGATGAAATTGCGCCACGTTTCCGGCGTACACGGAGGTGTTTCCATTGAAACAGAAAATTGACGGCGCGCTGTTCCGCCGTATGGTCATCAGCGCTTCCGCTGCCGTTGACCTGAACAAGCAGAAGATCAATGAGCTTAACGTATTCCCCGTCCCTGACGGCGATACCGGCACCAATATGGGCATGACGCTCGGCTCCGCCGCTGCGGATCTGAAAAAGAACGAAAGCCCGACGCTCACCAAGGCTGCGGACATCGCCGCCTCCGCCATGCTGCGCGGTGCGCGCGGCAATTCCGGCGTCATTCTCTCCCTCCTCTTCCGCGGCTTCTCAACGGCCTGGAAGGGCAAGCATGAGGCCGACGGCAGCGATTTCGCCGCCGCGCTCACGACCGGCGTAGAGGCCGCCTATAAGGCCGTCATGAAGCCTGCCGAGGGCACCATCCTGACCGTCTCGCGTCTGACCGCCGCTGCGGCCAGAGATCTTGCCGGGGAAAACGCGGATATCCAGTACGTCCTTGAACAGAGCATTTCCACCGCGCGCTCCGCGCTGGAAAACACGGTCAATCAGAATCCTGTCCTGAAAAAGGCCGGCGTCGTGGACGCGGGCGGCATGGGCTTCTGCATGATCCTCGACGGGATGCTCGCCGCGCTTCAGGGCAATGACATCGTCGCCGACGAGGCTCCGCAGACAAACGAACAGGCCGACTTCGGCATCTTCGACACCGAGGACATCACGTTCGCATACGATACCGTCTACATCGTCCGGAAAAATCCCGACGTCTCCATCGATCCGCTGCGCATCTATCTGGATTCCATCGGTGACAGCCTTGTTATCGGTGAGGACGACGAAGCGTTCAAGGTTCACGTCCATACGAACATTCCCTGGGAGGCGCTCAACGAGTCGCAGAAATACGGCACGCTGGAGCTTGCAAAAATCGAGAACATGCGGATGCAGCATGACGATCTCGCCGCCGGACGCACGGCGCGCTCCACGGACGATCTTGAGCAGATCGAGCAGGAGCTGGAGTCCGGCGAGGCTGCACAGAAAAAGGCCGAACCTTCCAAGCGCTACGGCTCCGTCGCCGTCTGCGCAGGCAAGGGCCTCGCGGGCGTATTCCGTGATCTCGGTGTAGACGAGGTCGTCGAGGGCGGACAGACCATGAATCCCTCCACGGAGGACATTCTTCAGGCCATCGAGCGGACGCCCGCGGAGATCGTTTTCGTCCTTCCCAACAACAAGAACATCATCATGGCCGCAGAGCAGGCCGCTCCCCTTTCGGACAAGACTGTCATCGTCATCCCCAGCAAGACCGTCCCGCAGGGCATCACCGCCATGCTGAACTTCGACGCTTCCATGGAGCCGGAGGACAATGTCAGCGCCATGACCGAGAGCCTCGACACCGTTCTGACCATGCAGATCACCTACGCCGCGCGGAATTCTGATTTCGACGGCCACGAGATCCATGAGGGCGATTATCTGGGCCTTGCCGGAGGCGCGCTGCTCGGCACAAGCCGCGACATCACGGAGCTGCTCACGCAGATGGCCGATAAGGTCGCAGCGGAAGGCCAGGAGTTTGTCAACATCTTCTATGGCAGCGACATCACTGAGGCCGACGCCGAGGCCGCGGCGGATATCTTCCGCAAGCACGCACCGGACGCAGAGGTCAACGTGCTTTCCGGCGGTCAGCCGATCTACTATTACCTCATTTCCGCAGAATAATGCAGATACAAATGCGCCTCCCTGACGATTTTCCGTCAGGGAGGCATTTTTTACGCTTTTCAGTTTCCGGAGCCGTCTGGAAGGGTCTCTGGCTGAGGCTCCTCCTCGACGGTGACTTCAAGGTTCTGCGGACGCTCGTCCAGCGTCACGGAGACCGTCAGCTCCGCGCCGGCACGGTAAAGGTCTACCTCGACCGTCTCGCCCGCGCGGTGGTCGCGCAGCGCCGCCAGAAGGCCGACGGTGCTTGTCGTGTTCTTCCCGCCGAGGGCAAGAATGATATCACCGGACTGGATACCCGCCTTCTCCGAGCA
>FR887129.1:4983-9444 GCA_000436735.1 Firmicutes bacterium CAG:170
GCGTCAAGATCGCGCACAGTCACGCCGAGATAGGCGCGGCCCGTCACATACCCGTACTCCTGCAGATCGTAGACAATGCGCAGCGCATCGTCGATCGGAATTGCAAAGCCGATGCCCTCGATGGTCGTGCCGCTGGCCGTCTGGCCGGAATACTTCGCGGCGGTAATACCGATCACGTTTCCGTTCATGTCGAAGAGCGGCCCGCCGGAATTGCCGGAATTGATGGCAGCGTCGGTCTGCATCATATTGATGGGCGTTCCGTCCACGTTGATCTCGCGGTCGGTCGCGCTGATATAGCCGTGCGTCATCGTAAAGGTCAGCTCGCCCAGCGGATTGCCGATGGCGACGACCTCCTCGCCGACGGCCACATCGCCGCTCTGCGCGATGGCGGCGGTCTGAAGGCCCTCCGCCTCGATCTTCAGCAGCGCAACGTCGCTCATCTTATCGCCGCCCGCCACCACCGCATGGTATTCCTGTCCGTCATGGAGCGCGACCTTTACGGAGTCCGCGCCCTCGACCACATGGTAATTCGTCACGATATAGCCGTCCTCCGAAAGGATGATGCCCGTTCCGGAGCTGGAAAGCGGCGTGCTCTGGCCGAAAACGTTCGTCTTGCTCTTGGAGAGAATGCCGACCACACAGCCGACGTTTTGCTGGTAGACCTGCCCCGGCGTCAGGCTCTTGTCACCGGAATTGGAGAAAAGCTCCTCCGGCAGCGGCGCGGAAACGATCCGGTAAGGAAGCTCCGCCTCTGCGGACGCGGGCGTCTCCGGCTGCGCGGCCTCCGGCCCCTTCTCTGTCTCCGGCACATCCTGCTCGGCAAGCGTCGTCTGCGCCTGCTGGGCCTGCTGCGCCTCATTCATCTGGCTGATGGCGCGGATCGCCGCCGTCAGCGCGGAGCCTCCGAGCGCCGCGACCAGCGCGACAGCCGCAAGCAGCAGAAAGATCTTTCTCCTTGTTTTTTTATCCGGTATGGAGGCGCGGTCGATATCCGTCTGCGCAGCCTCCGGCTCCGCTGTCTCCGGCTGTGCCGGACTTTGCATCGGCTGCGGCTGCGCCATTTCGTCCTCTGATTCCAGCGTATAGCGCATTTTATCGTTGTTTTCGTCCATCTGCATCTGCTCCTTCCCGCCGCACTTCAAAATCGAAATCGCGGCGGAGATTGTGAAAGTGGGCGGATGCCTGCGTTCCAAGCGCGTGAGATCACACATTCGCCTCTATTCAGAGTTATTCTACCTGATTTTTCAAAAAACATCAACCGAAATTTCTTCCCAGTTTTGTCCTTTACGCAGACGCTGCTCAGCGCTGCTCCATCAGATAAAGCTCCGCGCGGCGATCGATGGCCTGCGCGGCCTCTTCCTCTGTGCAGGCGCCGTCAAAAAAGCGCGCCGCCTCCTCGGTAACGATCTCGTACAGCGTGCGGTCGCCGCCTCCCTCAAAATGGTCGGCCCGCGCGATCATCGCCAGCAATTCATCGTAGGCCTTGTTGGTTTCCTCAATGTCCGCTTTCCAGAAGCCAAGCTCTTCTTCGCTCAGGTCGGACGGCACGTCCGCGTCGCTGTAGCGCCAGAGTATGTCGCAAAGCACCTTCCGCACCGGGATACACCACACGACATCCACGTCCTCCTCACTCCCGGCCTTATACTGAACGCAGGCGCGCTTCTGCATCGGAAGCGAAAACGCCTCGCGCAGCAGCAGCTCCGCCGCCGCGCTGTTCTGGCAGCCGCTCGTGATCGCCAGATACGATTCACCGCGCACACCGTAGCCGTCCTGCGCGGAAAACGGCAGCGGCTGGATGGTCACGCCCGGCTTGTCGCCGTTCAGGCGCTCGTAGTGTTCGTATTCGCGCAAGATACAGAGCGGCTCATATAACTCGATCGTGCGGAACATCTGTTCTGCCGTCGCAGCCTCGAATTCTACAGGGAACTGCCTGCAAAAGTCGAGGATCTCATAAAAGCGCGCCTGCGTGAAATTTGCTGTCCCCGTCGTGAGATCGACAAACGCCGAAAGGCCGTCGTTCATAAACCAGTTCATCGCGATCTCCCGCGTCGTCCAGCCGTAGCCCTCCGGACAGTATGGACGGAATATCTCGTCGAACTGCGCCACCGTCTCGATCTTTTCCGCCTGTCTAAGCACGCGCTCCGGCGCGGAGAACGCTGTCAGTGTAAAGCCCGGCGTCAGGAAATACACATGTCCGGAAAGCGCGCTCAACCGAAGGACGTTCTCAAAATACGCGCTCTCTGCGCAGAGGCTGTCCACCAGCCCGTCCAGCTCGGCCAGATAGCCCTTTGCGGCCAGCAGCTCCAGCCGCGACCGGTCATAGCCGCACCAGATCACGTCCGGAAGCTTTCCGGCTCCCATCGCCGTCAGGAACTCCGTCTCCGACGCATACTGCACCGTTTCCACGGTCAGCTCCGGATGCGCAGCCTCGAAATCCTTTAGCCGCGCGGCAATCAAGCCGAGATCGTCGCCCCAGCATGCCACGCGCAGATTTTGCGCCTCCGCAGCATCCGCCGTCTCTCCCTGCGGCGCAGAAATATCCGCAGCATCCGGCGTCTGCGGCGCTGCACTGCTCTGTTCCGCTTGTGCAGGCGGAGCCGGCTCCGCCGTCTGCTGTGCTTCCTTTTTTCCGCACCCCGCCGCTGTCAGCAGCAGGAGCGCCGCCAGAAAAATACAAATCCATCTGTTTTTCATGCCGCGTCTCCTTTTTTCAAATTCTGATGCTATTCTATCAGTGGGATGTGTCAGAGTTGTGTCACAGATGTGCGCAGCTCGAAAACTTTCCATTATTAAGAAAAAGCGCCTGCTTTTGCAGGCGCTTTCAACTTCGGATTCAATAGTCAACACGGACGAGGCACAGGCCCTGCGGCGGAGCCGTCGGCCCGGCGAGGCGGCGGTCTCTGGCCTCCAGGATCTCCGACACCTGCTGCGCAGTCATGCTTCCCTTTCCGACCTCCAGCAGCGTGCCGACCAAGATACGGACCATATTCTGCAAAAAGCCCGTTCCGTGGAAGGTAAAATAGATGTAGTCCCTGCGGCGGCGGATGTCGATGGAATCGACGATGCGCACGGTCGATTTCTTCATCTGCGGGTTGGAGCAGAAGCTCTTATAATCGTGCTGTCCCTGCAAAACCAACGCCGCCTCCTGCATAGCTTCGATATCCGGCTGAAAATCCAGCGTCAGGACATATTTGCGGTCAAAGACCGGCTTTGTTGCACCGGCGTAGCAGGTATAGCAGTAGGTCTTGCCGACGGCCTTATAGCGCGCGTGGAAGCGTTCGGACGCTTCGCGCACCTCGGCGACGCAGATATCCTCCGGCAGATAGCGGTTCAGATAGTCGCGTATCTCCTCCGGCGTCTTATCCGGCTCCTCCAGAAAGAAATTCGCGGTCATCGCTTTCGCGTGGACGCCTGCATCGGTGCGTCCCGCGCCGATCACATCCACCGGCGTGCCGCACATCCGGGAGAGCACGGTCTCCAGCTTTCCCTGTATGGTATCGCGGTCTGGCTGGTGCTCCCAGCCGTAATAGCGCGTTCCGTCGTAGGAAAGCGTCATTTTGTAGTTTTTCTTCATGCTTCCGTGCCGTCCTGAAAGGGAATGGTGAATCTGCAAACGGGATAATTGGAGCAGCCCCAGAACTTCTGCCCCTTCCGCGGGCCGGACTGTCCGGTGCGGAGCACCATCCGCGCACCGCAGCGCTTGCAGGTCGGGATCTTTTCCCTGGCGGCACGCTCCGCATGACGCTGCGCGGCCGGGCGCATGTCCAGCTCCAGCGTATCGAAGCGGAGCGCCGTGCAGTGCGCCTTCTGCGCGATCTCAATGGCCAGCGCGTCGTAAAGCCGACGCAGCTCCGCCTGCTCCATTCCGGCGGCCAGCCTCCGGCGAAGGTATTCCTCCGGCGCAGCGCCTACCCTTTTTCGGAACGCCTCCAGGAAGCGTTCACGGTCGCTTTTCGGCTGTTTTTTCGGGTACATCGTTCTACCCCCTTTTTTCTTTTTTTCCATTATACACAAAACGCGCGGAAAAATCTACTCCGGCAAATGCCAAAAAAGACTTGACATTTGCCTCCGCTTGTACTATTGTATTAATGTCTTGGTACAGTAATTCAAAAAGGAGGCGTTTGAATGCCCTGGGACTTTGACGCGAATCGCCCGATCTACACGCAGCTCACCGAGCGGCTGCGCCTGCGCATCGCCTCCGGCGAGTACCCGCCGGGCGGAAAGCTGCCCGCTGTCCGGGAGCTGGCTGCCGAGGCCGGTGCAAACCCGAACACCGTCCAGCGTGCATTTGCCGATCTCGAGCGCGAGGGGCTGATCTACACGCAGCGCACCTCCGGCCGCTTTGTGACGGAGGACCCTGCCGCCATAGACACGGCGCGCAAGGCGCTTGCCGAGGAAAAGATCGACGTATACCTCGGCGGGATGCGTTCGCTCGGATATACTGCCGGAGAGGCGGTCGAG
>FR887129.1:9466-11124 GCA_000436735.1 Firmicutes bacterium CAG:170
GTCGAGCTGGCGGCCGAGACCGCCAAAACAAGAAAAGAGGAGGAATGACCCATGCCTATTTTACAATGTCAGGGCCTGACAAAATACTACGGCGGTGTGCTGGCGCTGGATCACGCCGACATTGCCATTGAGCCGGGACAGATCGTCGGTCTGCTTGGCCCGAACGGAAGCGGCAAAACGACGCTCATCAAGCTGGCGAACGGCCTTTTGCAGCCGACGTCCGGCAGCATTCTGATTGACGATATGACGCCATCGCCGAAAACACACGCCATCGTTTCCTATCTTCCGGAGCGCATCGCGCTGACGGACTGGATGAACGTGCGGCAGCTCATGGACTTCTACGGCGATTTCTACGCCGATTTTCAGCGGGAAGCCGCGGAGCAAATGCTTGCGCAGCTTCAGCTTCCGCTTGGCCAGACAGTCCGCCAGATGTCCAAGGGCACACGCGAAAAGCTTCAGCTGATCCTGACCATGAGCCGGAAGGCAAAACTCTATCTGCTCGACGAGCCGATCGGCGGCGTTGATCCGGCCACACGCGACTATATCCTGCACACGATCCTGTCCAACTATAATCCGGAGGCAGCCGTCGTGATCAGCACGCACCTGATCACGGATGTAGAGAGCATCCTTGACAGCGTTATTTTCCTGAATCAGGGCAAGGTCGTGCTCCAATCCACCGTGGACGATATCCGCGAAACGCGCGGCAAATCCGTGGACGCTTATTTCAGGGAGGTATTCCGATGCTGGGAAAACTGATGAAACATGAATTCCGCGCGACGGCGCGGCGGATGCTGCCGCTGTTTCTGGTGGTCGTCCTGCTCTCCTGCTTCCTGCGCATCAGCACAGCCGTGATCGACCACAGCACGCGCTCCCTCCCGACCATTCTCCACATGCTCAACGCCCTGCTCTGGGTGCTGTTTGTACTTCTGCTGATTGGCTGCGTCGTCTTTGCGGTCGTGGTGATGGTCAACCGGTTTTATAAGAATCTTCTTACCGACGAGGGCTATCTCATGTTTACCCTCCCGGTCAGCATCCACAAACTGCTCTGGTCGAAACTTTTGGTCTCCTCTGTGTGGTTCCTTGCGGCATTCGCCGTGGACGCGCTTGCACTCGGGATCGTCCTCTTTGAGAACGTCAGCTTTGCTTCGATCCCCGCATTTTTCAAAGATGTTCAGGACATCTTGAGAAGCCAGTACGGCTTCGACGCGGTCGCCTTCGTGCTGGAATACCTTGCACTGATGTTTGTCTCACTGCTGGCCGCTTGTCTGGACTTTTACGCGCCAATCGCCGTCGGCCACAGCTTTGCCAATCATAAGACGCTCCTGTCGGTCGTATTCTTCTTCGTGTTCAACACCGTCTGGCAGATTCTCGGGCTTTTCGGCATCGCGGGTGTGCTGGCGGCTGAATCCTCCGCAGACGATGTGCTCCGCTTCATACACACCGGAATGCTCAGCGGCATTTCGTCAGTCGCCTTCATGGGCGCGGTCATGTATGTCATAACGTGGCTCATGCTGAAAAAGCGGCTCAATCTGCAATAAGCATCACAGCCGGAGGGGATACCCTCCGGCTGTACAATAAGCTTAAAAATCAGCCGCAGCGAAAGCTGCGGCTGATTGCATGTACAGTTCTTAGGAAGCTCTGATTAAATCAGCGGCTGT
>FR887130.1 GCA_000436735.1 Firmicutes bacterium CAG:170
TCAATATACAGGGTCAGGGGGTCACCGTATTTCTTCATCAGGGCCTCCAGCCCTTCGTCGTCGCCGCTCAGATATTGGCGGTAAAAAAACTCGTCGCAGGTCATAGCGTTCACTTCCTTTTTGCGGATGCTAACATGCAGAGAGGTATCCGTCAGGTGCTTGTCCTGCCGGGATCGCGGGGCTGTTCCTGAAAGCGCGGGTCGGACGGCTTTTCCGCGTTTTCCGGGATCGCCCATGAGCGCCCGAACCGGGATGCGCCGGGGATCCGCCCCTCGGCGCAATATTGGTTGACCCGCCGCTCTGACACGCCCCAACGGTAGGACGCCTCCCGAATGGAGATATAGCCCTTGATCCCGTTCATACCGCACCTCCGCATGGATAATACTCAACACGATACATTATATACGAATATCCGAAGAAACACAAGGCATCCGGCGAAGTGGGCAGAGAAAAGTTACGGATAAGGTTGATTTTTTTGAAAAAATCCTCCGAAATATGGCCAAAACGCCCTATTCGGATTGTAGTATGGGTAGAGGGGGAAATACGGGGGTACGAAGTAGTCAGCAAGCACAGCAAGCGAGTACCCGCTTGCGGATTTTGCGCTGTTCAGGCCCCTTGCCCGAACAGTCAAAATTGCTTGCTGGGGCGCGGGTCTCCGGTGGAGACCTCAAAGCGTGAAACGCTTTGAAGCGCCGACCGAGCCGGCAGGCGAGACGCCCCAGACCCTTATGAGAAACGGAGGCGAAAATAGCTGCTCTTTTCTAATATTTATATACTTCAACTGTTATCTGTTCAAATTTCTCTCAATCCATCCGTGCATCTGGTTATCAATTTTGAAATAGGACATTGTGCCTCCGCCCTCAATCCAGTCATAGTTCGGATAGAAGGAGATAAAGAAGCGCAAGCCAGAGGCGGTTTCGATTCGGAGATTTCTTCGATCATCGGCAAAAGCAGTGTGCGCTTCCTGTTGATTTTCTTCGGGGATACCATCAAATACTTCCGTCTGGAAGTCATCGTTTCCATAACTCACAAGTGTAATCGTCATGTGATAGAACTCAGTGATTTCCTGCCGATTTGTTACCGGTGAGCCAACTTCTTGTTCATTGTTCCACTTCATTTCTGTAATGGATGCAATATCGTCTGCGCTCTCAATACCATACACGCGATAAAGCTCGGTGAACGAACAGTTTGTGTTGCTGTCAAACTGATAGAAGCTGCAGAACAACGCGGCATACCATGTATCGCCGTCTCGCAGAACATATACGCCATCACAAACAGCAGGTGCATACCGGTATAGCTCGATGTCAGTCTGGCTGACAGTGCTTTTATAGCCAATGCCTCCGTCAGATTTCAGGTAGGAAATGTGTTCGCCAGCCATATCGGCGGGGGGTT
>FR887131.1:0-11753 GCA_000436735.1 Firmicutes bacterium CAG:170
GAAGCGTCTGGACATCCCATGTATGCGGCACAAAGCCCGCCGTCAGAGCAAGTCCGGCCAGAAACGGAGCTGCCGCCAGCGCAGGCGCAAGCTGCGCCGCCCGCGGCCACTTTTTCAGCCACACCTGGAGCCGCGCGCAGCAGGCAAACCATACGCCGCAGAGCGCAAACCCGGCGATCAGGCACAGCAGGACTGTCATATTCTCGTCTTAGAGGGAATACGCCGCGCCCGGCTCCGCCGTCAGGCTTCTGCCGTAGAATTCCGTCATGGCGTCCACGAGATATCCGAGATCCGCCGTCGCCGCCGTCTCGTAGGCCGAGTGCATGGCAAGCTGCGCAAGGCCGATATCCACCGTGTTCAGCGACACCTGCGAATTGGCGATGCTGCCCAGCGTCGAGCCGCCGGGAAGGTCAGAGCGGTTGGCGTAGACCTGCACCGGCACGCCCGCATCGCGGCAGACGCTGCGGAAGATCGCGGAAGAGACCGCGTCGGTGGTATAGCGCTGGTTGGCGTTGTATTTGACGACCACGCCGCCGCCCAGCTGCGGGCAATTGGCGCTGTCGGCATATTCGGGATGGTTGGGATGCATGGCGTGCGCATTGTCCGCCGAAACGAGGAAGCTCGCGGCGACGGCCATGCGGTATTCCTCCTCCGTCCGGCCGCAGGCAGCGTTGATCCGGTGCAGCACGTCGGAGAGCATCGTCGAGGCCGCGCCCTGCTTGGTCTGGCTGCCGACCTCCTCGTTGTCGAAAACGCAGCAAACGGGAACGCTTCCGGACGGCTTCGCCGCCAGGAAACCCTTCATGCAGCCGAAGGCGCATTCCAGATCGTCCAGCTTCGGCGAGGCGATCAGCTCCTTCTTCGCGCCGAGCACCGTTCCGCAGCCGCGCACATAGAGGAACAGATCGTGTCCGAGGATGTCCGCCTCCTGCACGCCTGCCGCCTCCGCGACGGTTTTCAGAAAGCTGTCCTTCGCGTCCGCGCCGCCGAAAAGCGGATAGGTGTCGATATTCGCGGCGAATTTCATGCCGTCGTTGGCATTGCGGTTCATGTGGATGGCCACATTCGGGATAATGAGCAGGTCGCGGTCTACATTCACGAGCTTCGTGACGATCCTGCCGCTCTCGCGCACCATCAGCCGTCCGGCCACGGAAAGCGGCCGGTCGAGCCACGTTCCCATCAGCATCCCGCCGTATTTTTCCGTATCCAGCCGGACGCAGAACGCATTCGCCAGCTCCGGGTTTTCCTTGATCTTGAACGTCGGCGAATCGCTGTGCACCGCGCTCATCATAAAGCCCGTAAAATCAAAGCCGGGCACGCGGAACGCGATCACGGAGGACTCGTTGCGCACCACGAAGTATTTCCCGCCCTGCGTGAGCGTCCACCTCTCCTGCTCGTACAGCTCCGTATAGCCCTCCGCGCGAAGCAGCTCGCGGAAATTGCGGATCACATGGTAGCAGCTCGGGCTGCTTTCAATAAATTTCAGAAGCTCCTTTGCAGTCTGCATGGTATGACCTTCCTTTTCGTTTTTTCTTTACCATACCACATCCCGCCGTTTCCTGCAACCGCGCGTTTTTCTCCCGGCGCAGTATTTTTTCTCCGCTTTCTTTTCAAATCCGGAAAAATGTGCTATGATGAAAGTCTGAAATTCAACACAAGGAGTGTTCTTATGAAAAAGACAATTCTCAGAAAATATGCCCAGCTGATCGCAAAGGCGGGCGTCAATGTCCAGAAGGGCCAGGAGGTCTTTATTTACGCCGAGCTTGACCAGCCGGAATTCGTCCAGATGGTCGTTGAGGAATGCTACAAGCTGAAGGCCAAGAAGGTCGTCGTGGACTGGAGCTATCAGCCGCTCCAGAAGCTGAACGTCCGCTATCAGAGCCTGTCCACGCTTTCCACACTGCCCAACTACGCCGAAGCGCGCTGGCAGCACTATGTGGACGTGCTTCCCTGCCGCATCTATCTGATCTCCGAGGATCCCGACGGCCTCAAGGGCATCAATCAGGAAAAGCTGATGAAGTCCCAGCAGAAGCTTTACCCCATCATCAAGCCGTACCGCGATAAGATGGAAAACAAATATCAGTGGTGCATCGCGGCCGTTCCCGGCGCGGCGTGGGCCAAGAAGCTCTTCCCGGAGCTGCGCACCTCGCAGGCCATCGAAAAGCTGTGGGAAGCCATCCTCGCCACCAGCCGCGTGGACGACGACCCCATCGCCGCGTGGGAATCGCACAACAAGGATCTGCACGACCGCTGTGCCTACCTCAACAGCCTCGGCATCGAGGAGCTGCGCTATCACTCCGCGAACGGTACCGACTTCTCCGTCGGCATGATCCCCGAGGGGGAATTCAAGGGCGGCGGCGACACCAGCCTTCAGGGCATTTTCTTCAACCCAAACATTCCCACCGAGGAATGCTTCATCTCCCCGATGAAGGGCAAGGCCGAGGGCGTCGTCCATTCCACCAAGCCGCTGTCCTATCAGGGCCAGCTGATCGAGGACTTCTGGATCCGCTTCCATGAGGGCAAGGCCGTCGAATGGCATGCAGAGAAGAACAACGAGCTGCTCAGCAAGCTGATCGGCATGGACGAGGGCAGCTGCTATCTGGGCGAATGCGCGCTCGTTCCGTTCAACTCCCCCATCAACGAGACCGGCATTCTGTTCTACAACACGCTGTTTGACGAGAACGCCTGCTGCCATCTCGCACTCGGCATGGGCTTCGCCGACACCATCCGCGATTTCGAGCACAAGACGCTCGAGGAGTGCCGCGCGCTGGGCGTGAACGATTCCTCCGTCCACGAGGACTTCATGATCGGCTCCGCCGACCTCTCCATCGACGCCGTCTGCACCGGCGGCAAGACCGTCGCCATCTTCCGCGACGGCACCTGGGCCTTCTGAGCTTGGAAATATGGAAACGAGCGTCAGCGCATCGAACGATACAACAAGAAAAACTATGAGTGGCTCCTCAGCATCGTTCCCAGCCGCATTGCCCTGAGCCTACAGGCCCAATTCAAGGACGTCCCACCGAAGTGTTTTGATTTCTGCCTCTGAGTGCGGCGCGGCAAAGCTGTGCATTCTGCAAAAAGGAGAACGAACAATATGCTCAAAGTAAAAGAGGGTACCGGAAGCGGCATTGCCTATTGCATTCTTCTTCTGCTCATGATCATATTTGCATTTTTCAATGATGCGTGGCGTATCGTAATGTACATTGTTGGAATTCCACTGTTACTTTATATTCCTTCATTCTTTAAGGAACTTCAAATGTCTAAAGATGGCTGTCTTATAAAGGTGTTTCTCTGGAAACGCTTCTATCGCTGGAATGCCTTTGAGACAATACGACTTCTCGATTTTGGTCAATGTGGCGGCAGTAACCACGGCAATGCGCCCTATTTTTCTGAAGGCATTTTGTTCTGTACGCGCAGGATCCCCAAATACCCTGTCAAAGTGGATCCGCCTACTTATTTTCTCCTGCGCGACCCACTAGGCCTTCGCAGCTTTTACATTCAATTTCCGCCAGAATCCGCTTATACTACAAAGATGGCGTTTGGCGTACTGGAATATGGATTCTACCCCTATCGCGCAGACCGGGCGGAATTCATGTCCAAGGTGGAAGAATGGGGCCTGAAGATTGAGGGGCTGAATGTCCCGATGCCGCCGGAACAGCTGGCGGCTAAGAAGCGAAAATAAAAGAGAACGTCCCTTGAGAGACAAGCTCTCAAGGGACGTTCTGACATTTTCACTCCGCAAGACCGTATTTCGTTTTGATGCGGTCGAGCTTTTCGAGCATGGGTTCCGCACCCAGCCACAGGAAGAAGAACGTTGCGACGGCACGCACCAGATCGACCGGAATGCCGGTGATATAGTAGCTTAAAATGATTTTCCAGTTGATCGTATTGGACCACATAAGCGCGGATGCAGGATTCATGATGCCGCCGAACACGACGGTCGAGCAGATCACGCCGAAGATACAAAGACTCAGGCGACCGCGCCGCAGAACGCCCTTTCGGTAGAGTACACCGGCCAGCCAGCCGATTGACCCCATAGCGAACATCTGCCACGGCGTCCACGGGCCTTGCGAGAACAGCATATTCGAGACAAGCATCGTCATTGCGCCAACTAAGAATCCCGTTTCGCCGCCGAAGGCAACGCCAGCGAGGATCGTCATGGCGACAACGGGCTTAAATTCCGGCAGCATGAAGAAAGCGGCACGCCCTGCCACATTCAGCGCAACGAGCACGGCAATCAGCACAAGCTCTCTGGCTTGCGGCTTTCTGCCCTCAAAAATCAGGAAGAAGGGCAGCATACATTCGAGCAGGATGAGCAGCGAAATGAAGTAGTATTTCCGTCCCGCGAAGTAGTACACACCGACAAACAGCGTCAGCGGAATGAGCAGAAGGATCAAAAGCGTTGCAAGGATCGTCCGCTTTTTCAGCTTGCGCTTTTCCACGGGTGTCTGGATGAGGTAATCCGGGTGCTCTGCCTTTCGGCCAATGGACAGCGCAAACACAAGGAGCGCACCGAGCAGGATGGCGTAGAGTTTGAGTTGGTCGCCCGCAAGACCTGTCAATCCGCCCGCGTCCACAAGCTTTGTGAGGTCTGTCACGCCGATGGCCTGCGCGATGAGCGTCAGCGACGCGATACCGGACACGGCGGCGAGGATTTTTCGCCAGACCGGGAGCTTTTTCGCCGCCTGCGCTTCCTTTTCCGGTGCGGGCGGGATGCGCTGGTATTCCGGCAGCGCCGCTTCCGGCTCGACCGTGCCGCCGCAGGCTGCAATTACATCCTCCGGCGTAACGGCTTCGGGCAGCACATCCCGTGCGATGCGGTTTGCCGCCGTCGTATAGAAGCTGTTGCCGGAGAAAAACGTGCGCGGCTCGGCCTCCGTGACGATGCTGCCGTCAAAAAATAGGGCGCAGCGGTCGGCATATTTCGCGCAGAACTCAATGTCGTGGCTGACCATGAGGATCGCCACGCCGGACGCTTGCAGCGTCCGGAGAATCTGTCCGAAAACCTGCTTGAACTCCGCATCCAGTCCCTTTGTCGGTTCGTCAAGGAGCAGAACGTCTGGGTTCAGAAGCAGGATTTTTGCCAACGCCGCGCGCTGCTGTTCGCCGCCCGAAAGATCATACGGATGGCGGTCGAGCAGTTCGGTCAATTTGCAAAGCGATACCGCCTGCGCCAATCGGTCGGACTTCCGCTCCGCTTTCGGAAGGATTTCCAACAAATCCTCGCGCACGGTCGATTTTACGAACAGCGCCTGTGGATTCTGCGGGAGCATCCCGACGCTGCCGGTGATGGCAAGCTCGCCGCGATAGGCTTTTTTCAGGTTTGCCAGCAGCTTGAGCGTGGTCGTCTTGCCCGTGCCGTTGCCGCCGAGCAGTGCCAGAAATTCGCCCTTGCGCAGCTCCAAGGATAGACCTTTTACCACGTCGGGCAGGTCTTTGTCGTATTTGAACCAGAGTTCCCGCGCCGAGACGACGGTTTCGCCGTTCGGCGTGTTTTTCTTTTCTTCCGGAACAGGTCGCAGCTTATGCGTTTTCGCGTAATCGAGCAGCCAGTTCCGACCGTCGCAGACGGAGATGGGGCAGGCCGCCGTAGAATCCGTCGCCGCCCAGATGCGCATGGCGGCGGGCATGGCGAGAAACATCGCGTTTCCGCTGTTTTTCAGCTCCGCGCCCACTTCGGCAGGCGCTCCGGTGCAAAGGAGTCTGCCGCCGTCCATGACCGCCACGCGCGACGCAAAGCCAAACGCTTCTTCCAAGCGATGCTCCGTCAGAATGATCGTCGTGCCAAGCTCGCGGTTGATCTTGCCAAGGGTGGCAAGGAAATCCGACGCGGCAATCGGGTCGAGCTGACTCGTCGGTTCGTCGAGAATCAGGACTTTTGGCTGCAAAACCATCACGGACGCGAGGTTGAGCAGCTGCTTTTGTCCGCCGGACAGCTCCGTGACGGACTTATAAAACCACGTTTGAATGCCGAAAAACGACGCCATCTCCGCGACGCGGCGGCGGATGGTCGGCGTGTCGTAGCCGAGGGATTCCAGGCCAAACGCCAGCTCATGCCAGACCTTGTCGGTGACGATCTGATTTTCAGGACTTTGCTGCACAAAGCCGATCTTCTCGGCCTGTTCGCGCTGGGACAGCTCGTCAAGCGGCGTATTTTCAAACAGGATTTCACCGTTTCTGCGTCCATGCGGTGCGAGGACCGTCTTGAGCTGCCGCAGAAGCGTCGATTTTCCGCAGCCCGAGGGACCGCAGATCACCAGAAATTCTCCCGGTCGGACGGACAGTGTGAGATCGGAGATCGCGTTTTTCTCCTGTTCGGGGTACGCAAAATTCAGATGGTTGATTGTAAAGACTTCCACTGTCTGTCCTCCTTTCGGTCGAGAATCACCGGTGTCAGCACCAGCGCAAGATAAACGAGCATAAAGCTCACGGTCATCGGCGTCCATGCCGCAGCTTTCACGGTGGGATAGTAGCGGAAGTACGTTCCGCCCGCCAACCAGCCGGAAATGAGATACGCGCCGCAGAAGATCAGCCACGCAAGCGCGGCTTTGTCCCGGTCGTCGAAGCGATAGATGGAAAATGCTGTGCGTCCGGGCAGACCGTAGCCGCGTGAGCGCATGGAATCCGCGGTTTCAATGGCGTTCTCCAAGCTCCATGTGACCATGATGGAGAAAATTTTGACGGCGTTCCCGACACGGCGGAACACACTGCCGTTTTTCGTATCTCTGCCGATGCAAGCCTGCGCTTCGCTGACGGTCTGCATTTGCGCCTTGAATTTCGGAATAAAGCGCAGCGCCATCGAAAGAACAAGCGACAGCGCCGGAATGACGCGCCCGAACAGGTAGACAAACTTGTCCGAGGTCATAACCTCGTTGTAGCTTGAAAACCAGAGCACAACGCTTGCCAGCATGACCGCAGCTGCTGCGCCGTAGAGCATGGATTCGAGCGTCAGCGGGTTGCCGCTCGGCAAATAGGTTAAAATCGTCGCGCCCTCATGGTTAAAGGCCGGATTGACGAGCGCGGCAAGCGCCGCCATGGGCAAAAGTCCCATGACGGCAAACCGCACCGCTTTCCGGCCTTTCAGGGTAATGTCATAGGCCAATGCCCCGGCCAGCGAGATCGCCAGATAGGCCGGGTGCATCAGGCACATCGAAAAGAGCAGCACCAGTGCGTAATATAGAAAATTGATGGTCGGATGAAAGCCCGAAAAGGCGTCCTTATTTCTCATTCGCTCCCTGTTGCGTAGCCGCCGCCCACATCGTAGCCGAGGTCGCAGGTATAGACCCACTCGATCACGTCGCCGTCCTTGAGCTGGTAGCGGCTGCACCCATAGTTTGGAAACCAGTCATTGACCTTGTACATCCAGCCGGACAGATTTCCGACGTCAAACTCATAAAGATTGCCGATTCCCTCGATATAGGCTGAGTTATAGACCGGCGTATTGGTGAATTCCATATGGAGCTTCTGCTGCTTGCACGTTCTTTGCAGAACGTTGAACACGCTTTCGCCCTCATAGAACGTGACGGTCATCGGCTCCAGAATCCAGCCGTCCTCCGGCACCAGCTCCACCTTTTCCGGGTCGCACAGCTCCAGATTGTCGAGAATCGTGGCGCAGGAGATGGACAGCGTGCAGGTATATTCCCCGTCGCCGACCGTCACATCCTCCGGCTCGACCGGCAGAGGCTTGCCCTCCGGGACAGGATCGGTCTGGTATTTGTCCTTGCCTGTCTCTACGTTCACGAGCATCCCGTCGCGCCATTCGTAGCCCTCCGGGGCCTCCTCCAGTGCGCCGTCCGGCGTGTCTGTTGTCTCAGCCGATGCTTCCTCCGAAGGCTCGGACGGCGCATCCGGCTTAGAGTTTTCCTCCTCCGAAGGCTCCGCCGTATCCGGTTCGGACTGCGCCGGTTCCGCCGGCGTCTCCGGCTCCGGATCAAGGCTGTCCGGCAGCGGCTCCGCAGGAGCTGCCGCCTCCGGCTGCTGCGTTTGCATCGTCTCCGCACCCGGCTTCTCCCCTGCCGGCGTCCGGTCACCAAGGACGAACGCCGCCGCGAGGACGAGCACGATCAGCACGGGGATGATTATTTTCCATTTGTTTTTCTTCCAGAATTCCACTTAGATCAACTCCGCCGCCGTCAGCATGTTATAGAGCATCTGCGCGATCTCGCAGCGCAGGATGGCCTTTTCCGGTTCAATGTTGAGGTCGCTCTGGTCTAGGATGCCCGCCGAATAGCAGAATGCCAGCGGCTCCTTTGCCCAGCTTGCCGCGCTGCGGTAATCGCCGAACTGCGCCAGCGTATCCCGCGTGGCGGCTGCGTCCATGGTCGTGTCCAGGCCGCAGAGCTTCGCGGCTCTTGCTACCATGGCTGCGGCCTCCTGCCGGGTGATGGTGCCCTCGGGGTTGAATTTACCGCCGCCGACGCCGTTTACAACACCGTAACTGTTGGCCGTGCCGATGAAGCCCGCGTACCACTTGCCGGACGGCACGTCCGTAAACGCCTTCGTATCCTTCGCCGCGAGACCAAGCGCACGGGTGACGATTGCCGCGAATTCCGCGCGGGTCATGGTCTTGTTGGGCATGAAGGTTCCCTTGCCCATGCCGTTGATGATGCCGCGGGAGGCAAGCTCTTCGATCGCCGCCTGATTTGCGTGATTTTTTACGTCGGTGAAGGTCGTACCGGGCGCGGTCACGGCAGGAACTTTGACGGCTGCATTTGCCTCGCCCTTCTTGATCTCGCCGGAGGGCTTCTGCGTGCTCTTGGCCGCGTCGCTCATGCTGTAGAGGCTTTTTTCCCCGTTTTCTGCGCGATCAATGGCGACAAGGGCGTAGAAGCCCTGCTCTGCCGACATCTGGTTGTTGCCGTCCGAGCCGTCCAGAACGTGCGTAAAGCCGCCGTCCGACTGCCGGAAGGAAAGGAGCGCCTCCGTCAGGGTGTGCCGGTTCTTGACAAAGCGGCTGTCGTCCAGCGAAATGCCCAGCTCACACAGGGCCACAATGACCTGCGCGACGGATTCCGCGTTCGTCGTTCCCCAGGACGCGAAACGGCCCTCGCCGTCCTGTGCCTTGGAAAGCCAGGTCAGCGCACGGTCTGTCGCCGCTTTGACGGCCTTCTGATCCTGATACCTGGCAAGCGCCTGCAAGGCCATCGCCGTCAGATCGACGTCGGAATCACCGCTGCCGGTCAGATTCCAGCCGCCATCCTTCATCTGGTTTTTCAAAATCTCGTCGATATAGAGCTGGCGCGTGGCCTGCGTTTTGGCCTCGCTGTTTTTGGGAATGTCGTAATTGCCGGAATCGAGCGCGATCAGCGCCCAGATGGGGCCGTTGATCCCCTGCCAGACGGTTTTCTCGAAATCGCCCAGCGGCTTGAGCAGGTCATAGCCCGCCACGTTCGACGGATCCTTGCCGATGGCCGTCAGCGCCAGAATGACGCGGGAATATTCCGTATATTTTCTCTCATGCAGCACGCCCTTGCAGTCCTTGACATACTTTTCGACGCGCGCATAGTAGCTTTCAAAGTAATTTGCCGGGACGGAGCAGCCGGAACGTGCCAGTCCGATGACTGCCCACTCGCCGCCGATAGAGCCGACCTCCGGCGCTTTGACGGCGGAAAGCATATACTCCGCCGAGTCCTTCATTTCGCTCTGCACGCTCGACGCTGCAAAGGCCGGGGCCGCCAGTGTAAACAGGACGCAGAGCATCAAAAGCAGCGCCGTCAGTCTGCGAATTTGCTTCATAGTAAAATCCCCCATAAACGCCGCAATCAGGGCTGCCCGGAAAACCGGGCAGTCCTGCTGCGGAAGCTGTTATTTTGCGGTCTTGGCGACATTTTCCACAAATCTGTGGAAAATCGCGGCGACCTGCGCACGGCTCGCATCGCCCTTGGGCATGAGCTTGCCGTTCGCGCCGTTGACCAGCTTTTCGGCGACCGCCCACTCGAGCGGCGTTTTTGCGTAGCTGGAAACGCTCTGTGCATCGCTGAAGCCATTCAGGCTCGCGCTTGCCTTGGTGGAATACTTCTTATACTGCGCGTAGCGGTAGAGGATCGCCGCCAGCTGCTCACGGGTCACGTTGGTGTCCGGGCTGAAGGTGGTCGTGCCGGTGCCGTTGACAATGCCATTGTCCGCAGCCCACGTCACTGCATCCTCATAGTAGCTGTTCACGACGACATCCGAGAAGCCGCTTCTGCCGCGGACTGTGGGCTTGCCCTCCAGGCGGTAGAGCACCGTGACGAGCATCGCGCGGGTCATGGATGCGTTCGGGCTGAAGGCCGTGCTGCTCGTACCGGCGAAGAGGCCCTCGCCGTACACGAACGCAACGTCGTCATAGAACCAGTCGTTCGTCGTCACGTCCTCGAACGGCAGCGTGTCGTCCGTGAACTCCACGACGATGCGGGTAAAGATCGTGAGCTTCTTCGCGGTGTAGCTCGTGACTGCGCCGACCGACTTGCCATCCACCTTCACGTCCTTGACGCGGTAGCCTGCGTCCGGCTTGAAGGTAAAGGTGATTGACTTACCGAGGTCGGAGACCTTTACACTGGACGGATTGGCGGAGCCGTGGCGTCCGACGGTCAGGATCTCGCCAATGTGGAGCCGTACATACTCCTCCGGCGTGATATCCTGCGCGCGGAGCCATGCGTAGTAGTAAGCGCCGCTGCCGAGCGAAGGATGAGAAGCGTCGCCCTTCCAGTCCGCGACCTCATAGGAGTAGTCGTTGACATAGTGCCAGACAACGATATCGCCGTCCTGAAGCGTCTTGTCCTTCAAGCCGACATCCGGATGCAGGCCGTTGACCGTGTACATCCAGCCGGAGCGCTTGCCGTTGGTGAACTCGCTCAGCGCATAGCCGCCGAGGATGGTCGGGGCATAGATCGTGCGGACGTAATTGTTCTCCGCGCCGACACTGTAAAGTCCCGCCTCATTGAGCGCCTCTGTGAACAGGTCGTAGACCGTTGCGTCCTCGTCGAGCGTGTAGCGCGTCGTGGGGATCCAGGTCACATACTCGGGCAGATAGGTGCTGTCCGTCAGGTTGACGTCCTGCGTCGCCTCAGCCGCGCCGATCAGGCGGAAGGTCACGCGGATGCTGCCCTCCTTGACGTCCTTAAGATCCTGGAGCGCCTTTTCCAGCAGCAGCTCGACCTGCTCACAGGACTTCGCCGCCGTAATGTCGAGCTGTGCGTTCTGGAAGATGCTCAGGAGCTTCTTCTGCGCAGCCTCGCTGTACTTGTTCTTGTCGATGTCCGCATAGGCCTTTGCCAGCTTGGCAAGCGCCTGCTCCTTCTTTGCCTTCAGGAGCTCTTCATAGCGGGTCTCCGCGGCGACAAGCACATCATAGTTGGTGACCTTTGCCTTATCCTCTGCGGAAAGCGCGTCATACGCACTGCGTGCCTCGGAGATCGCGGAGTAGCTGCGCTCTGTGACCGTGCCGATGGCGTTGATCTTGTCAATGACCTCCTGCACCGTCGCAGGCGTCGGCTCGACCACATCCGTCATGTCGTAAAGGCTGTTCTGCGCCTTCTTGAAGCGGTCATATGCGACCAGCGCATAGGCCGCCTGCTCGGAAGCCATCTGGTTGACCGTACCGGTCTTTTTGTGGCGGAAGCCGTCCGTCCGGCTGTCGGCATAGCTCAGGAAGTTCGACAGCAGGCTCACGCCATTTGCCGTGACAAAGTCGGGATCGGTGGCCGCGTCGCGTCCAAGCGCGCTCAGCGCAACGATCACCTGCGCGGCGGTCTCGGAGGAGCCGTAATCGCCGG
>FR887131.1:11875-25335 GCA_000436735.1 Firmicutes bacterium CAG:170
CCTAGCGGTCATATCCTTGTCAAGGCCGCCAGTGCCGTCGTTGGAGATCGACCACGCGCCGTTCTGCTGCGTCTTGAGCAGCTGGGCGATGAGCGCTTCGCGGACTGCCGCGCCCTGAGACTTCTTATAGCCTCTGCAATCGAGCGCGATCAGCGCGAAGACCGTGCCGTTCGTACCCTGCTCGGAGACCTTATAGGTGACCTCACTGCTGCTCGAAAGCTCCAGCAGCGGGGCCGTCAGATCGTAGGTCTTGCTGCCTGCCTGGAATGCCGCCGCATCCTCACCCAGCGCGGAAAGCGCAAGGATCAGGCGGGAGTATTCGGTGTAGGTGCCGTCGTTCGTGAGAACGCCGTCCACGTCCGCGACATGCGCGCGGATATTTGCGAGATAGGTGTTGTACCACGCGGTATCCTCGACGCCGCCTCTGGCCTCCGCCAGAACCGCCCATTCGCCCTTCTGGGAGCCATAGGACGGATTGAGGACTGCGACGTCCTTGATGTAGACGAGCAGATCGCGCAGGACCTGCGCATAATCCGCATCCGCCTCGAGCGTGACATGGACCGTGTAGGTCACGGCCGTGCCGTCCTCTGCGGTAACGGTGAAGCTCCAGTCGCTGCCGCTGGCCGTCGGGCCTGCGGTGATGCTCGCCTTTTCATCGGAGAGTACGATCTCGAAGCTTGCCGCCGTGACATTCGTTCCGGCAGGAAGCGTCACGGAGTAGCTGTTGTTTTCACCGGCCTGCGCCGCAGTACCTGCGACCGTGACGGAGGTGACGCCTGCGTCGCTCGATTTAGGCGCTTCGGCAACAGTCACCGTGAGCCACGGGGAAACGATGTCGGTGTATTCGTCGCCCTTTGCAGAGAGCACATAGGTGCCGGCCGCTGCGAAGGAAAGCGTGACCTTGCCGTCCGCGCCGACCGTCTTACCGGTGACCGGAGTCAGAACGCCGTATTCATCGACCGTGCAGATCTGCGTATCCTCGGGATCCCAGGACGCGCCGTGCGTCACGCGGTCCTCGGGCTTGAGGCCGCCGCCGTAGGCGTACATATAGCCCTGCATACCGAGCGTGAAGCTCTCGCCTGCCGTGGCATTGAGCATATTCAGGCGGTTTCCTTCTTCATCCACGAACCATGTGTAATAGTCCATGTACATGCTGGTGTCCTGATAGAAGAAGAATTCGACGTTTCCGTCCTCGCCGACCGGCGCCTGACTGATGGTATAGCCGGTATAGCCGTACTGGGTGTTGTACTCGCCGTTCTTGTCGCAGGGATATTCGCCGTCCACTGCGAAGCTGAACGCAGAGGTCTTTTCGCCGTTGACCGTGGTGATCGTGCCGTTGCTCACAGCAAGGTAGGTCTCCTTGGTCTCGGCGGTAAAATCGTCGCCGAAGGTCAGCTCATGCAGCCGGACAAGCACGTCCAGCGCAGAAACGCCGTTCAGCACCTCGTCCGCGTAGCCGTAGCTCTCGGCAAGACCGCTCGAGACCTCGACGCGCACGGGCTTCTGGATAAACATGTTCTCCGCCTGAAGCGAAAGCGTCACATGCGCAGTCGCCTCGGTGCGGGCCTTGAGCGTCACGGTGTACTCCGGAGAATCCTCCGTGCCGTCGTTTGCCTTAAAGGTAAGCGTCGTGACACCGGCCGCAGCGGGCGTATAGGTGAAGCCGGCGCTTGCAGATGTCCAGTCGGACTCGCCGATCTTGACCTGATAGGTCAGCGTGTCATTGTCCGCGTCCTCAAAGATCGTGGACAGGTCGAGCGTCCAAGCCGTGCCGAGCGTGACAGACGCCTCCGCCGGGTTGACAACGCCGCTCTTGATGGCCGGAGCCGTGTTGACCGCACCGACGCGAACCGTGACCGTATAGGTCTTTTTGCCGTCGCTGCCCTCGTTCATGGTGGGCCAGCTGGGATCGGCGCAGACGACGGTAATGACGCTGCCGTCCTGCACGGGCACCATCGCGGTGCGCTTGTACTGCTTGCCGTTGGTCTGCGTACCGAGATAAGTACGAACCTGATAGTTCTTATTGGCCGCCGTCGGCGTGACCAGAAGCGCGGTCGTGCCTTCGGGGACATTCAGGGTGTAGGCGTAGGTCGTACCGGTGAAGGCAGGCTTCAGCGTGCCTTCGCTGAAGGTGAGCGCCTTCAGGGAGGTATCGGTGCTCTCCCAGTCGCCGCCGATATCCACGACAGTGCAGGTGTACATAAGGCGGATCTCGTCGCCGGTCTCCAGCGCGCCGGACGCAGCGGTCACATCGGAGAAGCCGCTGTCGGTGAACCAGTCGTTGAGCGTGCCCATCCAGCCGGACATGCTGCCGCCGTCTCTCTGGGAAAGGCCATCAATGGAGGAAATGTAGCCGCTGTCCGCGCCCTCGACCGTGTGGCCGTCCAGCGCCGCGACGATGCTGGTCATCATGGTCGAATCGCTGTTCAGCGCGACCCATTTATCGACCAGCGTACCGTCCCATGCAGCGCCGTTCGCCTTCGGGAAGGTCGTGTTTTCCACAATGACGCGAACCATGCCGGAGAGCGTCAGGCCGCTCACATAGGCGGTATCAGAGCCGCTCTTGGATGCGGAATCCTTGCTGTAGGCAAGGGTCAGCGTATAGCTTCCGGCCTCGAGCGTCTTATCGACGCTGCCGGTGGTCTCGCCGCTGATGCCGTTTGCCAGCGTCTCGGCCTCCGAGCCGTCCGCCGTCAATGTGATGGTGAACTTGTCGTAGCCGTTTTCGGAGGAAACGCCGTAGTCAAAGCGCAGCGCGCAGGACGCATTCAGCGTAAAGCTGAAGGAGGTCTTGGAAACGGAGCTGTTCACATCCTGATTGCTGCTTTCAAAACGGTTGGTCTCGCTGTTGAAGATCCAGGGATAGCTTCCCTCGTCCGCAGCGGTGATCGTCGTTACGACCGATTCCGGGAAGGAAATGTGGCCGAGACGGTCGTCGTTCCAAACCGTGTAGCTCGCGCCGCACACGTCGCAGATATAGGTCTTATAGGCCGGGAATACCTGCTCGCTGCCGGCCTTGGGCGTATGGCCCTTCGCCGGAACAACGTCTTCCTTCGTCTCGGTGCAGCCGTCTCTGCGGCAGGTACGGACGATCTTGCCCGCTTCGGTGCAGGTCGGCGGGGTCAGCACGCAGTCCGCGCAGCCCTCGGTGTCCTCACAGAAGTCATGGCCGAGCGCCGCGACATACGCCGTGCGGTAGCTCTCGCCGCACTTGGAGCAGGTGTAGCGCGTATAGCCCTTCACCGTGCAGAGCGCGGCAACGACCGTACCCTCGCCGTTTGCCTCGTGGAAGGTCACGTTCTTCTGCCACCTGAGCGCGGGATAGCCGCCGCAGATCGCGCCGTAGGCGTCGGACAGGTCGGCATCCTTGAGATCCGCCGTGCTCAGCGCCTCGGCGTTCTCGTCCGCTGCCAGTGTGTTCAGATAATAGCACTTGGAAATCTCAGAGGAACTCGCATCCACACTGCCGAACACGGCGGTGTTTGCCTCACCGATGGAATAGCAGCTGGAGATGGAGATATTCCCCTGCACAGTGCCGCTCCAGTTCACATTGCCCTTGACCTCACCCGCAATGCCGCCGCCATTCGCGCCGGTGATCTTGCCGGTGTTGTAGCAGCTTGTAAGAGTCATTTCGCTGCTGGTGCCGCCGATGATGCCGCCGACTTTGCTGCCGGTCGCAGCGACCGCTGCGGTGTTATAGCAGCCGGTGATGGTCGAGCCGTTGCCGACTGTGCCGCCGATAATGCCGCCGACGCTGCTGCCGCCGGTGACAGCGCCGAAGTTCGCGCAGTTCTCGATCACGGCGTTCTGATAGGTGTATCCCACAAGACCGCCGACGTTGTTGCCGGTAGAGGTGATGACTGCGTAGTTAAAGCAGTTCGCGATTTTCGGAGCAGTGCCGCTGGCATAGCCGGCGATCGCGCCTGCGTTGCCCTTGCCGGAAACGGTACCGCGGATGGTCAGATCATGGATGTAGGAATTCGAGCCGATCTGCGTAAACAGGCCGGCCGTGGCGTTCAGGCCGGTGATCTCGAAGCCTGCGCCGTCCAGCGTGACCTTTTTGCTGGAGGTGATGTTCAGCCACGCATATTTGCTGAGGTTGATATCGGCCGTCAGAACGCCGGAAACGTCCGCGTCCTTGCTCTTTGCAACGAACCACGCCAGCTCCGCGCCGGTGCCGATCTGATAAACGCCCTCGTCGTTCGTCTGCGGCTCGGTCTGCGTAGTGCCGTCCCATGCATCCGCAGAGACCGCTTGCAGCGTGATGGTGAATTCGTTGGGGCCTGCCTCCGTCATGGTGACGCTGCCGGAGGCATATTCCACGCCAGCGCCGGAAACGGTATAGAAGTATTCCTCGGCATAGGACTGGAACGTGCCGTCCTCCGCGACCATAATGGTATTGCCCGCGCTGTCCGCCAGCGTGACGGTCAGGTTCTTGCGGTCGATGGCCGTGCCGTTCTGATTCTGGAACATCAGCTTGCCGCTGAGGAACGTGGCCGGTTCGACCGGAATCGTAATCTCCGGCAGACGGCTGAGAATGCCCGCCGTCTTGGGCGCGTTGAAGCTGGGGTTTGTGCCCTTGGCATACGTTACGCCGCGATGTGTCGGCAGGCCCGCAAAGCCACCCTGCTTGATCGCGCCGGTCAGCGTATAATCTGCTTCCGCCCAATACTTCGGGATCGTAACATGGACCTTCTGGCGCTCCGGATTGCCGCTGAAATCATAAACGCCGAAGTTGCCGCCGGGATCTCCCTTAAAGCGGGTGCCATCCGGACCCTCAAGGTATGCCGCAAAGTTGAAGTTGTATACGCCAGAGAGCTTCTCCTTCGGGCTGATAAGGTTGGTAAATTGGATCGTGACCGTATCGCCCGGCTTGATCGCTGCCTTCTCCTCTGCCGTCAGCTCCGTGCCATCCGCGTTGACGAGCTTGTAGCTGACGCCGCGTGCGGTCACGACCTGATAGGTGGAGAGGCCGTCCTTCGTGACTTTGATGATATGCCGTCCGGTGGTCAGGCCGCTGACCGTTACCGTGCCGTCCTCAGCGGTCGTAACGCCGGAGGCCGTGAAGCCGCCCGTAAACGTCATTGCCGTCGCAGAAACGCTGGAACGCAGCACCGTCACCTCACAACCTTCCTCGGGCTTGAAGCTGTAGCTTGCGCCCTCGGTGCCGGTGTAGAAGAGAATGTCATGCTCCGCATCGAGCTGAAGCTGCTCACTGCTGATAATATCCGCATCCATGCGATCCAGCACCATGTTCGTCTGAATGGCGCTGCCGTCGGAGCCGACCGTCACGATGAACACGCCCGTCAGTTCCGGCCAGATGGCAGAGAAGCGATGCGAGTCCGTGCTGGTCTGACCGTTCATATGCGTCATAGCATCATAGGTCACGAGCACGATCGCTGTGCCCGCATGCTCCGCCTTCATGACCGCAACATTGCTGTTCAGCGCATTCGGCGTGATGCTGACGACGTCGCTGGGATTGCCCTGTTCGTCGATCACCTGATAGTGCATCTCCGGCAGCGCGACCTTGGCGTTCATAAAGCTTTCGATCGCAAACCAGTTGCGGAAGGAGTTCAGCTCAAAGCTCTCGCCGACCGCCATGCTCTTGTAGCCCTTGGTGTTGATGTTGAGATAAATGCCCGCGCGGTCGTAGACATTGTTCTCAAAATGGTAAATGGTGCTCTTGCTGAAATCGCCGGTCAGGCCGAGATCCTCTTCCGTGACCGTATACGACGCATCGGCGCTCAGTCTGACGTAGTTCCAGTAGGTCGCACCCTGCGGATGACGGACACGGTAGAAATAATCCGTGTTCTTGTCCAAATGGAACGTGGCCGTGCCGTTCTCGACGGAACGCTCAATCGGCTCAAGGAAGCTGAACACAAAGTACTTTGTGAGCGTACCGGCATCGATGGTCGAGCCCTCCGGCGCAGCGACCGTGACCGTGACAAATTCCTTGCAGGTCAGGCTGACGCTGTCATTCATTGTCGGGGTCTTGGATGCGGTAGCTGCGTTGAAGTTCGGGTGTGTCTCCGCGTTCGGTGTAGCCGTCACGGTGACCGTATCGCCAACGACAAACAGGCAGCTCGCGGTGGTCTTGCCCCAGTTGGTCGCCGTGCCTGCCGCGGAGCTGCGCTCTGCGCCGGAGGCGTCGGTGACCACGACGCTCAGCGTGTAATCCTCGCCCTGTACCCATGCGGACGGGTTGACGGAGATCTGATAGATGCGCTGGAACGTGAAGCTGCTCGCTTCCGCGCTGACGTTGATCGCCACGCCGCCGTTGCATTCATCGTTCGCGTCGTATCCATCGACCCAGTATGTACCGGGCGTGAGCGTGAGCGCATACTGGCCGCTTTCCGCCTGCATGCTGCCCAGCAGATCCTCGGCGCCCTTGACGCCGCCTTCATAGGTGTACAGCTTCAGGCTCTTGACCTGCGCGTCGTGCAGGCCGCTCAGCGTAACGCTGACACCCTCGCCGTCCTCCTGCGGCTCCGCCTGCTCACCGGACGGCTCCTCCGCGTCCGGCGTTTCGCCGTCCGGCTCTTCGGCCGCTTCGTCCGCAGGCGTTTCCACCGTCTCGACAACTTCCGGCTCCGCAGGCTCTGCGGTCTCCGGCTCTGCCGCCCATGCGCTGAACGGCAGAACGCCGAGCACCATGACGATGGCCAGGAACAAACTCAAAATTCGTTTCTTCACTTGCTTCTCCTCCAATAAGAAATATTTATTGCCAGCTCCAACGGGAGCGGAAACAGGGTTCAAGACGCACTCTGGATAAAGGCCCGCCAGGCAGCGGACCGATCCCAATGGGATAAAAAATGCCGCTTCCTGACGGAAGACGGCGCACTGATCCCGAATGCTACAGGCAGAGCTCGTCCCACGCATTCATCCTTTCGCCGCGTTTCCGCGGTGCTGACAGCAGTTCTTCTGACTTGCATTCCGGAGGCCCCATGGGTCTCCACGCCCGTTTCCTGCCTTCTCACAGATTGCTCTGCAATGGCTGGCTTTCGCCCAGACAGCTTTCGCTGCTTCGGAACGGTCTCATGCGCACAGCTCCGGTCGAGTGGTTTTCCCTTTCTCTTGCGCCGATGCCTGCAAAAGCATGCTCCGGCTACTGTTCATCGGATGGCATATTCTGAAATTTTCACCGCAAAAAGTACATCCTGCGGTTTCCACGGCTACTATACACGATATATCCGTAGTTTGCAAGCAATTCCGCGCCTTTATGCAAGATTTTTTACGTTTCGACGTCGCCGGAAGATCCCTGTGCGCTCTCTTTTGTACTCCGACGCTCCTGGCTGACCGCGCGGCAAAGGAACGCGTGCTCCTTCCTATATAAAATGTGCGCGGCCGCCTGCGGCAGCCGTGCATTTTCGATTCGATTTACCCCAGCGCCACATCCAGCACCATCATGACGCTGAAGCCGACGGCGAAGAATACCGTGCCGAGGTTGGAGTGCTCACCCTGTGACATCTCCGGGACCAGCTCCTCGACCACGACATAGAGCATCGCGCCCGCCGCAAAGCTCAGCAGATACGGCAGAGCCGGAACGATCAGCCGTGCAGCCATGATCGTCAGCACCGCGCCGATCGGCTCCACAATACCGGACAGCACGCCGCCCGCAAACGCGCTCCCCTTCTTCATTCCCTCCGCACGGAGCGGCATGGAAATGATCGCGCCCTCCGGGAAGTTCTGAATGGCGATCCCGAGTGAAAGCGCCAGCGCGCCCGCCGCCGTGATCTGCGCGCTGCCGGAGAGATAGCCCGCGTAGACGACGCCGACCGCCATGCCCTCCGGGATGTTGTGCAGCGTCACGGCCAGCACCATCATGGTCGTCCGTTGGAGGCGGCTTCTCGGGCCTTCCGTCTGGCCGCTTTTGGCGTGCAGATGCGGAATGATGTGGTCGAGCGCCAGCAGGAACAGAATTCCGATCCAGAAGCCCGCCGCTGCCGGAACGAACGACCACTTCCCCATCGCGCTCGATTCCTCGATGGCCGGGATCAGCAGACTCCAGACCGAAGCCGCGACCATCACGCCTGCCGCGAAGCCGGTCAGCGCACGCTGCACGCGCTCGCTGAGCGTCTTTCTCATAAAGAACACGCACGCCGCCCCAAGGGACGTGCCCAGAAACGGGATCAAAATACCGTAAAACGCTTCCATGCTTTTTCACTTCTCCTTTCCAGTTCAGCTTATTTAACCAGGGTCATTATATACACCGCCCAACAAAAATGCAACTGCTTTTCCCTCGGTTCCCGCATTGAAACCTGTCCGCAGGTGTGGTATATTTGTTGTATACATAAAACTTTACGGAGGAAACGGCGATGAATACACGCAGACTTGGCAAAACTGGACTTTTTGTGAGCGAGATCGGCTTTGGCGGCGAATGGCTGGAGCGTCATCCGGAGGACGAGAGCATTGAGCTGATCCGGTACGCCGCATCCAAGGGCGTCAACCTTCTGGACTGCTGGATGCCGGACCCCAAATCGCGCGATATCATCGGCAAGGGCATTCACGAAAACCGTGCCCATTGGATCATTCAGGGCCACGTCGGCTCCACATGGAAGGACGGACAGTATTTCCGCACACGCGATATGCGGTATGTAAAGCCCGCCTTTGAGGATCTTCTCCGGCGGATGCAGACGGACTATATCGACCTCGGCATGATCCACTATGTGGACTCCGAGGAGGAATGGGAGAAGATCCAGCATTCGGACTATCTGGATTATGTGATGGAGCTGAAAAGAAGCGGCACCATCCGCCACATCGGCCTGAGCTCCCACAATCCGAGAGTCGCGTGGAAGGCAGCGCTGTCCGGCTATGTGGAAATGATCCTGTTCAGCATCAATCCGGCCTTCGACATGCTTCCGGCCAGTGAAAATATCGACACCCTGTTTGCGGACAGCTACGACGCCTCGCTGCGCGGCATTGACGCCGACCGTGCGCTGCTCTACCGCACCTGCGAACAGAACGACGTCGGCATCACCGTCATGAAGGGCTTCGCCGGAGGGCGGCTGTTCGATGAAAAGCGCTCGCCGTTCGGCGTCCGTCTGACGCCCGTGCAGTGCATCCACTATGCACTGACCCGTCCGGCGGTCGGCTCCATCCTCTGCGGCTATGACACTAAGGAGCAGCTCGATGAGGCCGTCGGCTATGAGACGGCTTCCGAAGCGGAAAAGGACTATGCCTCCGTTCTTGCCAACGCGCCGCTGCACTCCTATCGCGGAGAATGTACCTACTGCGGCCACTGCAAGCCCTGCGCGGTTGAGCTGGATATCGCGGCGATCAACAAGTTCTACGATTTGGCCACCATGCAGCCGGAGGTTCCCGCGTCGGTGCAGTCACATTACGAGCTGCTGGCGCATAAAGCCTCGGAGTGCATCGGCTGTCAGGCCTGCGAGAGCCGCTGCCCGTTCGGTGTGCCGATCGCGGAGCGGATGCGGAGGGCCGCCGCGCTTTTCGGCTGCTGATAAAAGTCCTGCGAAGCGAATGCGGCAAAACATCTCGCCCTCAACATAGCAAAAGCGGCATGGCCGAAGCCATGCCGCTTTTTTGTATCCATTATGCGTTCAAAAGCCTTGTGATCTCCTCTGCGGAGTCCACGAGCGCATCTGCGCCGTTTTCGGCCAGCTGCTTTCTGCTGCGGTAACCCCATGTGACGCCGGTGCCGAAGAAGCCGACCTTCGAGGCAAACTCCATATCGGAGTCGCCGTCGCCGACGTACATGATCTCCTCCGGCATCAGGCCCAGTTCCCTGCAAAGCGCCTCACCGGCGTCCGGCGCAGGCTTCAGCGGCCGCACGCCGTTGTTGCCCCAGACCAGCTCAAAGCCCGTCTCCGGGAAGAATTTCCCGATGATGCGCAGCGTCGTGCGCTCCGTCTTGTTGGAGAGGACCGCCAGACGGTAGCCAGCCCTTTTCAGGCGGCCGAGCATCTCGTAAATTCCGGGGAACGCATGCGTCAGCTCTGTACAGTGCTCCGGATAGTCCGCCAGATAATCTGCCAGAGCCTTTTCGTAAACATCGTCCGGTGTTCCCTCCGGGACGGCCAGTCTGAACAGCGCGCGGATGCCGTGGCCGATGAGGCCGCGATAATTCTCCACCGGCAGCTCCGGCAGACCGGCCCGGCGCAGCGCCCTGTTGGCGCTTGCGCCGATGTCCGGCAGCGTGTTCAGAAGCGTTCCGTCCAGATCGAAAACGACGGCTCGGATCTTCCGGCAGTCCTTCATCAGACGCCCATCTTGCTGCGGCGAATGATCTCCGCGTCGTCCGGCGTCGTGGTGGAGGTGTAACCGTCCAGCGGGATCAAGCGGGCGTTGACCGCGTCCACGATCCACTCGGCATACGGGAAGAAGTACTTGTCGAACTCATGAGGCGGGGTGATCCAGTTGCGCGCGCCGATGACGACGGGAGGCGCATCCAGATAGTCGAAGCACAGCGTGGAGATGTTCTCCGCGACCTCATTGAGGAAAGTGCCTCTTGCGCAGGCGTCGGAGGCCAGCACGACACGTCCGGTCTTCTTGACGGAGGCAATGATATCGGTGTAGTCCAGCGGTACCAGAGACGGCATGTTGATCACGTCCGCCTCGACGCCGTACTTCTCAGAGAGGGTCTTGGCCGCATCGACCGCGCGGTAGAGCGTTGCACCGATGGTGAGGATGGTGAGATCCTTGCCGTCGCGGACCTTGTTGACCGCGCCGGGCGCCCATTCGTACTCCTCGGCGGGAACGCCGCCCTCGTGGAACTCTTCGCCCTTGCCGTAGATACGCTGGGACTCGAAGATGATGCACGGATCGGTGCCGTTCAGAGCCGCCTGCATGATGCCCTTGGCCTCATACGGCGTGGCCGGAAAGAAGACCTTCAGGCCGGGGATGTGGGAGACGATGGCGACCCAGTCCTGAGAATGCTGCGCGCCGTACTTTGCGCCGACGGACATACGCAGGATCATCGGCATCTTGAGGATACCGGCGGACATGGCCTGCCACTTGGACATCTGGTTGAACACCTCGTCGCCTGCACGGCCAAGGAAGTCGCAGTACATCAGCTCGACGACCGCGCGGCCGCCGCACATGCAGTAGCCGACGGCAGTGCCGACGATGGCAGCCTCGGAGATCGGGGAGTTGAACAGACGGGAGTGCGGGATCACGTCCATCAGGCCGCGGTAGACAGCGTAGGCGCCGCCCCAGTCGCGGACGTCCTCGCCGTAGGCGACGAGGGTCGGATCCTCATAATACTTGTTGATCAGCGGCTCAAAGATGGCGTCGCGGATGTTGTAGAGCTTCATGTCGGAGAACTTCTTGCCATCCTTGTCGAAGGCATAGTGCTCCTTCTTGGCAAGGTCTGCATAGCGCTTGCAGCTCTCCTTCGGGCCGGTGACGCGGATCTCCTGACCGGGAGCGCCCATGGAGCGGACATGCTCGTTGGAGAACATGAGGTTCGCCAGATAGTCCGGATCCTTGTCGAAATCGACATACGGAGAGATCTCCTTGTCGTCGGCAGCGCGGCAGATCATGGTCATGCGGTCGGTCGTATCCTGAAGCAGCTTTGCGAAGAATTCGTCGGACTCGACGCCTGCTTCCACGAGAGCCTCGCGGAACTTGACGATCGGGTCATAGCTGCGCCAATCCTCGATCTCCTCCTTGGTGCGGTATGCGTTCTGGTCGGAGGTGGAGTGGCCGACGAGACGGTAGGTGACGACATCGAGCAGGACGGGGCCTTCATTGTTCTTGATCAGCTCCATCTTACGCTTGTAGGCGTCGATGACCGCCAGCGGGTTCCAGCCGTCCACACGCTCTGCGTGCATCTGATCCGGCGTAATGCCTGCACCGAGTCTTGCGGGCATGTTGTAGGCCATGGTCTCGCCCATGGTCTGGCCGCCCATGCCGTAGAAGTTGTCGAACACGTTGAAGATGACCGGCAGGCCTCCCTTGCGTCCTTCCTCCCACAGAGTCTTGAACTGATCCATGGCGGAGAAGTTCAGAGCCTCGTAGACAGGGCCGCAGCCGAGGGACGCATCGCCGATGTTGCAGATGACGACGCCCTTCTTGTCATTGTCCTTCTGATACAGGGCAGCACCGGCCGCGATGGGAGCGGAGCCGCCGACGATGGCGTTGTTGGGGTAGATGCCGAACGGCAGGAAGAAGGCGTGCATAGAGCCGCCCATGCCGTGATGGAAGCCGTTCTCACGGGCGAAGATCTCCGCGACGGTGCCGTACAGCAGGAAGCGGATGGCCAGCTCCTTGACATCAGAGGTATCGGCAAACTTCTTGACAGCAGCCAGCGTCTTGCCGCCGAGGAAGTTCTGCATGATCTCCATCAGCTCTTCATCGGACAGCTTGTTGATGCAGCTCAGGCCCTTGGAGAGGATCTCGGAGTGCGAACGGTGGGAGCCGAAGGTGATGTCGTCCTTGTTCAGGAGGTACGCTTCGCCGACGCAGGAGGCTTCCTGGCCATAGCTCAGGTGGGCGGGGCCGGGATAGGTGGTCTCAACGCCGTTGTAGTTCGCCTGCGTCTTGATCTGGGTGAGCATATGCTCAAACTCACGGCAGATGGCCATGTCGCGGTAGATGCGGATGAGGTCTTCCTTGGTGTAGTTGCCCTCTTCCAGCTCCTGCTTGACGGTCTTGTTGTACTGGCAGACGGGAATATCGTTAAAGTGGATGTAACCGGGCTGACGGACAGCTACGGGATCAATATACAAAGATTTCGGCATAATCGATCGTCCTTCCTTTCTCTTACTTTGCCATGAGGGTCATGAAGCTTTCGAGGCTCTTGCACAGCTCGCTCATGTAGCGTGCCGCCGGCGCGCCGTCCAGCGCTCTGTGGTCGAACGTCAGGGACAGGCCCATTGCCGGATACGTCTCGATCATGCCGTCCTTTGCGGACTTGATCTTCGTCTGGATGTTGCAGACGCCGAGAATGCCGATCTGGGGCGGGTTGACGACCGGCGTGAAGGCTTCGCAGCCAAAGGAGCCGATGTTGGTAACGGTAAAGGTCGCGCCGGTCATTTCATCGGGGCTGAGGCTGCCGTCGCGGGCCGCCGCGGCAAGGCGCTTGGCCTCCATCGACAGCTCGAGCAGGCTCATTTCGTCGGCGTGGAAGATCGTCGGGACGAGCAGTCCGCGCGGCGTGTCGCAGGCGAAGCCGAGGTTCACATGGCTGAAATGACGGATGACGTTGTCCTCGACCATGTTGGCGTTCAGATCCGGGCAGGACTTGATGGTCTTTGCCACGGCGAACATGACCATGTCGTTGAGGCTGATCTTGCCCATCGGCGCATCCATCGGCTTGAGCATGGCGCGGTAGGCCTGAATCTGGCTGGCGTCGAAGGAATACTGCTGGGTGAGCTGCGCCATGGTGGACAGGCTCTTGGTCATGGACTTTGCGGTTGCCTTGCGGACGGGGCCGAACTTGACATCCTCAAACGCGGTCTCCTCGGCAGCTGCGGGCGCTGCATAGGCAGCGGCTGCGC
>FR887132.1 GCA_000436735.1 Firmicutes bacterium CAG:170
TGAGAACGGGCTGAGCCGCTACGGAGGGGAGGATCCGGACGATACAACACTCCGCGAGCTTGGCAAATCGCTCTGCAAACGCTTTGGACTCGCGTCTCCGGAAAGCCCCGAAAGGCTCTATCCCTACGGACGCGCAATGCTGGCCCTTGCCGAAAGCGGCTGGGACTGCACAAGCCGCTTCGGAACAGAAGCGCAGTTGTATGCGCCGGTCGATCTGAACGCGCTGCTCTATCGGATGGAGCGCAACATGGAGTGGTTCGCCGGTGTGCTTGGCCTGGATGCGGAACGCAGCCAGTGGCGCAGCCGGAAGGAATTCCGCAAAGCGCGGATGGACGAGCTGCTCTGGGAGCCGGAGCGCGGCTGCTATTGCGACTATCGTTTTTCCGACGGTCACCGTTCGACGCTGTTCTCTGCTGCCGCTTTTTACCCGCTCTTTGCCGGAATGTGCAGTCCGGAACGGGCCGCGCAAGTCGTATCCATGCTTCCCCTGCTGGAAATGCCATATGGAGTCGCCTGCTGTGAAAAAACAGGCGGGCTTCTCGGCCTGCAATGGGACTATCCGAACGGCTGGGCCTGCTTACAGTATATCGTCGTTATGGCTCTGCGCCGGTATGGGTACAAACGGGATGCGCAGAGGATCGCGGAAAAATACCTCGCGCTCGTTGACCGCGTTTTCCAAAGGAGCGGTCAGCTCTAGGAGAAGTATGACGTGTGCACCGGCGATATTTCGGTGTCCAAGGAATACCAGACCCCGCCAATGATGGGCTGGACGGCTGGCGTTTACACCGCATTTCAGGAAATCGTGCATCCGCGCTGCTCCTGACAGGCAGCCCGCAGCGCGCCGGTCCCCGGCCCGCCGCGGGAAAGTCATGACCCCTCAGGAATACCCCAATTCGAGATTCATCAGATCAAAATCGATATATTTCCC
>FR887133.1:0-3630 GCA_000436735.1 Firmicutes bacterium CAG:170
ACGGAGGCGGCATGTATCGAATTTATGTATACGCGATCTGTAAAAATGAGGAGAAATTTGCGGAGCGCTGGGTAAGATCCATGCAGGAGGCGGACGGTATCTGCGTTCTGGACACCGGCTCGACAGACGGAACGGCGGAGCGCCTGCGGGAGCTTGGCGCCCATGTGACGCAGGAGGCGGTCACGCCGTGGCGCTTCGACA
Source organism: Firmicutes bacterium CAG:170 (assembly GCA_000436735.1). Classification (GTDB taxonomy): domain Bacteria; phylum Bacillota; class Clostridia; order Oscillospirales; family Oscillospiraceae; genus CAG-170. Next base: position 202 of record FR887133.1, read on the forward strand.
CGGCGCGAAACCGTTCGCTGGAGCTGGTACCGGAGGATGCGGATCTGTGCGTCTGCACCGATCTGGACGAGGTGTTCCGTCCCGGCTGGCGCACGGCCATGGAGCAGGCGCTGGCGGGCGGCGCGGAAAAGCTCCGCTATCGCTACACATGGAGCTTCCGTCCCGACGGGCGGGAGGGCGTCGTGTTCTGGATCGAGAAGGCACACGCGCGCTTCGGCTTCCGGTGGGCGCATCCGGTGCATGAGGTGCTGGAATGCACGAAGGGCGCATGCCGCACGGCGGACGCGGAAGGCGTTCAGCTCGACCATCATCCTGACCCGGAAAAGTCCCGCGGGCAGTATCTGCCGCTGCTGGAGCTTGCCGTGCAGGAGGCGCCGGAGGACGACCGCAACGTTTTCTATCTCGGCAGAGAATACAGCTTTTACGGCCGGTGGAGCGACTGCGAACGGACGCTCCGGCAGTATCTTCGGATGCCGTCCGCCGTGTGGGACGAGGAGCGCTGCGCGGCCATGCGCATCCTTGCACAGGCATGTCTTGCGCAGGAAAGGACGGCAGAGGCGGAGCGCTGGCTCCTGCGGGCATGCGCGGAAGCGCCGCAGCTCCGGGAGCCGTGGCTCAGCGCGGCCGGGCTGGCGCTTGAGCAGGAGAAGTGGGGCGGCGCGCTGTATTTTGCGGAGCGCGCGCTCGAGATCCCTGCGCGGAGCCGGAGCTATCTCAACGAGCCGGAAAGTTGGGGCGCAAGGCCCTATGATCTGGCGGCGCTGGCGGCCTACTATATGGGCCTGTATGCGACCGCGCTTTCCTACGGACGCGAGGCGCTGGCGCAGGAGCCGGAAAACGGGCGGCTGCGAAAAAATCTGGAATTCTACGAGGCGGCGGCCGCGAAGATGTGAGACGGAGGGGAAGCACTGCTTTTTGCACATTTTCATGAAAATGACCGGAAATCTTAATATTTCTTTCCTTGATTTTCACTTTTGCGCACACTATAGTAAAGGCATAAAAAAACAGGAAAATATAAGGAAACGCTTTACATGGAAAACGAAGAGAAAAGGATCGACGCGGCGGAGCCTGCCGGACTCAGCAGCGGCGAGGTCTCCCGGCGTATCGAGCAGGGACTCGTCAACGAAACGAAGGACTCGGCGGAGAAAACGACCGGCCAGATTATCAAGAGCAATCTCCTGACCTATTTCAACCTCATCTTTTTGCTGATCGCGGTCGTGCTTTGTCTGGTCAGCTCGTTCAAGAATCTGACGTTCCTGCCGCTGGTGATCGCAAACAGTCTGATCGGCATCGTGCAGGAGCTGCGCGCAAAGCAGATCCTCAACAAAATGAGCCTTCTGAACGCGCCGCATGCCGTTGTGCTGCGAAACGGCGTCCGGCAGAAGGTCAACGCCGAGGAGCTGGTGCAGGACGACGTGATCCTGCTTTCCGCGGGCGACCAGATCTGTGCGGACGCGGAGGTTCTTCAGGGAAGCGTACAGGTCAACGAAGCGCTTTTGACCGGCGAGGCGGATGAGATCGAAAAGACAGAGGGCGCAAGTCTGCTGTCCGGCAGCTTCGTCGTTTCCGGGCAGTGCTATGCGCGGCTCACGAAGGTCGGCGAGGAATCGTTCATTGCGAAGCTGACGAAGCAGGCCAAGGCGGTGGGCTCCGGCGAGCAGTCGGAGATGGTGCATTCCATCAACCGGATCGTCAAATGGGCCGGTATTGCGGTCATTCCGATCGGTGCGGTGCTGTTCTGTCAGAGCTATTTCCTAAATCAGGAGACCGTTCGCCGGAGCGTCGTATCGGCGGTCGCGGCGGTGCTCGGCATGATCCCTGAGGGACTTTATATGCTCACGACCATCGCGCTGGTGCTCAGCACCATCCGGCTGGCGCGGAAAAAGGTGCTGCTGCACGATATGCACAGCATCGAGGCGCTGGCGCGGGTCGATGTGCTGTGCGTCGATAAGACCGGCACGATCACGGAGCCGGAGATGCGCGTCTCCCGCGTGCAGCCGCTGGACGAGGGCAGCGCCGAGACGTTCCATACGCGGCTCTGTGACTACGCCGCCGCTTCGATCGACAACAACGCCACCATGCTGGCGCTCAAGCAGTATGCGCAGCAGGAGCTGCAAAGAAGACCGCATACGGCGGAGCGCGCCGTGGCAATGCAGCCGTTTTCCTCGAAGGAGAAATACGGAAGCGTGACGTTTGCGGACGGGCGGTATCTGCTCGGTGCGCCGGAGTTCGTCTTGCGGGAGGCCTATCCGGCGGTCGCGGAGACGCTCACCCCGTATTCGGAGGCCGGAGGGCGCGTTCTGCTGCTGGCACGGGAGACGGAGAACGGAGCGCCGGAGGCGCTTGGCTTCGTGGTGCTCGAAAATCCCATCCGCGAGAACGCAAAGCAGACGTTTGCCTACTTTAAGGAGCAGGGCGTCACGGTCAAGGTGATCTCCGGCGACAATCCCGTCGCCGTGTCGAGGATCGCTGCCGACGCCGGGATCGAAAACGCGGAACGGTGGCTGGATGCGTCGGCCGTCCACTCGGACGAACAGCTGGTACAGGCGGCGGAGAGCTATACGGTCTTTGGCCGAGTGACGCCGCAGCAGAAGCAGCTGCTGGTGCGCGCGCTTCAGGATGCCGGACATACGGTCGCCATGACCGGTGACGGCGTGAACGACATTCTGGCGATGAAAGACGCGGATTGCAGCGTGGCGATGGCGTCCGGCAGCGAGGCCGCCGCGCAGAGCGCGCAGGTCGTGCTGCTGGAATCGGATTTTGCGCGGATGCCCGAGGTCGTGCTCGAGGGGCGGCGCGTGGTCAATAACATCCAGCGCTCGGCAAGCCTGTTCCTCGTAAAGAATATCTTCTCGCTGATGATGGCCCTGTTCTCGGTCATCTTCATGCTCACCTATCCGCTGGAGCCGTCGCAGATCTCACTGATCAGCGCGTTCACCATCGGCATTCCGGGCTTCCTTTTGGCGCTCGAGCCGAACAAGGAGCGGATACAGGGAAATTTCCTGCGGAATGTGCTGCTGAAGGCCCTTCCGGCGGGACTGACGGATGTGCTTGCGGTCGGTGCGCTGGTCGTCTGCGGAGAGGTGTTCTCGCTCCCGCAGGAGGACATTGCGACGGCGGCGACCATGCTGTTGGCGGTCGTCGGCTTCATGATCCTCGTTCAGATCAGCCGCCCGCTGAGCGCGATGAAGTACGCCATTCTGATCGGCGATGCGCTGGGACTGATCCTGTGCGGCATTTTCCTGAATCAGCTGTTTGCGCTGAACACCATGTCGGAGATCTGTGTGCTGCTGCTGATCGTGTTTGCGTTCGCGTCGGAGTCACTGTTCCGCAATTTGAGCCTGCTGGTGCGTTCGATCCAGAGCTGGCTGGAGAAGAAGCGGGAAAAGCGCCGCTCCTGATACAAAGAATGATCGCGCCCGGCCGGAT
>FR887133.1:3658-7535 GCA_000436735.1 Firmicutes bacterium CAG:170
CCGGCCGGGCGCGATGCAGCCTTTGGGAGCGATCGCAGAGTACCGCTGTGTGCAGGACAGAGGCTTTCTCAGACAAAAAACCGGCAAGGCGCGTTTCCACCGGAGCACACACCAAAATCCGCTTGCAGGAAGCGGCGGGGCTTGGTATACTGAAAACAGAAAAAATTTCAAAGATGTGTGACCAAACGCCGCAAAAGGGTAGTAGAAAAGAAGAGAAAGAAAAGGAAACGGAGGTGGTCGGATGGAGGACGGCGAGATCGTGGCGCTGTACTGGCAGCGGAGTGAGCAGGCGATTGCCGAAACGCAGCGCAAGTATGGCGGATACTGTTATTCGATCGCGAAAAACATTTTATGGAGCGCGGAGGACTCGGAGGAAACGGTCAGCGATACCTACATCGGCGCATGGAACGCCATGCCGCCGTCGCGGCCCGAGCAGCTGCGGACCTTCCTCGGAAAGATCACGCGGCGGCTGGCGCTGAAAAAGCTGCGCACGCAGACAGCGGAGAAGCGCGGCGGGGGAGAAACGCAGCTGGTGCTTGACGAGCTGGAGGGCTGCGTTCCGGCCGGTGCGGATGTGGAGATGCAGGTGGAGCTGCGGGAGCTTGTCCGGCGGATCGACGCCTTTTTGCAGACGCTTTCGCGCGAGGAACGGCGGGTATTTCTCTGCCGCTATTGGTATTTTGATTCGATCACGGAGATCGCGGAGCGCTTTGGCTTTGGCCAGAGCAAGGTGAAAATGATGCTGCTGCGCACGAGAGGGAAGCTTCTGGCGCAGCTGGAAAGGGAGGAAATGATCGTATGAAGTCGGATAAATTGCAGGACGCCATCGGCGAGGTGAAGGACGAGTATATCGCCGACGCGCACCCGGAGGCCGCCGCGCCGCAGAAGAAAAACCGCCGCATCCTATGGGTCGCGGCTGCCGCCGCGCTGGCGCTTGTGTGCGGACTGGGCATCTACGCATTGGTTGGCGGAAGGAACGCCGGAGAGAGCGTGAAGCCGGGCTTTGCGACGCTTGAGGAGCCGAATGTCAAGCCGTCGAAGCCGGAAAAGCAGCCGGATACGCCGGAAAATGTACAGGGAGCGGACGATCCGGAGCAGGAGGAGATCGTCCTTCCGGAGCCGCAGGAAATTGAGCTGCGCGAAGGCCCGACCGCAAGCGGCGAGGCCCCCGCGCGTCAGGTGCTTCTAAGCTTTACATCGCCCGCGCAGCCGGTCACGGCCTCGCTGCCGCAGTATTCCGTGTCGGCGGACTTGAGCAGCCTTATGAATCTCGATCAGTTCGGCGGGCTTTCCGACGAAGCCAAGCAGAAGCTGGCACAGAACCTCTTTGTCGTCACAGGCAGGTACGGCAATGAATTTTTCGAGCTGTATGAGGATAACCGTTACTTCCAGATCCCGAATTTCGTGACGGTCGATTCCCTGATGCACACCTATCACCTGTATTTCAGCCTGCTCCTCAACCGGACGGAGAAAAATGAGCTGGCTCCGAAGCTGGCGGAGCTGAGCCGCGCGATGCTTGCGGCCAGCGAGAAGCAGTACGAGCAGCTGAAGGGCACGCAGTGGAAGGACGCCGCGCTGCGCAACGTGGCCTTTTTCTCCGTTGCGGCAAGCTTGCAGGAGCCGTCGATCCAGCTCCCGGACTATGCGGCGGATATGGCCGCGCAGGAGTGCAGCGCCATCTATGCTGCCTCCGGCATTGACATTTCGGAGCTGACGGGCGATTATCTGGACTACAGCCAGTTCAAGCCGCGCGGCTACTATGAGGGCGACGAGACGCTCGAGCGCTACTTCCGCGCCATGATGTGGTACGGCCAGATCAACTTCACGCAGAAGAACGACAGCCTCAACCGCAGCGCGCTGCTGATGACACTGGCGATGCTGGACACGGACTTCGATACCTGGGAGAAGATCTACACCGTGACCTCCTTCTTTGCCGGAGCCAGTGACGACCTTGGCTATTATGAGTATGAGCCGGCCATCGAGGAGGCCTATGGCGGCATTCCCGGCGCGTACACGCTGGCGACCGACGAAAAGGCCTATGCGCGTTTTGTCGAGCTGGTCGGGCAGATGGACCCGCCCGCCATCAATTCCATCCCGGTCTGGGAGGGAACGGAGGACATTCCGGAGCTGAAAAAGGGCTTCCGCTTTATGGGCCAGCGCTTCACGATCGACGCCTCCGTCATGCAGCAGCTGGTCTACAGCGCCGTCGATGAAAACAGCAGCGGCGACAAGCGCCTCCTGCCGGATACACTCGATATGCCTGCGGCACTCGGCTCGGATACGGCTCTGGACATCCTCACCCAGCAGGGCGAGACGGATTATCAGGGCTACAGCGAGAATATGGCGCAGCTGCGCCAGTCGATCCGCAATGCGCCCGAAGGGCTCTGGTCGGCAAGCCTCTATGCCAGCTGGCTGTATACGCTCAATCCGCTTCTGGAGGAGAAGGGCGCAGGCTATCCGTCCTTTATGAGAAGCAGCGAGTGGCAGAAAAAATCGCTCGAGAGCTACGCGGGCAGCTTTACGGAGCTGAAGCACGACACCGTGCTCTATTCCAAGCAGGTCATGGCGGAGATGGGCGGCGGCCCGCAGGAAAAGATTGACGACCGGGGCTATGTGGAGCCGGAGACGGAGGTCTACCGCCGGTTCCAGGAGCTGGCGCAGCAGACGATGGACGGTCTGGAGGGCTACGGAATGCTCTCTGCGGACGAGAAGGAAAATCTTTCGCGTCTGGAGGAGCTGGCGGCGAGCCTGCTGACCATCTCGGAGAAGGAGCTTCGCGGCGAGGTTCTGACGGACGAGGAATATGAGCTGATCCGCGCCTATGGCGGTACGCTGGAGCACCTCTGGGACGAGGCGGTCAAGGATAAGGCAGACAGCGAATGGTACGGCACGCAGGAAATGCCCTCCGCGCTGGTCACGGACATTGCGACCGACCCGAACGGGCGCGTCCTTCAGATCGCAACGGGCCGTCCGTCCGTCATTTATGTGATCGTGCCGGTGGACGGAACGCTCCGTCTGGCCACCGGAACGGTGTTCGACTTCTATCAGTTTGAGCAGCCGCTCTCCGACCGTATGACGGACACCGAATGGCGGCAGAGGATCGGTGTCTGGATGTCAGAGGAAGGCACCTACAACTGGAACGCCGTTGTGGAAAAGCCGTGGTGGACAGCCAGCTACCGCGTGGAGCAGGACGGCTATAACGCGTACTGATGAAAAAGCGCAGGGGCTGGCTGCTCGCAGCGGCAGGGCTTGCGGCCGTCATGGCTGCGGCGCTGACGCTGGCCTATCAGAGCAGAATGCTTCTGCCGCTGTGGATCCGATGGGAGAGCGCGCACATCTGCGGAGAAACAGCGGCGGAGCCGGATGAGATCCTGCTGCGCGGGCGGCGGGCGACCGTCTGCAAGGGCGGCGCTGCGGTCTGGCAGTCAGAGCGCGGCATCCGCGTTCAGGATGTCCTCTGGTGCGACATCGACCACGACGGGGATAAGGAACTGATGCTCCTGTGCTGGAAGCGCGGGAGATACGGCGAAAGCCGTCCGTTCTGGGTCGAGGAGGACGAAAAAAGCTGGTCGCAGCATATTTATATCTACGACTGGACAGAGGAGGGCATTCGCCCGATCTGGATGGCGTCGGATATCGGCATGGATGCCGAGCGCTGGCGCTTTGACGAGCGGGAGCGTCTGGTCATTACGGAGCGCAATGGGCGCGAAAGCGCTTGGGACTGGCTGACATGGGGCCTCAGCGCGCTCGGCAACCCGGTGCGGGCAGGATAAGACGGCGGAGCGCTGCGAACGCAGCACCCTCAAACGGAAAACGCTTCGCTGGTTTTCCGTTTGAAAAGGTTTGCATCCTGCTGCGCGCATAATTTGTGTGCCGC
>FR887133.1:7589-15112 GCA_000436735.1 Firmicutes bacterium CAG:170
CCACACTTGAAGGACATAAAGTGTTTTGCCCGACGTACACGCCGCCGGGCAAAACAAATCTACATTTTATTCCGCCGTGCGCGGCGGAACTCTACGAGGTTTTTGACAGAATGGGCGGAGCGCTGCGTTTGCAGCGCTCCGCTTTTGGCGTTATTCAGAGGATGAGGCGGGCACTTCCGGTACGGCCTCCGCTTCTGCTTCGGAGGGCGCAATGCATTCCGCTTCCGGCGCCGACTCCGCTTCCGGCGCTGCCGCGCCGTCCGACTGATACTGCGCGACGGCAGGGCCGCAGAGCGCCAGATACTTTTCCACGACCGCGCGCGGATGCAGAATTCTCGCCCGGTCGCCGAAGCCGGAGATCCATCCGAAGTAGATCGGGGAGACGGTGATCTCGGCGGTAAAAATGAAATGCTCCGGCCCGTCCGGGATCAGCAGAACATCTCGCCCGAAGCGGTCAATGACGACGCCAGCCAGCGAATTGTGAAAGCGCATCTTGACCGGCTCCGTCTCGCCGGAAAACATACCGAAAACGCTCCGGCCATATTTGGATACGTCCAGCTTCCGCGTCTGCGCGTCGCTGTAGCGCGGCTTGCCGGTCTCCGCGATGTGCGTCATTTTATCCACGCGGTAATGTGTGATGCCGTGGCGCTCCGAATGCGCGATCAGATAGTAATTCTGATCGTCCCAGCACAGGGCGTAGGGGCTGGCGGCATAGGTGCGGTCGCGGTAATGGCGCTCACGGTCAACGCCCCAGTCAAAGTAGCGGAAGGTGATCTGGGAATTGTGCGCAATGGCGTCGTGGATGCGGTCCACGTTATAGTAGATGCTCTCGTTCATGGTCTTGACGCGGCCGGAGACTGTGACCTGCCGGCGGAGGCTGCCGGCGTCATGACGGCTGGCGAGGGCCTCCAGCTTGGAGATCAGCTCCATGGACTTGCGCTTTGTCAGAAAGCGCGAGGCCTGCACCGCGTCCACCAAAAGCTTCAGCTCCGGAAGCTCAAAGGCGCGGGAGGCGAGGAAGAAGCCGCCGCCGCGGCCGCGCCTCGTGCAGATATCCATGCCGAAGTCCTGCAGGCAGGCAATGTCGCTGTAGATGCTTTTACGCTCGGCCTGAATGCCCCTTTCCGCGAGGTATTCCAGAATGTACTGGGTGGAGAGCGGGTGATTTTCGTCGCTCTGCTGCTCGAGCAGCTCCCGCAGATAGAGAAGCTTCCGCTTCTGGTCGTCGGATCTCGCCATGTGCGTTCCCTCCTTTTTGTCCATTTTATCGGACTTTACAGAAAAATGCAAGCTGGATTGCGATGCAAACGGCTTATGCGTCTGCATAGCGGACTTTTTCCGGTCATAAGGAATTCTTAATTTGAAGATTCTCGCGGCCTGTGCTATAATTTAAACCACGCTAGGAGGAACGCCATGCTTTATCTGGGATGCCATCTTTCGGCCTCCGGCGGCTACGCCGCCATGTGCCGCACAGCGCGCTCGATCGGCGCGAATACCTTCCAGTTCTTTACGCGCAACCCACGCGGCGGCGCGGCAAAGGCCATCGATCCGGCGGACGCGCAGACGCTCGTCCGTGCGCAGGAGACGGGCGAGCTTGGGCAGGTCGTGGCGCACGCGCCCTATACGGTCAATCCCTGCTCAGCCGAGGAGAAAACACGCGAATTCGCGGTGCAGACGCTTGCGGACGACCTGCGGCGGCTGGAGCTTACGCCGGGGAACTACTACAATTTCCATCCGGGCAGCCATGTCGGACAGGGCGTGGAGGCCGGGGTCGCATGGATCGCCGCCGCGCTCAACAAGGTGATGTTCGACGGTCAGCAGACGACGGTGCTGCTGGAGACCATGTCCGGCAAGGGCAGCGAGGTCGGCGGCCGGTTTGAAGAGCTGCGCGAGATCCTTGACCGCTGCGAGAGGCCAGAACGGCTCGGCGTCTGTCTCGACACCTGTCACGTCCACGACGCGGGCTACGATCTTGTCAACGACCTCGACGGCGTGCTGACGGAGTTTGACCGCGTGATCGGATTATCCAGACTCCGCGCGCTGCACATCAACGACAGCAAGAATCCCTGCGGCGCACATAAGGATCGCCACGAGGTGATCGGCGGCGGGTACATCGGGCTGGAGGCACTGCGGCGGGTGGTATGGCACCCGGCGCTGGCGGGCCTGCCGATGGTGCTCGAGACACCGAATGAGCTGAGCGGCTACGCCGCCGAGATACGCCTTTTGCGCGAAAATGTGAACACATTGTAAAGAAAAGGCACATTTTCTTGAAGATCCTGGTTTCCTGTGTTACGTTTGAATGAGAAACAATGGGAGGAAAGCATATGAAAAACGACACGAACCGTCCGTATCGGGACAAGCCGTATTTCCGCTGGGGGATCACCGTCCTGGTCGTCATCATCATCAGCATCCTGCTGGTCGTGATCTTTACGGACATTCCGGGCTTCTTTTCCATGCTGAATGGCTTCGGGGCGATTTTGTCGCCGCTGATCTACGGCGTCGTGTTTGCGTTCCTGCTCAATCCGCTCGTGAAATTCGTCGATACGCGGCTGGCGCCCGCGCTGGAAAAGAAAAAGGCAAAGAATCCGAAGGCGCGCTATTCTCCGCAGAAGCTCAGCCGCGCGGCGGGCATCGTGTTCGCGCTGGTCATTGCCGGACTTGTCGTGTATGCGTTTTTCTCCATGCTGCTGCCGCAGCTGTATGACAGCGTGGCGGGTATCGTCAACAACGCCGAGACCTATTACAGAAGCATTGAGAAATGGGTCAACAACCTGCTCAACGACAACCCAGAGATCCAGAATTATGTGGAAATGGGCCTCGACGAGATCTACAACTTCCTGCGCAACTGGGTCAGCACGAGCCTGCTGAGCGACATGCAGAAGCTCCTGACCACGCTGACCACGTCCGTGGTCGCGGTCGTCAAGAGCGTGGCGAATCTGCTCATCGGCCTTGTGGCGTCGGTCTACATGCTCTGGTCGAAGGACGTTTTTCAGGCGCAGGCCAAGAAGCTGATCGTCGCGGTGTTCCGGCCCTCGGCGGCAGACCATCTGTTCTACCTTGGCCGCGAGACGAACAAGATCTTCAACGGCTTTGTGATCGGCAAGATCATCGACTCGCTCATCATCGGCTTTTTGTGCTACTTCGGAATGCTCATCCTCCGGCTGCCGTATCCGGTGCTGGTGGCGACGGTGGTCGGCGTGACCAACGTCATCCCGTTCTTCGGGCCGATCATCGGCGCGGTGCCGTGCGCGTTCCTGATTTTGCTGGTCAATCCGCTGCAATGCTTCTACTTTGTGATCTTTGTGATCTGCCTCCAGCAGCTTGACGGCAACGTCATCGGCCCCAAGATCCTCGGCAACACCATCGGCATTTCCGGCTTCTGGGTGCTGGTGTCCATCACGGTCGCGGCGGGCCTCTTCGGCTTTGCGGGGATGCTGCTGGGTGTGCCGGTGTTTGCGATCATCTATATGCTCATCTCCGATTCGGTCAATCTGTTGCTCAAAAAGAAGGGCGATACGACTGCGACCGATGCGTATTACGCCATCGAGCGCGTATCCGATCTGGAGCAGGGGAGCGCCGTCCCTGTAGAGGAAGCGCCTGCTGCTGCGGAGACTCCCATCGAGGCGGAAAAGGCTTCGCAGGAGGAAGCGTCCGCCCCGCAGGATGCTGCGGAGACGCAAAAGAAATAATGACGTTCCGGACCCCTCACGGCCGTGAGGGGTCTTTCGGAAAATGGCCCGCAAGAATGCGGGGAGGAATGCGAGATGCTGGCAATTCAGACTTTTTTTGAAAATCTGTCCGGGATCGGCTTCGCCGCGATCTACAGCGACGTTCTGCGGTATATCCTGCCGCTGCTGGCGCTGCTGATCCTGTGGCGCTGCGGGCAGTCGCTGCTGACCTTCCGGCGGGAGCCGGAGGTGTGGGCGTGGCTTGCCGCGCCCTCCGGCGAGAAGATCCCTGTGACGCACTGGGAGAGCCTTGTCGGGCGCTCGGCCAGCTGCGACGTGGTGCTCGACTATCCGACCATATCCCGCCGTCATGCCGTCCTGACGCGCTATGACGACGGCAGCTGGAGCGTTTCCGACATCGGCTCCAAGGGCGGTATCCGCATCAACGGCGCGGATACGGACATGTGTGCCGTCGGCTTTGGCGACGTGATCTCGCTGGGCGGCGTGGACTTTACGCTCGTTCCCATCACGAAGGAGCAGGAGCGCATTCAGGCCTCCGTCCGCACACGCGCCGGCAAGGAGATCAGTCCGACGCTGTCGCTGCTGCTTCTGTCGGTGTTTCAGGTGCTGGCGTGTCTGCAGCTGATGCTGCATTGTGAGCAGATCGGCAGGATCGCTGCCTCCTTTGGCATTCTGCTTGTGATGGAGTGGGCGCTTTTCCTGCTGCTGCGGCTGATGCGCCGGAGCGGCTTCGACGTGGAGACAGTCGCGCTGTTCCTGACGACGCTGGGCGTCTGTGTGGTCGCGTCCTCCGACCCGGACGCACTCAAAAAGGAAATGATCGCGCTTGGGGCCGGGATCGCGGTGTTCCTGATCCTCGGCTGGTTCCTGCGCGATCTGGAGCGGGCGAAGAAGCTCCGCTATCTGGCGGCGGCCGCGGGCATTGCGCTGCTGGTGTTCAACCTGCTCTTCGGCGTGGAAAAATACGGCGCGAAGAACTGGGTCGAGCTTGGCCCGATCTCCTTCCAGCCGTCGGAGCTGGTCAAGCTCTGCTTCATCTTTGCGGGCGCGTCCACGCTGCAAAGGCTCATGACGCGGCGGAATCTGTTCCTGTACATCGTTTATTCGGCGGCGATCTGCGGCTGCCTTGCGCTCATCAACGACTTCGGAACGGCCATCATCTTCTTTGTGACCTTCCTCGTGACGGCGTTCATGCGCTCGGGCGATTTTGCGACCATCGGCCTTGCCTGCGCGGGAACGGCCTTCGCGGGCGTTCTGGTGCTGCGCTTCAAGCCCTATGCGCTGCGGCGGTTTTCGACCTGGCGGCATGTGTGGGAGTATGCGCTGACGAGCGGCTACTCCCAGACGCGCGCCATGATGTGCATTGCCTCCGGCGGCCTGTTCGGCCTCGGCGGCGGAAGAGGCTGGCTCAAATATGTCGCGGCGGCGGACACCGACCTTGTTTTTGCGTTTGTCGCGGAGGAGTGGGGCCTGCTGATCGCGCTGATGCTGGTCGCGGCCATCGTGCTGCTGGCGGCGTTCGTGGTACGCTCCGCGCCTGTGGAGCGCAGCAGCTTCTATTCCATCAGCGCGGCCTCCGCCGTGACGATCATGCTTGTGCAGACGCTGCTGAATGTGTTCGGAACGGTGGACATCCTGCCGCTGACCGGCGTTACGTTCCCATTCGTTTCCAACGGCGGCTCGAGTATGCTCTGCGTGTGGGGCCTGCTCGCCTTTATCAAGGCGGCGGACACGCGGCAGAACGCCAGCTTCTCCGTGAAGCTGCCCGGAAGGGAGGATTAAGGCATGAAAAAGCTTGCCCTGCGGGCCTATTTTGCGCTGGCGCTGGCGGCGGTCCTTGCCATCGGCGCGTTTGCGTTTACGATCAGCTATTTTGTAAAGGCGGACGACTGGGTCATGTTCTCCGGCAGCCCGCATGTCTATTCCGGTGCAAATCTCAGCGTCGGCTATGTGGATGACCGGGACGGGACGCGCCTGCTCGACGCGACGGACGGCAGAACGTATTCGGACGACGCGCAGACGCGCGCGGCTACCATGCATCTGCTCGGCGACCGGTACGGCTACATCTATGCGCCGCTGCTTGGCAACTTTGCCGATAAAATGATCGGCTACGATAAGATCAACGGCCTGTATACGCTCCGTGAGGAGTACAGCACCGCACAGCTCTCCATCAGCGCAGAGGTGCAGAAGGCCGCACTGGAGGCGCTGAACGGGCGGCGCGGCACCATCGGCGTCTACAACTACCAGACCGGCGAAATTCTCTGCGCCGTGACCTCGCCGAGCTACGACCCGGACAATATGCCGGATGTAGACAGCGACACGACGGGCGTGTATACGGGCGTGTATCTCAACCGCTTTTTTGACGTGACGTATACGCCCGGCTCCATTTTTAAGCTCGTGACCGCAGCGGCGGCCATCGAGAATATTCCGGATATCGATTCGCAGAGCTTCCAGTGTAACGGCTCAAGCATCATCGGCGGGCAGAAGATCGTCTGCGAGGGCGTCCATGGAACGATTGATTTCAAGAACGGTCTCGCGCACTCCTGCAACAATGTTTTCGGTGATATCGCCGTGCAGGTCGGCGGAAAAACGCTGGAGCGCTACGCGAAAAAGGCGGGCCTGACGGAAGCGCTGAGCTGCGACGGCTATACGACCGCGAAGGGAAGCGTCGATCTGAGCGGTGCGGACGACGGTGACGTGGCATGGGCCGGGATCGGGCAGTACACCGATCAGGTCAGCGCCTACGCCTTTATGCGCTTTATGGGCGTGATCGGGGGCGGCGGTGAGGCGGCGGAGCCGTATCTGATGGCGTCGATCCAGAAGGGTGAAAAAACGACGTATACGGCAAAGCGCAGCTCCACGGGCCGTATTCTCGAGGAGGCGACGGCGAAAAAGCTCACGGAAATGATGCGCTATAATGTCGAAAATATCTATGGCGCGTGGCAGTTCGGTGATCTGAACGTCTGCGCCAAATCCGGCACCGCCGAGCAGGAGGGGCAGGTCGCCAACGCGATGTTCGCGGGCTTCGTGCAGGATGCGGACTGCCCGCTGGCGTTCGTCGTGTTCATCGAGAACGGTGGCAGCGGCAGTGCGGCGGCTGCGCCGGTCGCGGCGCAGGTGCTGAAGGCCTGTGCGGCGGAGATCAAGAAATAATTGCAGAAACACTTGACAATCGGGCTCATTTTGTGTATGATAACTGAGCTGTTTCGGAGTGACAGAGACAGCGGATACCATGGAGTGGTATCGAAGCGGTCATAACGAGCACGACTGGAAATCGTGTGACGGTCAAAAGCCGTCCGAGGGTTCGAATCCCTCCCACTCCGCCATAAAAGCACCGAGAGCATGAGCTTTCGGTGCTTTTACTATATCTTTTACGCGAGAATAAATACCACATAATAGAAATGCATAACGCTCTGCTAATACGGATGCTAATATAGCTTTTTCAGAAGCGTATTCATTTTACTTGTTGAGCCATCCTGCATATCCGTCAGAACGTGCGAATATGTGTCCATTGTAATCCCGATGGAAGAATGTCCGAGCATGGCAGAGACGATTTTTGCAGGCACGGCATTTTGCAGCATGCTTTTCAATATTTGTGCGATATCCGTTGATGGTGTTCGGTGCAAGCTTCGGTTCGCAGTAAACTTTCAGCCAGTAATTCAGATAGCCTGCGACCGTTGAACGAGAAAGATTATTTGAAAATGAATTTTCAACCATGTCAATCCGGGTTCGTAAAACGCGCTGTGCTTCTTTTTTAGCAGGAAAGCCACTTTCCCATCTTTGAAGCCATTACCATCAACGCGCGGTCGACCTCATAAAACGAGATTCCTGCTG
>FR887134.1:0-3164 GCA_000436735.1 Firmicutes bacterium CAG:170
ATGCTTCGTGCCGGGATTCCATCCTGCGGCGAGATGCAGATGCTGGTCACAGATAGCCGATTCCCGGACGAGGTCAACTGCGCATTGGATTTTGAACGCGAATCGCTCTTTGAACTGAATCAGCTGTGCCGTGCGTGTTCAAATTTCAAGGAACAGGATTTCGTGAAGCTCGGCGCGGTCTGCCAGATGGCGAAACCAACGTGTGCAGCCAATATCCGCCAGCTGGCTGAAAATCTCGATCAATTTGATTTCGCACCAAATGTCCACACGCCGGAGGAACTTGGAAAATATGCCTTTGACCGCCGAATTTTATGAACCGAACGAATACGGAGACCTCGACGAAAATGGCGCTACATTAGAGGGAGAAGAACTGCGCGGGTATGAATCGCAGATCGCGGCGGCACTGAAAAAATACCGAGTGCCGGAGGAAGCGGAGCGCGGCGTTATGCACTGGTATGGCGAAGCGGACAGCGTCAATCGTAAGGTTCATTCGGCTGTTTTCACTGTGGAAGAACGGAACGGTCAGCTCTGGGGTGTGGCAGAATGCCGCGTGGCGGGCGAATTGACCGGTGCGGAACTGGAAACCCTGAAAAGGTACCTCGAGGGGCAGGCTGCTGACGGCTGGGGTGAGGGCTTCGAGCAGCGTAAGATTCGCGTGGATGGCAAAAGCGAACTGTACGTCCACCTCTGGAACTCGGATGCGTGGAGCATACTTCGCACCATATCTCGGCGATCTGATCCCGACAGCCGGGAATCCTGACATCCAGGACTATAACGAATTAGCAAAAGCGTTTGAGCGGATGGATGCGGAGAACGGCGAACTTCTGAAATATACTTCTGTGCTTTCCGCGGAAAAGTCGGAAACGATGTAGGATGCGCTGCGGCTGGCGTTAGATCTTGATAACTACGAACGCATTTCCGGCGATTTATACGATTACGGAGTCAAACTGCTTCGGGAGCAGTTCGGCCTGAATGACGAGTGTATATATGAACTGGAGGGATACATGGATTTTACACGCTATCGCAGACAGCAATGAAGCAATAATTACACAGGAGCAATTCGACCGCGCACAGGCGCTTCGCAAAAACCGAAAAGCGGAGCAGTCAGAAAATATCCATGCATATTCAAAAAGGTGCTTCTGTTCCTGTGGCTCCAGATGCCGCTCCAAGCATATCAATCAAATTTGGTACTGGGTTTGTGTTGCGCATGAGGAACAAAAAGGTGTCTGCCAAATCAAGCAGGTACCGGAGGAAACTATTATGCCAACGCAACTTTTTATCCGAAGCAGGTGGCAGACATCACCACCGGCACAGCAACCACGGCGCAGACGCTCTACAACCCGCTTCCGAAGTGCGGGTGCTGCAACAAGTAAACCAAAGGGGCAGCAATAGCCGCCCCGACCTTAACACGGAGGTATCCTTATGGTAACGATCGATCAGGCTATGCGAGGTGCGGCAAAATGCGTCAGACAATGCGAGAATGCGTCAGATATTACAACGCACAAAAGCCCGGAAAGCGTTGGTATGTAAAGAAAAACCCGCAATCTCAATGGATTGCGGGTTTTCTCTTTTTGGTGACCCGTACGGGAATCGAACCCATATTACCGCCGTGAAAGGGCGGTGTCTTAACCTTTTGACCAACGGGCCTGGTAGCGGCAATCTGACTCGAACAGATGACACTCCGGGTATGAACCGAATGCTCTACCAACTGAGCTATGCCGCCATTTTACGAGGCAACGCCTCATAGCAGAAGAGATTATATCGTAAAAACGGAGCTTTGTCAACAGGTATTTTCCGCGTCAAGCGGAAGTTTTTTCACATACTTCTTCTGCAAAGGGGTATCCTAGCCCCGGTGATGAAAATGGAATTTTACAAATGCATTTTTCTTTTCGTGATGGGCGGGACGCTCTACTATTCGGTCGAGATGCTCTGGCGCGGGCGGTCGCACATCAGCATGTTCATGGACGGCGGCGTCTGCTTCGTGCTCATCGGGCTGCTCAACGAGATCGCGCCGGGGCTCCCGCTGAGCGTACAGGCGATGCTGGGCGCGGCGATCATTTCCACGTCGGAAATGCTGGTCGGGCTGCTGGTCAACCGCTGGCTGGGACTTGGCGTATGGGACTACAGCGGCGTGCGCGGGAATCTGCTCGGGCAGGTCTGTCTGCCGTTCTTCACGGCGTGGATGCCGCTGTCCGCGTTTGCGGCGGTCGCGGACGATTTCCTGCGGCTGCTGGTGTTCCACGAGCCGTTCCCGCCGATCTCCCTGTTTTAGAGTGTATCCGTGAGCACGCCAAACACGCCGTCGCGGCAAAGCTCGGTGATCCGGACACGGCGCACAGCGTTGTGCAGCTCGCCGGGAGCCGTATAGACCTTCGCATAGTTCGGCGCGTGGCCCGCGTAGAAGCCGTTTTCCGGCTGCTCGAAGAGCACGGGCTGCTCCGTGCCGATGAGCGAGGTGTGGAAGGCGTCCTCCAGCTCGGCGGCCACGGCGGCTGCGCGGGAGGCGCGGGCCTCCTTGACGGCCTTCGGAACCTGATCCGGCATTTTCGCGGCGGGCGTTCCCTCGCGGCGGGAGTAGGGGAAAATATGGACCTTGGACAGCGCACAGCGCCGGATGAGTGCCAGCGAAGCTTCAAATTCCTCCTCCGTCTCGCCGGGGAAGCCGACGATCAGGTCGGTCGTGACGGCGCAGCCGGGGAAATAGCGGTGCAGCAGCTCGACGCTTTGCAGATAGCGCGCGGAATCATATTTCCGGTGCATCCGGCGCAGGACGCTGTCGCTGCCGCTCTGGAGGCTCAGATGGAACTGCGGGCAGAGGTTTTCAAAGCCGGAGAGCGTCTTGCAGAATTCCTCGTCGATGGTGCGCGGCTCAAGTGAGCCGAGGCGGATGCGCACGGACGGCACGGCCGCGCAGAGCGCCGCCAGCAGCTGCCCCCGCCCGCCCCCCCCCCCCCCCTCCCCCCCCCCAGCTGCCGTCATGCCATTCCCAGCCCCCGGAGGAAATTTCGATGCCGTTGACGACGATCTCCCGGTAGCCCTCGGCGGCGAGCTTCCGCGCCTCCTCCACCGCATTTTCAAGCGGCAGGGAGCGCACCCGCCCGCGGGCGTAGGGGATGATGCAGTAGGTGCAGAAATTGTTGCAGCCGTCCTCGACCTTCAGCAGC
>FR887134.1:3332-6400 GCA_000436735.1 Firmicutes bacterium CAG:170
CCGTCCGTGCCGATGAGCACATCTACGTCGAGCTTCCGGATCTCCTCCGGCGCGGTTTGCGCGTAGCAGCCGCATACGCCGATCACCGCGTTCGGATTGAGCTTCCGCGCACGCCGGATGGCGTTGCGCGATTTTTTGTCGGAGACCGCCGTGACGGTGCAGGTGTTGACGATGTAGCAGTCGCAGACGCCGTCGAATTCGCCCAGCGTGTCGCCGCGCGCCAGAAGGAGCTGCTGCATGGCCTGCGTCTCGTATTGATTCACCTTACATCCTAAAGTATAAAATGCGTATTTCATTAGCAATAACCACCAAAATTCAGGATTTCCGCGGAAAATGTTTATTGGATTTTGAGAATAGTCGCCTTGGGCGCTTTCTATTATAATATATTACAATATCGGACTTCAAGCGTCATTATATCCAATGATCGGCTGCTTGTATAGTCATTCAGGAGGATTTCCCGTGCGAGAATTTACCGTAATGTTCCGTTCGGTCAAGGAGATCGGAGAATTCGTCAGCATTGCCAATCGCCAGTCCTTCTCCGTCCAGCTGCTCTACGGCAGCACCGTTCTGGATGCCAGCTCCATCCTCAGCCTCTGCTGTCTGGGCCTGAACCGGCCGCTGACGGTCCGCGTCTGCGGCGGTGAACAGAGCGAGGACTTCTGCCGCGCCATTCAACCCTATCTCGTTGAGCCTGCAAACGCCGGATAAGCTCCGGCAGCCCCGTCATATCGAACCCTTTCGTTTCATACGCTTGTACCAGATGAAACGGAAGGGTGATTTTTATGCGAAAACGGCTGATATGTCTTTTTCTCGGCGTGCTGATCGCGGCGGCGTCCTGCGTCTGCGCGCGGGCGGCGGATCTGGAGCTTTCGGCTCCGTCGGCGATCCTGATGGAAAAAACGACCGGAGAAATTCTCTATGAGCAGAACAGTCACGAGAAGCTCGCGCCTGCCAGCGTCACGAAGATCATGACGCTGCTGCTCGTCATGGAGGCGCTGGAGGACGGCAGAATTTCGTGGGACGACACCGTGACGACCTCCGCCGAGGCCGCCGCCAAGGGCGGGAGTCAGATCTATCTGGAGGAAAATGAGCAGCTGCCGCTGACGGAGATGCTCAAATCGGTCGTTGTGGCCTCCGCCAACGACTGCGCCTGCGCACTGGCGGAGCACATCGCGGGCAGCGAAAGCGCGTTCGTAAGCATGATGAACGAGCGGGCGCAGGAGCTTGGCATGACGGACACGCACTTTGTGAACTGCACCGGTCTGGACGACGGGCCGGATGCGGGAGAGCATCTGACGACGGCATATGACATCGCGCTCATGTCGCGGGAGCTTCTCAAGCACGAGCGGATCAAGGAATACACGACCATCTGGATGGACACCGTCCGCAACGGCCAGTTCGGCCTTGCCAACACCAATAAGCTGGTGCGGTTTTACGACGGAACGACCGGCCTGAAAACCGGCTATACCTCCGCGGCGGGATACTGCCTGTCCGCGTCGGCAGAGCGCAATGGGATGGAGCTGATCGCCGTGGTGCTCCACTGCGACACCAGTCCGCACCGCTTCGAGTCGGCGAAGGCCATGCTCAATTACGGCTTCTCGAATTACGCGCTGGCGCATCCGCCGGCGGATGTGGACATCCCGGCGGTGCCGGTCGTGCTGGGCCGGGCGGAGACGGTCACGCCGGAGGCGCATGAGACGCAGCCGGTGCTGATCGACAAGGCGCTGGCCTCGCAGGTCGAGTCCAGCGTGGAGGTGGCGGAGTCCGTCACGGCGCCGGTCGAGAAGGGCCAGCAGCTCGGCACGATCACCATGCGCGCGAACGGAAGGACGCTTGCCGAAATTCCACTGGTCGCGCCGGAGGCCGTAGAGGCGCTGACGTGGTGGGACATCTTCCGCCAGCTGCTGGGGAAGGCGTGTATGGGCTAAACTGAGAAGAAAAGAGCCGCCGTCCGGATGGGCGGCGGCATAACGCTTATTCCGGGGCCTCTGCGGGCGCGGCGGCTTCCGCCGGATCGTCGAACCGGTGGATCATTTCCTTTACCATGGCGATGGCCGCCGGACGGAGGTCCATTTGCACGACCTGCTCAATAACGGCCTCACGCTGCTCCTTCGGCACATCGTAGAGCTTGAAGCAGCAGTCCAGATACCGGCGAAGCTTCTGCTCCATTGTGAAATAGAGATCGCACGGCACGGCCATGAAGCCGCGCGTGATGCCGCCGGAGGCAATGTCCAGCTCATAAAAATCCTTTTCCTGAAGCGACGGGAGGTAGGGAGAGAAGATGGCCTGGAGGCGCTTTGCCGTATTCCGGTAGATATACGCCGCCGTGGACGGCAGGGAATATGCCGTTACATACAGGTCGCGCATCGACTCGCTCAGCTCGGCCAGATGCATCTGGAGCGCGGTCTCCACCGCGTACATCATCAGCTGATCCATCTCGCCGGTCCGCCGCTCCGCCTCGGCAAACTGATTGTCAAACATCTGCTTCACCAGCTCCAGAAGCAGTGCCTCCTTGCTGGGATAGGCACGAAAGAAGGCACTCGGCGTCATGCCCGCGCCGCGGGCGATCTCTGCCGTCGTTGCCTTCTCATAACCCTTTTCCAGAAAGAGCGAAATGGCACTGTGGAGCATCTTTTTCTGTGTGAGAAGTCCGCTCGGCTGTTTCCCGTGCATGGATTCCACCTCCTGCTGTGACTGCGCCTATTTTAGCACACACCCACGTTAAGTACAAGCGTTCTGGTAGGATTTACTTGCCCTGCGTACGCGCCGGCGGAAAACGTATTGTACTTTGCGGATGGACATGATATACTAGGGTATATCTGATTTTCGGGAGTTTTTCAACATGGGAGCTTTTTTTATCAGACTGTTCGCGCCGTGGCGCGCCGGACGCTTTTTTGAGCGGGAGGAGGACTTCCAGCAGTTCCTTGTCCGGCGGAACCGCTTTCTCAACGCAGTGCGCGTGATCCTGTTTGCCGTCGCCGCCGTGGGGCTGATCTTGTCCTACGCCTCCGACCGGAAGCTTTATAACTATATTGCGGCGGGCGTCCTCGTGGTCGCGCTCGGCATCA
>FR887135.1:0-1633 GCA_000436735.1 Firmicutes bacterium CAG:170
TACACTCGGAATGTCTATCCAGCAACACCAACAAAAGCGCCAGTCAAAATTCTACATTTTGCCGAGAGCGAAAACGAGCCGCTTTCCCGAAAAGTCCTCAGAAAAGCGGCTCAAAAAGCCTTGGGTAAAGGTACAGGTCCATCGAATTTGCCAAAGTCCATTTTGGCATCTTTTTGTCACGCCTCTAAAAATGGGCGCAAAAAAGCCCGGAAGTCGTTGAAACTTCTGGGCTTTTCGCGCTGATATCTTTTTTGGTTCAGCTTGATGGAGCAGGATACGGGAGTCGAACCCGCCTCCGCGGCTTGGGAAGCCGCTGTACTACCGATGTACGAATCCTGCATTGACTACTGCGCTATTCTATCATTCCTCGGGGAAAAAAGCAACCGTTTTCTGACGGAATTTGAAGGCTGCGGCAGGCACCGGAGAAAAACTTCTCCGCGTTAAATGAAAAAATCCGCCGTGAGGATTCTCTTTCCGGCGGATGTGTGTTATACTGAATGCAGAATATCTGCAAATCTTCAGAAATGGAGCGATTTTGATATGAAATATATTCTCAAGGGCGGAACGGTCGTCGGCGGCAGCGTATCGCAGCGTGCGGATCTCCTGATCGACGGGGAAAAGATTGCGGCGGTCGGAGAGAATCTATGCGTGGAGGGTGCACAGGTCGTGGACGTGACGGGCAAGCTCCTGTTTCCGGGCTTCATCGATGCGCACACGCATTTCGATCTCGACGTCTGCAATACCACAACGGCGGACGATTTTACCTCCGGCACCCGCAGCGCGATCTGCGGCGGTACGACGATGGTTATTGACTTTGCGTGTCCCAACAAGGGCGAGACGCTCGGCTACGGGCTGTCGCTGTGGCATAAGAAGGCGGACGGGAAATCCTCTTGTGACTATGGCTTCCATATGACCATCGACGACTGGAACGAGGGCATCCGCGCGGAAATTCCGCAGATGTTCGAGGCCGGTATCCCGTCGTTCAAAATGTACATGACGTATCCGGCAATGATGATCGGAGATCAGGATCTGTTTTCCGCGCTGCTGGAGCTGAAAAAATACGGCGGCATTGCGGGCGTCCACTGCGAAAACGCGGGCGTGATCGACGCGCTGATCGCGCAGCATAAGAAGGACGGAAAGCTCGCGCCGGCGTCGCATCCCGAATGCCGCCCGAATCCGCTCGAGGCGGAGGCGGTGGCGCATCTGCTGCGCATTGCCGAGGTCGCGGATGTGCCGGTCGTGATCGTGCATCTGAGCACGAAGGAGGCGCTGGCCGAGGTCATGACCGCGCGCGCCAGAGGGCAGAAGGTCTATGTGGAGACATGTCCGCATTATCTGCTGCTCGACGACTCGCTCTACCGGCAGCCGGAGTTTATCGATTCCGCACAGTACATCTGCGCGCCGCCGCTCCGGACGAAGGCGGATCAGGAGCTTTTGTGGAGGGCGCTTGCAAACGGCACGATCCAGACGGTCTCGACCGACCATTGCAGCTTTACGCTCCGCCAGAAGGACGCCGGACGGGACGATTTCACGAAGATCCCCGGCGGCCTGCCCGGTGTGGAGACGCGCGGCGTGCTGCTTTACTCCGCGGGCGTTGCGAAGGGGCGCATCACGAAGGAGCAGATGTGTGCGC
>FR887135.1:1687-2305 GCA_000436735.1 Firmicutes bacterium CAG:170
CGGAGCCTATCCGCGCAAGGGCGTGCTTCAGGCGGGCAGCGACGCCGATATCGTGGTCTACGATCCGGAGGCGGATATGACGATCACAGCGGAAAATCAGCACTCCGCCGCAGGCTATACGCCGTTTGAGGGCTTCCGGACGCACGGCTCCATCGCGCAGGTCTGGCTGCGCGGTCAGTTGGCCGTCGAGCATGGCGAGCTTCGTATCAGCGCGGTCGGAGAATACATTCCGCGCCATCCCGGTGCGCTGTAAGGAAACGGCGCAATCGGCCGTATGCCGGACGGGATGCGGCCTGAAATGGAAAACACTCTCCGCTGGAAGGAGCTTTTATGATCAACGTTGAACTTTCGAATATCTGGAGCTGCGTGTCGCTGCCGGACCTGCTGAGCCGGGAAAAGGAGCTTTTCGACGCGCATCTGCATCTGCGGAGCAACAAGCCGGGTTTCCCGCAGTATCTCGGCTGGCTCGGCCAGCCGGATTCGCTGACGGCGCGGTCGCTCCATGCCATCCGGTCGGCGGCGGACGCGATCCGCGCGAACGCCGATACGCTGGTGGTGCTCGGCTCGTGCAGCGCCGTACAGGCGGCGAAGGCCGGACTGAGGCTGCTGCTTGGGCCA
>FR887136.1:0-2622 GCA_000436735.1 Firmicutes bacterium CAG:170
TGTAGTCAGCCATGTGGTCAAAGGCGGATTTTCGGGCGATTCCGGAAATTGCGGAAAACCCGCAGATGCCCGTGTGTCAAGGGATTCGGGCGTTTTGGTTGCTGCCTGTCGGATGGATGCCGATACGCCCCCCCAAAATGCGCCGTGAGCTGTACTGCACATGGAAGAAACAAAAGACGGCTGCCGCTACGGGCGCGGTTTTTGCATCGAGACGCGAGAAGCTTTCCAAACAAAGGCATTATAACAGACAAGCCGCGGAAAAGCAAGAGATGGAAGCGGGGAATTTGCTTTTCTGCGAATTCCGGCTTTACGGCGGTTTGGATTTTTGCTATAATGCAGAAAACGTCAGGAAAGCAGGTACGGTCTATGCGAATGAGAAGAAGAAACAATCTGGAGCCGCGGATGGCGGCGTGTGAGAACGTCTGGGTCCACGATCCAGAGGCGCGGCGCGGACACTGGCGGGAGCTGATGCCGGATTGCCGTGAGCTGCGCGTGGAGGTCGGCTGCGGAAAGGGCAAATTCACGGTCGAGACGGCGCAGGCGGAGCCGGATGTGCTTCTGATCGCCATCGAGCGCGTGCCGGATGCACTGGTGCTGGCGATGGAGAGTGCGATCCGTCTGGGGCTTAAAAACGTGTTCTTTGTTTCGCTGGACGCAGCAAACATCGACCAGTTCTTTGATGTCGGCGAAATTGACCTGCTCTACATTAATTTCTGTGACCCGTGGCCGCGCAGCAAAAATGCCAAGCGTCGGTTGACATATCATACGTTCCTCGACAAGTACCGGACGGTGATCCGGCTGGGCGGGCAGATCCATTTCAAGACGGACAACGCCAAGCTGTTTGAGTGGTCGCTGGAGGAAATGACGGCGGACGGGCTGGAGCTGCACAATGTGACGCGGGATCTGCATGAAAACGGCCCGGTCGGGATCATGACCGGCTATGAGGAAAAGTTCTACGCGCTCGGCACGCCCATCAACCGCTGTGAGGCGACGGTCGTGAGCCGGCCGGAGCCGAAGGCAGAGGCCGTATCGGAGGAAGAAAAGACACCGGAAACAGAGGAAGCATAATGGCACATTATTACACGGAACCATCGCACACCTTCAGCGAATACCTGCTGATCCCCGGCTATACGTCCGAGGACTGCATTCCGGACAATGTTTCACTCCGCACACCGCTCGTGCGCTACCGGAAGGGGCAGGAGGAATGCCCGATCTGCCTGAATATCCCGATGACTTCGGCCATCATGCAGTCGGTCTCCAACGATACGCTCGCCATTGCGCTGGCGAAGGAGGGCGGACTATCCTTCATTTACGGCTCGCAGTCCATCGAAAGCGAGGCGGAGATGGTGCGCCGGGTCAAGAGCCACAAGGCGGGCTTTGTGGTCAGCGCGTCGAACCTGACGCCGGAGCATACGCTGGCCGATGTACTTGCGCTCAAGGAGAAAAATGGCTTCTCTACGGTCGCCATTACGGAGAACGCGCAGCCGAACGGCAAGCTTCTCGGCATCGTCACGAGCCGCGACTACCGGGTCAGCCGGATGTGCGTGGATACGAAGGTGCGCGACTTCATGACGCCGCGTGAAAGACTCATTACCGCGCCGTCCACGACCACGCTCCGGGAGGCAAACGATCTGATCTGGGAGCACAAGCTCAATGCGCTGCCGATCGTGGATGAAAATGACTGTCTGCTGTATTTTGTGTTCCGGAAGGATTATTCCGAGCATAAGGAGCACCCGCTGGCGCTCCAGGACGCGCAGAAGCGCTATCTGGTCGGCGCAGGTGTCAACTCCCGCGACTATCGGGAGCGCATCCCGGCGCTGGTGGAGGCGGGCGCGGACGTGCTGTGCATCGACTCCTCGGAGGGCTATTCCGTCTGGCAGAAGCGCGTGATCGACTATGTGCGGCAGACCTACGGAGACTGCGTCCGCATCGGCGCGGGCAACGTGGTGGACCGCGACGGCTTCCGTTTTCTGGCCGAGTGCGGCGCGGATTTCGTCAAGGTCGGCATCGGCGGCGGCTCGATCTGCATTACGCGCGAGACGAAGGGCATCGGACGCGGGCAGGCGACGGCGCTGATCGAGGTCAGCGCGGCGCGTGACGAGTATTTTAAGGAAACGGGCATTTATGTCCCGATCTGCTCCGACGGTGGTATCGTTCACGACTACCACATGACACTGGCGCTGGCAATGGGGGCGGATTTCCTGATGCTCGGCCGCTATTTCGCACGGTTTGACGAATCTCCCACGAGCAAGCTGCTGGTCGGCGGCGTATACGTCAAGGAATACTGGGGCGAAGGGTCGAACCGCGCGCGCAACTGGCAGCGCTACGATCTTGGCGGTAAGAGCGGGCTGATGTTTGAGGAGGGCGTGGACTCCTACGTCACCTACGCCGGCTCCCTTCAGGACAATGTCGCAAGAAGCCTCTACAAGGTCAAATCCACGATGTGCAACTGCGGCGTGACGACCATCCCGGATCTTCAGCGGGACGCAAAGCTCACGCTGGTCTCTTCGACGAGCATCGTCGAGGGCGGCTACCACGACGTGACACTGAGAAGCACGGCGGGCAGCAACAGCTAAAGCCTGTATAGATATCAAAATACGCCCCGGAAACGGTTTTATGCCG
>FR887136.1:2651-3309 GCA_000436735.1 Firmicutes bacterium CAG:170
TTTGCCCGTTTCCGGGGCGTGTCTGCATGAATGGCACTTGCAATGCGGCAGGCCGTGCGGAATGGGCCTCCGGCTCACTCTGCGAAGGCGCAGCCGCGCTCATGGTCGTTCACGATGCCAGCGGCCTGCAAATAGGAATAGATAATGGTGGAGCCGACGAACTTCATGCCGCGGGCGCGGAGGTCGGCGGAAACGGCGTCGGACAGGGGAGAGGTCGCGCGGGGAATGCCGCTGTCGTCGCGCAGGACATTGCCGCCGGTAAAATGCCAGAGATATTCGGAAAAGCTGCCCCATTCCGCCTGAATGGCAAGAAATATCTTTGCATTGTTCACGGCAGCGGCGATTTTCAGCCGATTACGGACGATCCCGGCATCCTGCATCAGCGCGGCGCATTTCTCCGCGTCATAGGCGGCGATCTTCTGCGGGTCAAAGCCATCGAAGGCGCGGCGGAAGGCCTCGCGCTTGTTGAGAATGCACTCCCAGGAAAGGCCCGCCTGAAAGCTTTCCAGTAGGAGCAGTTCAAAGAGATAGGCGTCGTCGTAATGCGGCCTGCCCCATTCGAGATCGTGGTAGCGGACATAGGCCGGGTTTGTGAGATTGACCCAGCGGCAGCGATGGAGTTCCTGCATAAGTGGCTCCTTTCATAGAGAATGGACGG
>FR887136.1:3327-5526 GCA_000436735.1 Firmicutes bacterium CAG:170
GGAGAAGGCCCGCCGTTTCCGGCGGCCATCTTCGTTTTGTCAGAACATTTCGTCGAAGAGGTCTTCGTAAGGTATAAACTTGCTGCTGAGATCCGTCGCAAGTGCCATCAGCTCACTCTGGTCAAGCTCCAGGATCATGACGGGGCTGCCGATGTCAAAGCTCTTATCAAACGAGGAAAGCACATAGGCGAAGGACAGATTGCCGCTCGAACCGTCTACATCGATGAAAATGTCCTCCATATCGATGTTCAGCGTTTTGCTGTCGGACTCGATGCGGCCGTCAAGGCTGAGCAATACTTCCGGATATGCCGCCGGGACATGGAGCGAGGCGCTGAAATTATTGCCGGAGCGCTTTGGGGCATAGCTGCATTCCCACTCGAAGACGAGCGTGCCGTCCGCCTCCATGTAGGTGCTGTCGGTGAACGTGCCGCCCTTGGCACTGTGATTGCCGGAGGACTCCAGGAAGATTCCGCTTCCGTAATTTTCAAAGGAAAGGCTGAAATAGTCTGTGTGATTTTTTCCGCCTGTCCGGATGGAAAGAAGCATGTCGCTGGAATACTCGTCGTCCGACGGGCTCCAATCCACACCGCAGAGGTAGCCGCCGGAGACATAGGCGGTCAGCTCGATATCGCCGAGCGTATCCAGCGCATTCAGGATATTTTCACGTGCGCTGTCAAACGGCGAAGCGGCAGCACCGATGGCGTAGCCGGCGGAGAAGCCGCGCGCAAAGGAGGAGGTCGGCTCGACCGGGAAGCCGCAGTCTGCCAGCGCGTCCTGTAGATTATCGCTGGTGGTGGATTCGAGGTAATCGAAGTAGTCGTTCACATAGGCTTCCAGCGCGCTCTGCGGGATCAGGACGCGGTAGCTCGCACAGGAATAGCTTTCACCGCCGAAGCGCAGCTCCTGCTTGCCGAGCTTTTCAGCCGTGACGGCCTTCCAGAGCGCCTTGCCGGAGGCGTCGCCGAACTCCTTGGAGGAGGTGGTCTCGTTCAGAAGATCGAAGAGGTTGAAGCTGACATCTGCGAAGTCCGAGGCGTTGAGGCCGAAGATGGAGGACGTGAGGTCGGCACCGAGCGTCTCCGTATTGACAGCCCAGAAATCATCGTCCAGAAGCTCCGGGACGTTTGCGGCGGCAACGTTATCGTCAACGGCGGCACGCACCGTGAACATGCTGCTGCGCTGGTCGAGAACGGAGCCGGTCAGACCTATGTAGCGCTTCGGGATGTTCACATCCGAGCGCAGGCGGAAGCCGTCGAAGGAGTATTCGCCGTCGGTGAGGTCGTCGATGCCGCGGATGGTGATCTCCTGACTGAACGCGTGGCTGCTGAGGAGCTTCTGCGCATCAAAATTGGAAAGGCTCTGTGCGGCGTCGGTATAGGCCTTTACGGCCTTTTTGGCCGCGAGACCGACAGCGTTCTTCGGGGTCATGAACAGACGGCTGATCCCGAAGATGCACAGGAACAGAAGCACCGCGCCGCCTGCGATGGTCAGAAGCAGACGCAGCGTGTTTTTTGGCGGCTTTGGCTGGACGTAATTCTGTCCGTAGCCGTTATCGTCGGACAGATCAAACGGGGAGGAGCCGGAGTCGAAAACGAGCTGTGCGCCGCAGCTCGTGCAGAAGCGTGCGCTGTCGGGTACATTTTGCCCACAGTTGGTGCAGAACATAGAGATCCCTCCTTGATTTATTAATCTGATTATACCGGCTTCTGGACACATTTGCAAGGGCAGAGTGCGAAAAATGGAAACGTAAGGGATTTGAAAAGGTCGCCGAAGGCTGTCGAAGCGCATAAGATAGGACGGGAGGGAAAGCTTCTATGTTTGAATATCTGTTTACGTTCCAGTCTCTGACCGCCGCGCAGAGCGCAAGGAGCGTTTTGAATACGGAGGGGATCCGCGCACCGGTCGGTCGCTCGGCGCGGAAGCTCTCGGCCAACGGCTGCGGCTATGTCCTGCGTGTCAGCGCCCGCGACGGCATCCGCGCGCTGCATGTGCTGCGGAAAAACGGGGCGGAATATGTGCATCTGTACCGCGTCTATCCGAGCGGTATGCTGGAGGAGGTGCGCGTGTGATCTATTTTGACAGCGGCGCGACAACGCTCCGCAAGCCGCCGGAGGTCGCGCGCGCGATGCTCCGCGCGATGGAACAGTGCGCAAGCCCCGGACGCGGCGGGCATGAGGCGGCGATGGCAGCGGCAGAGGC
>FR887137.1 GCA_000436735.1 Firmicutes bacterium CAG:170
TTTTCATTTCTCATCACCATCTTCATTATACAACAACGGCCCCGATAAATTATCAATCTTTTTAAAAAGGTATTAGTATAAAAACGCTCCGTTTGTCAATAGGTCGGACGCATTCCTGCGTGCTTTTCGTCAAAGCGGTATCCCGCACCGCTCCCCTTCTGTTTTTCTCTGTTTTCTTCTTGACAAATTCGCCCATCCGCGCTAAAATGAAGCTAACGAATATTAGTTAGTTATTCGAGGCAGCAGCGAATGAAGCAGAAAGATACACGGCAGAAAATTCTGGACAAAGCGTTGGAGCTGTTCTCCGCGCGGGGATACGATCCCGTCAGCGTGGGCGAGATCGCCAAAGCGGTCGGGATCAAGGCGCCCTCGCTCTACAATCACTTTCCGAGCAAGCAGGCCATTTTTGACGCCATTGTGGAATCCACGGCAGCGCAGTATGAAGCGGATACCGACAAGATCGACATCCATGTGCAGAACGCAGCGCAGGACATCCCGGTTTTCACAGAGATCACCGAGGACGCGCTTTTCGGCAAGGTGCGGCAGATCTTCGAGTATTCGCTTCACGATCCTTCCATCAGTCGCTTCCGGCGCATGATGACCATCGAGCAGTTCCGTTCGCCGGAGCTGGCGGCGCTGTATTCCCGGCGCTATGTGGAGCGTGTGGCGGCGTATCATGCCGGCATTTTCCGCGCATTGATCGCCGCCGGCGAGATACAGGCACTCGATCCGGATACGCTGGCAATGATGTACGTTGCGCCGGTGCTGACGCTCATCGGCATCTGTGATCGGCAGCCGGAACGGGAGGGTGAATGTCTGGAAAAGCTCAGCGCGCACGTCCGCCTCTTTTTCCGCATGGTCCATGGCGATGCTGCCGGGAGGTGCAAGTAGCATGAACATGACAGACGAAAAATGGCTTCTATGCCCCATCTGCGGCGCAAAAACGCGGCTGCGGCTGTTGGAGCGGACGGTATTACGGGATCTTCCGCTCTTCTGCCCCAAATGCAGACGCGAAAGCATTATCAGCGCAAGCAATTTTCAAATCGAAAACGTATATCTGCCAGGCACAAAGGCGCAGTGCTGACCGCATCCGCAATGCGGTCATGTATTGCGTCTTTTGAAAGGGAAAACCATGAAAAGAGCCTTGACGCAGAAGCTGGGCCTGCTGGGGGTGCTCAGCTTTCTTTCCTACACGGCGGCGGTGATATTTGCGCCGCTGGCCTATCCCGGCTACATCTGGACGGTGCAGGCCGTCAGCGACCTGAGCGCGGTCCATGCACCTTCCCGTGCGCTGTGGGATCAGCTCAGCGCGTTTTACAATGTGTGCGAGGTCGTTTGCGTGACCGTCGTCTGCATCGGCATCCAAGGGCAGAAAACCAGGCTGCTGCGCACAGGGATCTATCTGTTTGCCGTTATGGAATGGATCTCCGCCATTGGCTATCGGATGTTTCCGCTCTTGGAGAGCGGCTATGTGGGCGCGTTTCAGGACGTCATGCATATGGTCGTCACCGCTGCGGTCGTGCTGCTGTCCATCGTGTCGCTGAGCATGATCATTGCCGCCGGAGCGAAGGACCGACGCTGCCGCTCCTATGGGATCTGCGCCGGGATCGCACTCGGTATGATGCTTGTCGGTGCGCTCGGGATAAAGCTCGTCCCTGCCGCATATTTCGGCGTTGTGGAGCGTTTCAGCGTGTTTGCCGCAACAGGCTTCAACACAGTGCTGGGCATCCACCTGTTTTGTACAAGACCCGAAAATGAACGACCGCAAGGGAGGATCTGACATGTCAGAAAAGAATATTACCATTCGTTTGGAGAACAAAGACGACTATCGCAACGTTGAAAACCTGACCCGCTAGGCGTTTTGGAATGTTTATCGTCCCGGCTGCACAGAGCACTATGTG
The DNA here is from genome assembly GCA_000436735.1 of Firmicutes bacterium CAG:170. Taxonomy (GTDB): domain Bacteria; phylum Bacillota; class Clostridia; order Oscillospirales; family Oscillospiraceae; genus CAG-170. Next base: position 1,902 of record FR887137.1, read on the forward strand.
CTGCACTGCTATCGCAGCGACCCGGCTTTCGGGACGGCGCACATGCGGGCCGCTTTTTGCAGCACCTGCAGGAGAATATCAAACAGATAAACCACTATCTATAAAACAAAAGGAGAACTTTTTGAAACTTACGACTTTGTTACTGGAGCGTGTGGCCTGACCGGGAGGTCTGGCAAATTCATTCACACGCCATTCCTCCCGAAGAACAGACCACACATCTTCAGGAGGACTTCCAATGAACCGTGAAAACAAACGCAAAACCTTTGAAAAAGGGTACTATAAGACCCACGCCTGTCACGACACATTTACCTGCAAGGTCT
>FR887138.1:0-9871 GCA_000436735.1 Firmicutes bacterium CAG:170
GAATTCGACCGCCGCGCGGTAATAGAGCGCAAACGGCGCGGTATCGCGCGCATATTCCACGCCCTGACCGTAGATCTTATACGTTCCAAGAATATCATCGACCGCGAGCCGCAGAAACGCATCCAGTGTCATTTCCTCGCGCGTCACGTCGGCAGACAGTCCTTCGAGCTTTTCCCTCGGATCGCAGCCGCCGTCCTCATAGCCCTGTATCGTGTATCCCTTGACATCCTCGCCCAGTACCGCCAGATAATGCGTGCCATTCTGACTGACAAAGAAGCTGTATTGTGCCATCTGTGTTTCTTCATCGTAGGCAAAGCCGTTAAAGTTGACGGTCAGGAGCATTGTTCGAGCCGGATCGTAATCGCACGTCATAGCGATCGTCGCCGCGGACTTCATCGGCTCGCCGGTCGGCGTGAGCGTATAGACATATACGGTCTCCTCGAGCGACGGAAGCGGCTCAAAGGCGCTCGCCAGATCGTCGTCGTTCTCCAGGATCGCCGCATAATTCTCCCAGCCCTTCGGGGCGCGGAGATTCATGCGTTCGGTCGAATCCTCGTATCCCGGACTTGCCGTCGGAGCGAAGCCGCCCGCAAAGCGGCCAATGCCCACCTCCGCCTGTACCGCTTCGCCGTCCACAGAAATAGCCGGACTGTTTTTCCCAACATCACGGACCGTTGACATGAACGGATAGACCGCCGTGACCGTCACGTCATGATCCGATTCGTTTGTAAGCGTGTAGTCGTCGGTCACATCGATTGCTCTCTGCATATCTGCCTCAGAGCCGTCCGCACCTGTCTCCGGCGCGTAGGGCGCGAAGTCCACAGTGAGCCTCCGCGACGCGCTCAGCTCCGGCGCTTCCTCGCGGAGCGTCAGCGGCATCACCGGCCCCGCATATGCCAAAAACACACTTGGATCCGCAGCCGCACCGTCCGCCGCGCTGTTTCCGGAGACGGCAGAACCGGGACTGGCCTCCGGCGTGCTGGATGCGCCGCGCGTCACGAACGCGAAGGCGGCGGCCCCCAATCCAACGATCAGGCACGCGCACGCCGCCAGCGCCGCCCAGCGCTTCCACGGCTGCGCAGCCTTTTTAGTCTCCTCACTCTGCGCCAGATATTCCGGCTTTGCATCGCCGACTGCGCGCAGAAGCTGCTGCTCATTCATCGAAGAATCCCTCCCTTTTCAGATGCTCCCGCAGCTTTTTTCTCGTCCGATGGAGCGCGACCGTCACCGTTCCTGGACGCATCGCGTACATTTGAGCGATCTCCTCTGCGGATTCCAGAAAGAAATACCTGCGCAGAAACAGCTTTCTCGTTTCCGGCGGCAGCGTGTCGAGGAACCTTCCGACGCTCTCGGAAAGCTCCTTCGCAATGACCGCGTCCTCGACCTCCGGCGAGCCGGAAACGCATTCGCTCAGCTCGTCCAGCGCCAGTGCTGCCGCACCGCCGCCGCGCTTGGCCGTTTTCCGCTCCTTGAGCCGGTCGAGCGACAGGTTCCGCGTGATGGCGGCCAGAAACAGCTTGAGATAGTCCGGCCGCTCCGGCGGCATCGCGTTCCACGCCCGAAGCCATGTGTCGTTGACACATTCCTCCGAATCCTCATGACTCTGCACGATCCGCTGCGCGATCGTAAAGCAGTACGCGCCGTATTTTTCGTCTGTCTGCCGGATGGCTTCGCCGTCCCGGCTCCAGTAAAGCGCAATGATCTGCGCATCCTCCATTGTACGCGCCTCCCTTCTGCTCTATCTGACGACAAATGTGCCGTAATATTACAGCATCTGAAAATACAGGGGTAAAGAAAAGTCTCCCGCAGGCGGGAGACTTTTCAGGAATTTGTATGAATGCGTTTCGGTTTTACTTCAAAATTGCCTTATGGAAGACCTTCTTGCCCTTACGGATCTTGAGGCCCTCGCGGAGCTGTTCGCCGGTGAAGCTTTCGTCGATGGAGGAGACCTTCTGGTCGTTGACCATCACGCCGCCCTGCTGGACAAGACGGCGGCCCTCACCCTTCGACGGGATCAGCTCGCAGGCCAGCATCAGATCGAGAATGGCGATCTTGCCATCTGTGAGCTGATCCTCGGTCAGCTCGGTCGTCGGCATGTTCTCATCGCTGCCGCCGGTGGCAAAGAGCGCCTTTGCCGCGTCCTCGGCCTTCTGCGCCTCTTCCTCGCCGTGGACGAGCTTGGTCAGCTCGAAGGCAAGGATTTCCTTGGCGTGGTTGAGCTGGCTGCCCTCCCACTTGTCCATCTCGTCGATCTGCTCCAGCGGCAGGAAGGTCAGCATCCGGATGCACTTGAGCACGTCCTCGTCACCGACATTGCGCCAGTACTGATAGAACTCGAAGGGGCTGGTCTTGTTCGGATCGAGCCAGACCGCGCCGGAGGCCGTCTTGCCCATCTTCTTGCCCTCGGAGTTGAGCAGCAGCGTGATGGTCATCGCCTGCGCGTCCTTGCCGAGCTTGCGGCGGATCAGCTCCGTGCCGCCGAGCATGTTCGACCACTGGTCGTTGCCGCCGAACTGCATATTGCAGCCGTAATGCTGGAACATGTAGTAGAAGTCGTAGGACTGCATGATCATGTAGTTGAACTCAAGGAAGCTCAGGCCCTTCTCCATGCGCTGCTTATAGCACTCGGCGCGGAGCATGTTATTGACGGAGAAGCATGCGCCGACCTCGCGCAGAAGGTCGATGTAGTTGAGCGGCAGCAGCCATTCGCTGTTGTAGAGCATCAGCGCCTTGCCGTCGCTGAAGTCGATGAAGCGCTCCATCTGCTTCTTGAAGCATTCGGCGTTGTGGTTGATGTCCTCCGGTGTCAGCATCTTGCGCATGTCGGTACGGCCGGACGGGTCACCGATGCGGGTCGTGCCGTCGCCGATCAGGGCGATGGGCTTGTTGCCCGCCATTTGCAGACGCTTCATCAGGCACAGCGCCATAAAGTGGCCAACGTGCAGCGAGTCCGCCGTGCAGTCAAAGCCGATGTAGAACGTCGCCTTGCCGTTGTTGACCATATCGCGGATGGTCGGCTCGTCCGTGACCTGTGCGATCAGGCCTCTCGCTTGCAGTTCCTCATAAATTCCCATGTTGTGATTCTCCTTCATATATCGAATGGTTTTTGATAAATTTACAGGGGCATCCGCCCTCCGTTTTCCGTTCAGTCCTGGAGCCGCTTTCCGCACTGCGGGCAGATCGCGTCGTCGAGATCGTGCATACTTCCGCAGAACGGGCATTCGACCTGCGCAATGTGATCCTCGTCCTTTTCCAGCACGTCAGCCTCGTCCGCATCGTCGGCAAGATAGAATTCCAGCCTCCGGCAGCTCTCGCAGCAATATGCGCTGACCTCCAACGCGCCCTCCCATATGTTGCTCCAATGTCCAAAGAATGCGCTGAATTTTCCTTTTTGCAGCGGGAACGCGCCGATCCCGACCATTTTACCGCCGCAGGCAGTGCAAGTTTTCGTGCTCATAGTGTCCCTCCGTTTCAGAAATATAAAACGCCCTCTGTCCGCACGAGCGGACAGAGGGCGAACAAACGCGGTACCACCTCTGGTTCACCGGCTTCTCACAAAACCGGCCTTACGGAGCGCCAATACGCCCCTGCGCGATAACGGGCGCAACCGACACACCCCTACTATGCGACGCGCACATTTCAGGGGGCAGCTCCGGGATGTATTCGCCTGCCGCCGTCTGCTTTCTCGCACCGACCGAAAGCTCTCTGGAGACGGGATGTGGCTGGGTACTTCTTCCCTTCGTCACTGTGACCTTATTGCCTTTACAAGTGCAGTATAGCGGATTTCTCCGGGTTTGTCAATCAGTATTCTCCAAATACTGCCGTAAGCGCGCCGTCTGTTACCTCATAAAGCGCCGCATGCCAGTCCGCCATGCCCATGAAATAGGAGCCGGCTGCATAGACCTTCCCGTTTTCCACATAAATCTCAGTCAGATTCTGCATGAAGTTCTTCTCGTCGCGGCTGGCAAGCAGCGTGACGCTCGTTTTTTCTCCGGAGATCTCCAGCTTTTTGACCTGAGAGGCGCAGGGATAGTACATACCCGCGCCGGAATACGTCGGGGCCTCCTGATCCGCGTCCCAGCTCAGATAATAGAGCGTATTGTCTCCGACCCAATAGAAATCAAAGACCGGATCTTCTGTGATCTGCACGAGCTTGTCGCCCTTGCGCTGATAGAGCCCTGCCTTGCCCCAGACGTAGATGCCGTCGGAGCCGATCAGAAGATTCGTGACCAGCGGGCCGTTGGTATCAGACTTGACCTTGCTGCGGCTGCTGACTATCCGGCAGAGCGTACCTGTGTACGGCTTATAGAGCGCAAGGCCGATCGTTTTCTCCGTCTCGCGCTGCATCAGCCAGTACTTCCCCACCGTGCAGACATATTCGCAGCCCTTTTCACGAAGGGCCAGCTGCGCCTTGAGTCGCGCCAGAATCGCGGCGGCTTCCGCGCGCGTCACGCCCTTCTCGGGCTTGAAACTGCCGTCCGGATAGCCGTTCATCAGGCCCTGATTGGCGCAGATCCGAAGCGAATTGCTCACGCGCTCATATTTTTCCGTGTCGGAGAAAAGCGGCTGCGCATCCGGCGACTCCAGCCGCTGCTCCTCCCAGTTGATGACGAGCCTTCCGTCAGGCGAGGCGCTCTCATTCACACCGTCCCAGCCGCTGCAAAAGCGTCCGAGGATGGACGCGATCTCATATCGCGGCATGGCCTCGGAAATGTTGCTGATCCCGTTCAGAAGCTCGTGGGCCTTGCAGACCTCGTAGGCAGGCTTCCACCAGTCCTCTCCCGACTGCTGCTTCCACTCATCTGGGAACGCAATGCGGGCAAAAAGCGTCAGGAATTCCCCGCGCGTAACGGTGTTTTCCGGCTGGAACGTGCCGTCGGGATAGCCCTTGATCTCGTCCTGCAAATAAGCGATCTGCTTTCCGGCCCAATGCGTGTCGGAAACATCCGGGTATCCGGCGGCGGCTGCCGCCGTACACAGCAGCAGCGCCGCAAGCAGTGCGCAGAAAATTCTTCGGAATTTCATGATCTTCTCCTTCCGGCGCTCTGCCGCAGCCAGCGGCCGCAGGCGTCTTCGTTATCTTTTTCCGATTATAGCGGCTCCGCCGGCCTCTGTCAATCCGCATCTGCTTCTTTTACTTTTCCTTTACTCCAGCTCAAACGCACCGGTGTAAAGCTGATAATACGTCCCCTTCTGCGCGATCAGATCGTCGTGTGTGCCGCGCTCGATGATGCGGCCGTGATCGAGCACCATGATCGCGTCGCTGTTCTGGACGGTGGAGAGGCGGTGCGCAATGACGAACACCGTTCTCCCCTTCATGAGCGCGTCCATGCCGCGCTGCACCAGCAGCTCCGTGCGCGTATCAATGGAGCTGGTCGCCTCGTCTAGGATCATGACGGGCGGGTCCGCGACCGCCGCGCGCGCGATGGACAGCAGCTGACGCTGGCCCTGCGACAGATTCGCGCCGTTGGCCGTCAGCATCGTGTCATAGCCGTCCGGCAGGCGTGTGATGAAGTCGTGTGCGTTTGCGAGCTTCGCCGCCGCGATGCATTCCTCATCCGTCGCGTCGAGCTTGCCGTAGCGGATGTTCTCCATGACCGTGCCTGTGAACAGGTTGACATCCTGTAGGACGATGCCTAGGGAATGCCGCAGATCCGCCTTTTTGATGTGATTGATGTTCACGCCGTCATAGCGGATCTTGCCGTCGGCGATATCATAGAAGCGGTTAATGAGGTTTGTGATGGTCGTCTTGCCCGCGCCGGTCGCACCGACGAAGGCCAGCTTCTGACCGGGCTTCGCGTAGAGAGAGATGTCATGCAGCACCGTCTTGCCGGGAACATAGGCAAAATCCACATCGAAGAAGCGCACGTCGCCGCGCAGCGGCACAAGCTCTGCGCTCCCGTCCTTGCGCGGGCATTTCCATGCCCAGCTTCCGGTGCGCTCCGCGCACTCGGCCAGCACGCCGTTTTCCTCGCGGCAGTTGACCAGCGTATCCGTTCCCTCGTCCGCCTCCGGCTGCTGCTCAAGCAGCTCGAAGATGCGTCCCGCGCCGGCAATGGCCATGGCAATGGCGTTGAACTGCTGCGATACCTGCGACACGTTCGCTGTGAACTGCTTGCACATGCCGAGATAGGACGCAACGACCGAAATCGACAGCGGCGCGATCAGCGCGCCGGTCTTGACAAGATTCTGAATCGACAGATTGGAAACGCTTTGTCCGGCTGTGATCAGCAAGCCGCCCGCAAACGCCGTCAGAACGTAGAGCAGATTGCCGATGTTGTTCATGATCGGCCCGAAGATATTCGCAAAGCGGTGCGCGCTCTCGGAATCCCGGAAAAGCTGCTCGTTCAGCACGTCAAAATCGCGCTCCGCAGCCTTCTCGTGGCAGAACACCTTGACGACCTTCTGGCCGTTCATCATTTCCTCGATGAAGCCCTCGGTCTTACCAAGGGACTCCTGCTGCCGGACGAAGAAGGTGGCCGATTTTCCGCCGACGCGCTTGGTCGCCCACGTCATGGCCATTACGCCGAGCAGCACGACCGCCATCAGCGGTACGCTGAAATAGATCATCATGGCGAACACGCCGATCACGGTCAGGCCGGAGGAAAGCAGGTTCGGCAGGCTCTGCGAAATGACCTGACGGAGCGTATCTGTGTCGTTCGTATAGCGGCTCATGATATCGCCGCGGTTGTTCTGGTCGAAATAGGAAATGGGCAGCCGCTGCATCGTGCTGAACATCCGCACGCGCGTATTGTGCAGGAAGCCCTGCGTCACATGCGCCATCAGCTGCGTGTGGATCGTCGTGAGGATCAGGCTTGCGAGATACAGCACGATCATGACCAGGATCGTGCTCAGGATCTTCCCGGAAACGGCGTCCCAGCCGCTGAGAAGCCCCTCCTCGATGTAGCGGGTCACAGTCTCGATGTAGACGGCCGGCGCAACGCCGATGGCCGCGCTCAGGACGATGCAGACCGCAACGACCGTCATATGCACGGGATAATCCTTGAACACCATCTTCATCAGGCGTCCGAGCACCTTAAAATCCATTTTTCCGCGGCCTGCTCCGACGGGAGCTCTCCCGCGTGGGCCGCGTACCGGACGGTCAGCCATTTTCCGCACCTTCCTTTCTGTTCTGGGATTCGTAGACTTCACGATAGATCTGGTTGCTGCGCAGCAGCTCCTCATGCCGTCCCATGCCGTCGATTTTGCCGTTTTCCATTACGACGACCAGGTCGGCGTCCTGAACGGAGGATATGCGCTGCGCAATGATAAACTTCGTCGTTCCGGGGATCTCCTCACGCATCGCCTGACGGATCTGCGCATCCGTCCGCGTATCGACCGCGGAGGTCGAGTCGTCCAAAATCAGCACCTTCGGCTTTTTCAGCAGCGCACGCGCGATGCAGAGCCGCTGCTTCTGGCCGCCGGAAACGTTGGTGCCGCCCTGCTCGATGTAGGTATCGTACTTGTCCGGGAAAGCCCGAATGAACTCGTCCGCGTGGGCCAGCTTGCATGCCCGCACCATTTCCTCATCCGTCGCGTTCGGGTCGCCCCAACGGAGGTTTTCCTTGATGGTGCCGGAAAAGAGTACGTTTTTCTGGAGCACAACGGAGACCTGATCGCGCAGCGCTGTCAGATCGTACTTGCGGACATCGATGCCGCCGACACGGACCGTGCCCTCCGTCGCGTCGTACAGGCGCGAGATCAGCTGAATGAGACTGGTCTTGGACGAGCCGGTGCCGCCGAGAATGCCGACTGTCATGCCGGACCGGACATGCAGGTCGATGTCCTCCAGCGCCATGCGCTCGGCATGGGAGGAATATTTGAAGCTGACATGGTCAAAATCAACGCTGCCGTCGGGCACGTCATAGATTGGATCTGCCGGGTCGTGGAGGTCGCTCTCCTCGTCGAGCACCTCGGCGATACGCTTCGCAGAGGCGGAGGCCATCGTAATCATGACAAAGACCATCGACAGCATCATAAGGCTCATGAGTATCTGCATGGAGTAGGTAATCATGCTGGTCAGGGAGCCGACACCGAGGTACGACCCGTTGGAGCCGATGATGAGCCGCGCCGCAAAGTAGCTGATCAGGATGCGGCAGACGGAAATGCAGAACAGCATCAGCGGATTGTTGAGCGCCAGAAGCTTTTCCGCCTTCAGGAAGTCCTTGCGCACATCGTCGGATGCCGCCGTAAACTTTTTCGTCTCATAATCCTCGCGGACAAAGCTCTTGACGACGCGCATCGCCTGCACGTTCTCCTGCACGGAATTGTTCAGCCGGTCGTACTTCTTGAACACGGCGCGGAAAAGCGGCATGGCCGTCCTGACCATCATGGCGAGGCCGAAGCCTAGAATGGGAATGACGGCCGCGAATACGAACGCCAGCTGCTTGCCGACGCGGATGGACATGATGACCGCAAAAATCAGCATCAGCGGTGCGCGCACCGCCGTGCGAATGAGCATCATGTAGGCGTTCTGAACGTTTGACACATCTGTCGTAAGCCGCGTCACCAGCGATGAGGCGGAGAAGCGGTCGATGTTTGCAAAGGAATAGTCCTGCACCTTATAATAAAGGTCGTGCCGCAGATTCTTTGCAAATCCGGCGGAGGCCGTCGCGCAGAACCAGCCGGACGCCACGCCGCACGCCAGCGACAGCAGTGCCATCAAAAACAGCTGCACGCCGTATTGTACGATCTGCGCCATTCCGCACCCGTTCTGGATGCCGTTGACCAGATTCGAGGTGATCAGTGGGATGATGCACTCGCACGCCACCTCGCCGACCATAAACAGCGGCGTCAGGATCGTTTGCAGCCGGTATTCCCGGATGCAGGCCGAGAGTCGTTTGATCATTGTTCCAATTCCTCCTTTTGCAGCTCCGCACAGAGATTGTCGTTTGCCAGCGAAAGCAGCCGCAGGAAGGTCTCTACCTCCTCCGGGCTCATACCGGCGGTCAAAATGCGCTCCGTGGAAAGGATGTGACGGAAGATCTCCTGCTGGCAGGTCTCCGCCTTCTGCGTCATCCGGATGCGCTTGCAGCGGTGATCGTCGTCGTCCGGCTCACAGACGACAAAATCCTTCGCCTCCAGCCGCTGAATAAGGCCGGAGACCGTCGGATGCGTCAGATCAAAGCGCTTTTCGATGTCCTTCGGATATACCTTCTCTTCGGAATGCTCATAGAGATAGCGCAGCACAAAGGACTGCTGCGTCGTCAGTCCCAGCGCCGTCAGCTTGCGGTCGAACGCCTGCTTGATGTTCTGGGCCAGCACGCGCACACGCGCGCCGAGGTGCTTCGGTCGTTCCATGCTTCTCTCCCTTCCGTTCGCGTCGATTTACGTCGCACGCGACCTATATTCGGTAGTATGCTACATTTTAGCCGCTCCGCTCAAAAAAATCAAGCCGCAGAACGAACAAAATTGTCCGCTCTGCGGCATTTCTCATGCGCAGTTTGAATAATGCACTCAGATCATAGCCAGCAGCGTCCCGACCCGCAGTGCGCCGTGCCGGATCGTGCGGTAAAGCAGCTGCAAATTTTCCTCCGAGTGCTCTACCTCTTTCGAATACAGCCCGCAGAGGCTGCAAAGCTCCCGCAGCGCCTCGATCTGCATCGACGCGGCCAGCCGCGAGATGGCCAGCACATGGAACACGCAGGCTCCCGCCTTCTCCATGAGCGCCCCATCCACCGAAGCCTTGAGCAGATACCGGAAGAAGAAATACACCGCCAGATTTTCCAGCTGCACGGAGAAGCGCTCAAAAAAAGCATTTTCCGGGCGGCGCTCATGCGCGCAGCGCTCAAGCAGCGCCGGGAACTCCGCCGTCAGATGCTCCATGTTCCGCAGAAGCAGCCACGCCGGGAAGAAGTCTGCGCTCCGGCGG
>FR887138.1:9912-11576 GCA_000436735.1 Firmicutes bacterium CAG:170
GCAGCCGCAGAAGCAGCCGCTCCTGTTCGCTCCGCGTGGAAAACTGCGCGCAGAGCTTGGAGACTGCCGCAAGGCTCCGCATATCGATGCGCTTCTGCACCTTCTGACACAGCAGCAGCGCCAGCGAAAGCCGGTCGCGGATGGGGCGGCTCCGGTCCTGCACCAGCCGCAGAACCGTTTCACGCACGCTGCGCAGCGTAAAATAAAGCTCCGGGTCGAGCGCATTCGGCGTATCGACCGCTTCGTCTGTCTCCTGCGTCAGGAAGCAGATCGGCTCCTGCCTGCAAAGCAGCAGACGCGCCGCCTCCGGGCAGGAGATGGAAAGCGTGATCTCCTGCGTCGCGCCGTATTCCTCCAGAAAGCGAGGATGGCTTGCGCAGATCCTGCAAAGTCCCTTCTCTCCGAACGTCTTTTGCAGCTCGCAAAGTCCGTCCTCCGTCAGGAACGTGCATTTCCCGTTTTCCAGCCGGAAGCAGATGTCCCCGTCCTGCTCCACAAATCCGTTTTTCAGCCGCTCTCCCAGCGCACCCGGCACAGACTGATAGAATTCCATCGCCTCCGGGTCCACAACGACCTCCCAGTCCTTGCAGCAGGTATCCGGGCATTTTCCCGCAAGGCAGCGGAACTCCGGGTAGAAATCCGGGTAGATCTGTTTCATGACATCCATCTCCTGTACGGCGTTTTCCATGATTGTATTGCATTGCGGCCGATTCGTCAATATTGCTATTTTCGACTTGCTATGCTATACTGAATAAAATTGACATAAGTGGGGAATTACATGAAACGACTCAAACGCACCTATTCGCGCTGCGCACTCTGGACGTTGGCGGCACTCCTACTCTGCATGATCGCAGGCTCTTTTTTTGACCTTCCGCTCTCCAAGCTGCTCTATCCCGGCCACGAAAACAGCCTCGGCCAGTTCTTCGCCGCGTTCGGAGAGCTTCCCGCCTTTCTGGCGCTGACCTGCTCCGGCTGCCTGCTGCTCGTCTACCGGGAGCGCATCAATCCGTCGTGGAGCGCGCTGACCGCCGTCTGCGGCGCGGCGCTCATTTTGATGGGCCTCGTTCTCAATATCCGCGAAGCCTCCGACAATGTGCCGGATATGCCCGTCTGGGTCTCCATTCTTGTCACGGTCTTTGCTGCGGCTGCTACAGGCGCCGGAATCGTCTATTATGCGCGCGGGGCCTCTGCCAAAACGGTCGTCCGCTTCGTCCTGACGCTCGTCGTCGTTTCCATCGGAACGATGTTCCTCATCAACCTCATCAAGGTGCCCTGGGGCCGCGTTCGGATGCGGCAGATCTACAAGACCAGCGAAAGCTACTTCACCCCGTGGTGGCAGGCCGGAAGCACACTGAAAAAGAAGCTGATGGCCGAGGGCGTCTCCAGCGACGAATTCCGCTCCTTCCCCTCCGGCCATACCGCCTGCGCGGCCTGCGCGATGCTGATCGGCCTGCTTCCGACGCTGCGCAAGGGCAAGGAAAAGCGGACAAGGCTTCTCTTTATTCTCGGCTGTCTGTGGGCTGCGGCGGTCGCCGTCTCCCGTATCTGGATGGGCGCGCATTTCCTGACGGACGTGACAATGGCATGGCTGATCGCGCTGGGCATGTGCGCACTCTGCGTGCATCTGTTCTACTTTGACAAGCGCTTCTTTGCAAAGCTCTGGC
>FR887139.1:0-1803 GCA_000436735.1 Firmicutes bacterium CAG:170
TCCGGACTCGCATCCGCTGTGCTTCCCTCTCGAGAACGCTCCGCTATATTACCATCCTCATCCCCATTTGTCAACTCTTTTTTGCCCTATTTTTCACCTTTTTTTATGCCTACTACAACTTGTGCTAATATCTCAATTAACCCCCAAAATAGCGCCGCCCCGCCGCTCCAGATCGCCTCCGGCAGCCGGTCGATCCAGAAGGAAAGCCCGAATGCGGCCGTGCAGACCGCCGCGCCATGCCAATTTCGCCTCCCGTTGCCCAGCGCCGCGCATCCGAGCTTCGCCGCACACTCTGCCAGCAGCGCCGCCATGCAGAACATGCCGATCAGCAGTGCGACGGAAAGCACCGGCTCAAACCGTTCCATGACCGAAAGAATGCTGAGCGACTTTGTCAGCATGTAAAACGGCAGCTTTTCCGCCTGAACGACCTGTGGGCTGAGCCGTCCCGACGCCGCCAGCGCCATCGCCGCCGGTCCCGCCGCCATCACGCCAAGCAGCCACCACGCTCTTTTACCTTTACCATCCTCGCCTTCCCGCAGGAACAGCGCCGCCGTCGGCAGAAGCATTGCGCTCCCGGCCTCCAGAATGCCGCGGTTTTCGCCCCAAAGCCCGCACCATTCCAGCTTCACGTCCGGCAGCGCAGCCGCCAGCAGGATCAGATATAGTCCCGCCAGCAGCGGAGCCAGCACCGCCGCGCACCGCGCGGACGCATTTTCGCCGCGGATGCAGACCCACGCCGTCAGCGCCATCAGCACCGCCGGGGCCATCCCTGCGCCGTCGCCCTCCGGAAACGCAGCCGCCGCACCGGAAGCTGTTCTGGCCAGCGCCAGCAGCGTCCAGACCGCCGTCAGCCCGAGCAGCAGCCTCCCGATGAAATTCCCGAACGCCGCCATATAGCTCTCTGCGAGGCTCATTCCCGTCCGCCTCCGCAGCATGCCAAGCAGAAAATAAAAAACCGCAGCCGCCACGCAGCCCGCCAGCACCCACGGCCACGCGATGCCCGCGCAGGTCATGACCGCCGGGACCGTCGCCGCCGCGAAGCTCCACGCATGGAGCTGTCGTGTCCGTCCCTTACCGCTCAATCAGCCGCAGCCCCCTTTCCGTCTCTCTCAGCTCCGGCAGCTCTGCCTTGCCTGCGCCGAGCATGGCCGCGCGCACCTCGCCCAGCGTCACGTTTCCCGGATGCGCCCGCAAAAAATCGACTGCTGTCTCCGCATCGAGCGCGGCGTCCGCCATCCGGTAGACCTTTGCCGCCGGACGGAGCCTGCCGCAGTCCGCCGCCTGCTTCGCAAGCGATGGGATATCTCCGCAGAGGATCAGATGCTCCGCCGTGTCCAGAAACAGGACGCCCTCCGCCGCCCGCTCCAGATCGTCGAGCGCCGCGTCCAGATCTTCGCCGCTGCCCTCCGTACCGTTGTCGCAGCGTGCGCAGACCCGTCCGTCCTCCGTCCAGAATATCGCAAGCTCCGCCGGGAGCAGCTCCGCCGCGTCATGCGTCTCCATCGGCAGCTCGCCTGCCAGCAGCAGTCCCGTCGCGATCACGGCCCAAAGATACGCCCGTTTCATTTCCCGCCTTTCCCTCCATATCTGTGCCGGACGACCGCGCTGCCCATTTTTACATCGGAAAACGGCGCCAGATACGCCTCTCCCAGCGACGAAAGCCCCGCGAGGTGGATGAGCAGCAGCAGTGCCCCCACCGTCAGCCCGAAGAGTCCCGCCGCTCCGGCCAGCACCGTCAGCGCGAACCGCCAGATGCGCACCGCGTCGGAAAGATCCCGGTCGGGCAGCGCAAAGCCGCAGATG
>FR887139.1:1867-2727 GCA_000436735.1 Firmicutes bacterium CAG:170
CGAGACGAGCTTTGCGTCCACCGCCGCCGTTCCAACGACCAGACCGCCGATGATCGACACCGCCGTTCCGATGGCCTGCGGCAGATGCAGCCCCGCCTCCTGCAGGATCTCAAACGCGGCCAGCAGCCCAAGCACCTCTAATATTGTAGAAAACGGCACGTCCTTCTTGCTCTCGATGATCGACGTCAGCAGCTTCGTCGGCAGCATCTCCGGATGGTGCATGGCCATCGCCGCGTAAAGCCCCGGCAGCAGCAGGCTTGCCAGCAGCGCCAGATACCGCAGCGCCCGCACGCAGGTCGCCGAGACCGGATCGACCGCCCGGTCCTCCGGCGACTGCATCAGCCGCCCGATGCTCACCGGCGTCAGAAAGCCTTCCGGCAGTCCGTCCACCAGCAGCCCGATCTGCCCGGAAAGCAGTCCCTGACAGAACTTGTCCGTCCGCTCCGTGTATTGGAGCAGCGGGAACGCCGTTGCGCGCGACCCGCTCACCGTCTCCTCCACCGCCGCCGGAGAGAGCACACCCTCCAGCCGGATCGTGTCCAGCCGCCTGCGCATCCGCTCGATGTGCTCCTGCCTGCATACGCCGTCGAGATAGCAGATCGTCATGCCCGTCCCGCTTTTGCTTCCCAGAAGCTTCTGCTCCAGCCGCAGCGACGGCGTCCGCAGATGCCGCCGTACCAGGCTCGTGTTCGTGCGCATCGTCTCCGTGAACGCATCCTTCGCGCCCTTGACCGTGCTCTCCGACTCCGGCGCGGACGGCCCGCGCTTCTCGCCCGTTTTCGTCTCGAAGCAGAGCGCCTCCGTCTCGCCCGGAAACAGCACGACGCAGAAGCCGTTCACAATCTTCTCCGCCCCCGCTG
>FR887139.1:2813-7046 GCA_000436735.1 Firmicutes bacterium CAG:170
CTGCCGCCCGTCCGCGCGGAGATTTTCGCGGAGCGGCCGGAGCACCAGCTCTGCAATGTCCCCGCCGGAGGTCAGCCCGTCGATAAAAAAGGCCGTCAGCCTTTTGCCGCACGCCGCCACCGTATGCTCTTCAAAATCCGCCGCGTTCTGAAAAAGTCCCCGTATTTCCTCCGGCCGCATACTCCGCACCTCTCTCATTTTGTGACTATTCTGCCACCGGACTGCAAAATATATTCCATACCCTTTGCATCCGTGCATGGAATGTGCTATGATAAATTGAAATGATATTTTTGATCGAAACCGTGATTTTTTCAGAACTTATTATATAAATGTATAGCGAGGATCGACATGTACGAATTCATCACCGAAAAAACGATTCCGGAATACGAAGCCTTTGTCCAGTCCCACCCGAAGGGCAACTTCGCCCAGAGCTACCTCTGGGGCAAGCAGAAGCCGATGTGGAAGTGGGACGCCGTTGCCGTCCGCGGAGCGGATGGGAAGCTCAGGGGTACGCTGGCCCTCATGACCCGCAAGGTCCCCGGCATCGGCCGGAGCCTCATGTACGGCTGCCGCGGCCCGGTCTGCGATCTGGACGACCGCGAGACCTTCGCGCAGCTGCTGGACGGAGCGAAGGCGCTTGCAAAGAAATATAAAGCCTACGTCATCAAGATCGACCCCGACGTTCCCTCCTCCAACACCGTCTTCTCCGGGATGCTTCAGAGTTTCGGCTTCCGCTGCAAGGAGGGCGGCAAGAATTTCGAGGCCATCCAGCCGCGCTATGTGTTCCGCCTGAACGTCGAGGGCAAAACCGAGGAGGAGCTTCTCGCGGGCTTCCATCAGAAATGGCGCTATAACATCCGCCTTGCCCAGCGCAAGGGCGTGAGCGTCCGGATCTGCGGCAAGGAGATGGTGCCCGCCTTCTCCGAGCTGATGCTCACCACCGGCGTGCGCGACGGCTTCGTCACCCGCCAGCCGGAGTATTTTGCGAATATGCTTGACAATCTGGGCGAACACGCGCGGCTGTATATGGCCTTTGACCCGGAGGGCACGCCCATCGCCGGAACGCTCGCCATCCACTACGGCGACAAGGTCTGGTATCTCTACGGCGCGTCCTCGAACGAGCACCGCAACCTCATGCCGAACTATCTGCTCCAATGGAGCATGATCCAGTGGGCGGTCGAGACCGGCTGCCGCGTCTATGATTTCCGCGGCGTCTCCGGCGACGTGTCGGAGGACAATCCGCTCTACGGCCTGTTCCGCTTCAAGCAGGGCTTCGGCGGCGATTTCACGGAATTCGTCGGCGAACTGGATCTGGTGCTCGATCCGTTCGTCTATTGGTGCGTCGAGCACGGCACCTCCGTATTCAAGGAGCTGCGCCGCCGCCTCTATCTGATCAAAAACCGCGGCAAATAAAGACACAGAAGGGAGCCGGGAGCCATGAAGGCCTATATCGTGGAAAGCGCGGAGCTGCGCAAAAATCTGGATAACATCAAAAAGCGCGCCGGATCGGCGGTCATTTACGCCGTCCTCAAGGGAAACGGCTACGGTCTCGGGCTGATCCCGATGGCCGCCGCCTGCCGGGATGCCGGGATCACGCGCTACGCCGTGACCGAGGTCTCCGACGTGGCCGCCCTGCGGCAGTGCGGCTTCCCGGATGAAGAAATTCTGATGCTCCGGCCCACCGCCGATTCCGGCGAGGTGCGCCAGCTGCTTGCGCTGAACGCCGTGTTCACCGTCTCGAGCCAGGAGGACGCCGCCGTCCTCAACGGCGTCGCCTCGCAGGAGAATGCTGTCGCCAAGGCGCATATCAAGATCGATACCGGCATGGGCCGCTACGGCTTCCTGCCGGAGGAGATGGACAAAATTCTGTCCGTCTATTCCTATATGGATCATATCTCCGTCACCGGCATCTATACGCACCTGCATTCCGCCTTCTGCAACAAAAAGCAGACCCTCCAGCAGGCCGACATCTTTCAGGGCATCCTCAAGGCCATCACCTCGGCCGGTCTTGAGACTGGTCTTGCGCATATCAGCAATTCCGCCGCGCTGCTCCGCTTCCCGGAGCTGACCATGGGCGGCGTGCGCATCGGCTCAGCGCTGCTCGGCCGTCTCTGCTTCAAGGGCGGCTACGGACTCAAGCGCATCGGCTACTGCGAGGCGACCGTCGAGGAGCTGCGCTGGCTCCCCAAGGGCCACACCTGCGGCTACGGCGCGGCCTGGACAGCCCGCCGTCCCACGCGCGTCGCCGTCCTCTCCGTCGGCTGGTATCACGGCTTCGGCTGTGAGATGGGAAACGACATTTTCCGCCCGCGCGACTGCCTCCGGAAGATCTTCTCCGGCCTCAAGGGCCTCATCATCCATAGATCCATCTATGTGACCGTCAACGGCAAGCGCTGCCGCGTGCTGGGCCATATCGGAATGCTGCATACCGTCTGCGACGTGACGAGCATCAGCTGCTCGCTTGGTGACAAGGCCATCGTGAACATCAATCCGCTGATGCTCAAGGGCATGGACGTCGTCTGGCGCTGAGCCGCAGCCCAAAAACCGTTTTTACAGGAGCACATTATGTCTGATCTGATCGCCGCCGTCGCCACGGGCTGGGCCCGCACCGGCATCGGCATTCTCCGCATGTCCGGCGCCGGCTGCATCGCCGCCGCCTCCGGGCTTTTCCGCCCATCGAACGGCCGTCCTCTGACCGACGCGCCCGACCGCCATATGACGCTCGGCACGCTGCACGACGCAGACGGCCGCCTGCTCGACGCCTGCGTTGCCGTCGTCTCGCACGGCCCGCATTCGTACACCGGCGAGGATACCTGCGAGTTCCAGTGCCACGGCTCCCCCGCCGTTCTCGCCGCCGGACTGCGCGCGCTCTTCGCGCGCGGGTTCCGTCAGGCAGGCCCCGGCGAATTCACCCGCCGCGCCTTTCTGAACGGCCGGATGGATCTCACGCAGGCCGAGGCCGTCATCGACCTCATCGACGCCGAGACCGCCGACGCCGCCGCCAATGCCGCCGGGCAGCTGGGCGGCGCGATGCTGCGGAAGATCGACCCCATTTATATGTCCCTTGTGGACGTCTGCTCACATTTTCACGCTGTGCTCGACTATCCCGACGAAGACATCGAGCCGTTTGAGCTTCGGCAGCACCGCGACGTGCTGGAAAAGGCCGTGAACGCGCTTGCCGCCATTCTTTCGACCTTCCGCCGCGGCCAGCGGCTCAAAAACGGCGTCCGCGCCGTCATTCTCGGCAGTCCGAACGTCGGCAAATCGAGCCTTCTCAACGCGCTCTGCGGCTATGACCGCGTGATCGTCACCGATGTCGCCGGGACCACCCGCGACACCGTCGAGGAATCCGTCACGCTGGGCCGCCATCTTCTGCGCCTGCTCGATACCGCCGGGATTCATGAGACCGACGACCGCATCGAAAAGCTCGGCGTCGAGCGCGCCGTCGAGGCCGTCCGCAGCGCGGAGCTGGCGATCTTCGTCTGTGACCGCAGCCGCGCGCTGAATGACGCCGACCGCGAGGCCATGCGTGCCGCCATGGACGCGCCGCATTCGATCGCCGTCCTCAATAAATCCGACCTGCCCGCCGTGCTCCAGCCGTCCGACCTGCCGTTCGACTGCGTCGTGCCCGTCTGTGCCAAGACCGGCGAAGGGCTTGACCTTTTCGAGCAGGCGCTCGATCTGGTGTTCCCGGAGGGCACGCCGTGCGACGGCTCCATTCTCACGAACGAGCGGCAGGCCGACGCCGTCCTGCGCGCCGGAAAATCGCTCGACGCCGCGCTCACCTCGCTCCGTCAGGGCGTGACGCCCGACGCCGTGCTGGTCGATGTCGAGGCCGCCATGTCGGCGCTGGGCGAGGTGACCGGACGCACCATGCGCGAGGATATCACGAATCGTATCTTTGAACGCTTCTGCGTCGGTAAGTGATTTTTGCACCAATCGGCGCGGTGTGATTCTCGAATGCACCGAAGGCGCGGTGCGATTTTGAGCGCCGTCACCGCCGCTCCGCGGGCCATATCTTTTCTGTCGTGGCAGAAAAGATATGGAAGAAAAGACCGCTGGACGCCAAATAGCGCTGTCGCGCCTGAAAAGGCATTTTGATTCTGCGTGCCATTCACCGATAGCGCGTCCCTCAAGGAACGCCCTTCGGGCGGCCGTAGAATCAGGTTTCCCAAGCGCACGGTAGGCTGTGCAAGTCGTTTCATTTGCGCCCGTTGAATATTTGACGTATGG
>FR887140.1 GCA_000436735.1 Firmicutes bacterium CAG:170
CGCTGCTGACGGCACTTGCCGCAGAGTGTCCTGGGCTGCGCTTCCGGCTGATCCCGTACCGCGCGGTGGGAACGCAGGCGGGGCTGCTGCTCGCGGTGCGCTGCACGGCGGAAGAGAAGAATGGAAAAACGAAGCAGATACTGACGGCGTTTTCTCCGACACCGGTGTCGGACGGTGGAAGCTTCAACGCTTTGACGGGAGGGGTATTATGAAAATTCATGTGAAGGAGCTGCTGCGGCGGCTCGGGCTTTTGCAGCCCGCGAAGCTCATGTATATCGGCGGGAGCGACGTTCTGCCGCCTCCGCTCAAGCCGGCGGAGGAACAGGCGCTGCTGGCGCGGCTTGCGGAAGGGGAGGAGGCGGCGCGGCAGAAGCTCATCGAGCGCAATCTCCGGCTGGTCGTTTACATTGCAAGGCGCTTTGAGAATACCGGCATCAACATTGAGGATCTTATTTCCATCGGCACAATCGGACTCATCAAGGCCATCGGCACCTTCCGTGCGGACAGGAACATCAAGCTGGCGACGTATTCCTCCCGGTGCATAGAAAACGAGATTTTAATGTATATTCGGAAGATATCCGGTCAGAAAACGGAGGTCTCGCTCGACGAGCCGATCAATACCGACTGGGACGGAAACGAGCTGCTGCTGTCGGACGTGCTCGGAACGGAAGGAGACACTGTGATGCGTCCGATGGAGGACGACGTCGATCACCAGCTGCTTTTGCAGGCATTGGAGCGACTGCCGGAACGGGAACGGCAGATCGTGACGCTGCGCTTCGGCCTCGGCGGACGGGAGGAAAAGACGCAGAAGGAGGTCGCAGAGCTGATGGGCATTTCGCAGTCCTATATTTCGAGGCTGGAAAAGCGCATCATGCTGCGCCTGCGGCGTGAGATCTCCCGGCAGATCTATGCATAGGGCGGCTGACGGTATAAATTCCAGTTGCAAAAAAATACGGCATATGCTAAAATATATCAATAAGATTTATCGATATACAGAGTGAAACAGAGGTAACATATGGCTGAAAAAGAGATCTCCCGGGCGACGCTGAAACGGCTGCCGACGTATCTTTCGTATCTGAAGTCCATTTCCGGCGACGAGCATGTGAACATCTCCGCGACGGCGCTGGCGGGCGCGCTGCACATGGGCGAGGTGCAGGTCCGCAAGGATCTTGCGCTGGTCAGCGACGGCGGACGGCCCAAGATCGGCTACAACCGGGAGAAGCTGATTGCGGACATCGAGGGCTTCCTCGGCTACGGCAATACGAACGACGCGGTCCTGATTGGCGCCGGCAAGCTGGGGCGGGCGCTGCTCGGCTACAGCGGCTTTGCGGAATATGGGCTGAATATCGTGGCCGCGTTTGACGCGAACGACGCGATCATCGGGACGAGCAAGAGCGGAAAGCCAATCATGCACATGTCCCGGTTGGAGGAATTCTGCCGCCGCAATAAGGTGCAGATCGGCATTATCACCGTCCCGGCGGAGGATGCGCAGAATGTGTGCGACCGCCTGATCGAGTGCGGCATCCGCGCGATCTGGAACTTCGCGCCGAAGCATCTGGACGTTCCGGAGGATATCCTGGTGCAGAACGAAAACATGGCCGCGTCGCTGGCGCTGCTGTCCAAGCATCTGTCCTATAAGATCCACAGCGAGGAATGACCGGCTTTTGACCCGGAAAAGGAAGAAAATACTTGCTATTTCTCTTTCCGTGCGATATAATATCTTGGTAACGCCGGTGTGATGGAATTGGTAGACGTAGTGGACTCAAAATCCACCGCCAGCGATGGCGTGCCGGTTCGAGTCCGGCCACCGGCACCATGGCGAGTGTTCTTATAGCATTTGAAAGGCTGTAAGAACACTCGCTTTTTATACAGCGAGTTCACAGGGGGGCGTAGTTGACGACTACGCCTTTTCTTGTATTTACGGACACTTCCGGGATCGGCAGGGGCAGCACCGTTGGAATCTCAATCGTTCCGACGCAGTTATAGTGGATGCGAAGCCGCTGCTCCCATACGCCGTCGATCTTCTCAGCATTGAATACTTCAATCTTCTCAATCAGTTCGTTCAGCATCCTGGGCGTCAGTTTTCTCGCTCTGGTGTACTTGCGGACAAGACCGATAAACATATCCGTTGTCATGGAACGGCTGCTCTGCTTCTCTATTTCGGAGCGGAACTTTTTTATTTTCTCCGACAGTTCCTTTTGCTCGTCCTCATACCGCCGGGACATTTTTGCAAAGCGGTCATCAGAGAGCTTGCCGGAAACATTGTCCTCATAGATACGTTCAAAGAGGCCGTCAATTCTTCGTCACGGGCAAGGAGCGTTTTCAGCTCTTTTTCCTTCAGCTTGCGCTCCGGTTCCTCTGCCTGCCGGGAGTGACCGATCACTTCCTTGAGAAAATCGTCCTCGTAAAGGCCGGCATACTTCGTCAGACGACGGATTTCGCCGAGAACGACCTGTTCCAGAAAGTCCACACGGACATAATGGGTAGAGGTGCAGGTGCCACGGTTGCCCTTGTAGTTTGAGCAGTTGAAATGCAGTGAAATCCTTGTTTCAAAATCACAGTTATTATGCTGCGATGTATAATCATGGTTTTCGGTTTTTGAAATTGAACAAGTAGGATTCTCTAGATGAGTTTTTGCACAGCGTCATTCTGAAAACGCGAATCCCTGTGTTCATCTATAGTGTAGTGAAAACACACCGTCGCCGCGAACTATGCAGGTTCGCGGCGATTTTTTTATGCCGGGAAGCAGTCAAGAATCGCGTTTGCTGAGGATACCTTGGAGCTGTAATCCAGATGCGTATAGATATTTGATACTAAAACCTAATTAAAACAATTAATTATCAAACTACGCCGTGTAATGCTCTTTATCGTATCA
>FR887141.1:0-4721 GCA_000436735.1 Firmicutes bacterium CAG:170
GGGTGCGTTGGGAGTTGGAAGAATACACCCTATAACAGCAAAACGCGCCGGGCATCTGCCCGGCGCGTCGTTCATTTTATACGGGAGCGCCGTTTCCGGCGCTTTCCATGCGCGTGCAGAGCCTCCGCAGGGCGCGGATATGCTCCGGCGTCGTGCCGCAGCAGCCGCCGATCAGCGACGCGCCGGCCTGCACAAGGCGCTCCACGCCCTCCGCAAACTGCTGCGCATCCATCGGATAGACCGCCTCGCCGTGCTCCGTCATGACCGGCAGGCCCGCGTTGGGCTTGGCCGCAATGGGGAGCGCACAGGCGTTTTTCATCATCCGCACCACGCTTTCCAGCTGATCCGGCCCGGAGGCGCAGTTGACGCCGACCGCGTCTGCACCCAACTCCTCCAGCGAGACCGCCGCCTCGGCGGCGTTTCCGTCGAAGTACGCCTTCCCGTCGGACTGAACCGAGAGCGTACAGAGGATTGGCAGGTCGCAGACGCTGCGGATGGCCTCTACCGCCGCCATGCTCTCCGTCACGCCCATCATCGTCTCCACGGCGAACAGATCGACGCCGCCGTCCAGAAGGGCCTCCACCTGCTCCCGGTAGACGCGGAGCAGCGCCTGATAGCTGTGTGCGCCGTCCTCCTCGACTGGACGCCCCAGCGTCGTCATATCCCCGGCGACCAGTACGCCTGCGCCCGCCGCCTTTCGTGTGAGCTGCACGAGCGACACGTTCATCGTGTGCAGCCGCTCCTCCAGACCGTAGTCCTTCAGCGCATAGCGGTTGGCGCAGAAGGTCGGCGCATAGAGCACCTCGCTGCCCGCCGCGGCATAGTCCCGCTGGAGCTTCAGGATCGTCTGCGGATGCTCCAGCACCCATTGCTCCGTGCAGACGCCGCGCGGCATTCCCGCGCGCATCAGATTTGTGCCCGTGGCGCCGTCGAGCAGACGGACGCCCGCCCGGCACCATTCGGAAAATTCAGAACGCTTCATATAAGTCACTCGATATCATGTACGACCTCATCCAGCGGCTCGTCCAGCCGCTCCGGATGGCTCAGGAGCTTTTTCATATGTTTGAGCGTCGTGGCGAAATAGAAGCCGTCGCAGATACGCTCGTCCGTGTTCACGGTGTAGTCCACATACTTGCGCTGCACGATCGTCCCGTCGGGCTGCACCTCGTTCTTGCGGTATTTGCAGCCGAACGCGACGAAAACAGGCAGGTTGCCGAAGTCATAGAGATGGTGTACGATCGGCGGAATGCCGAGCGAGCCCATGGAGGTGAAGAAGATCGAGCCGTGGAACGGGCTGACCTCCAGCAGGAACTTCGGCAGCAGGCCGAAATAGTCCATCGTTTTCAGCACCCACACCGCGAACTTGAAGAGGACGCCCGGGATCAGCGACAGCGCCTTGGCAGTCTTGTCAAAATCGCTGGCGTCGGACGCGCCCTTGATGCGTTCGACCTCCTCGTTGAACTTCCGGTAGATATCGTCCACCGTGTCCGTCGGCTTCAGATGCAGCTTCATGGCGCTCTCCGGCGCTTCGGTGGTCATGTCCTCCTTGATCATCATGCAGAACTGGATATCGTCGTCCCGGCTGTAGACCTGCTGGCCGGAGAGGAAGCGGTTCAGCGCCGGATACTTCGCCACGCAGCGCACATAGGCCGCGAGGAATACATGTGTGATGCCGAAGCTGGTCATACCGGCACGGCGCTTCTCGCGGATATAGCGCTCCATCGCCGTGATCTCCACCGTCTCGCGGATGAAGTTCGACGAGCCGCCGCGCGTCGGCATGATGTAGTTTCCGACGATCTGCACCGGGTCGAGCGTGCGCAGCTTCCGCCCGTCCGGGCGGTCGCCCCACGTCGGGTGGTATTTGTTGTCGAGATGCACCTTCACCACAAGACTCACCAGCAGGCCCGCCAGCAGCAGGAGCATGTCCGGCAGATTCGCGTAGAAAATACCGATGTTCTCCGCATGGAGCGCGGCGCGGCTGTCGTAGAGCAGCACGCCCAGCGCCGCCAGATACATCAGCGGCAGCAGCCATACGCCGCCCTTGCCGGAGATAATGACCGCATAGGCGACCGCAAAGGCCATGTACGCGATCCAGCACAGGAGAATGTAGCGCCGCCACATGCCGTCCATCGACGAAATGCGGATGCCAAAATAAATGGCGGCCATAAAGACCGGAACTGCCGTCCGGTACAGGCGCTCCTCACCGGAGCACAGAAGGATCAGCACATAGATCAGGGATGCTGCCACCGGCAATACGATCTGAAACCACACCGTCGCTGCATCTGCGCCTTTCCCGCAGAAATATGCGATGCGGGCGATTGCCGAGCAAACCATCACAAGCGCCGCAAGCCAGACCAGAACATTTTTTCTGCTGACATAGTAGGAAATTCTGTTTTTCATCATGGGGATATCATAACACACAATTGCGTGATAGGAAAGAGCCGCCTTGTAAAAAAGCCGCGCGGAGAAGGGCTTTCCCCTCTTCCGCGCGGCAATTTTTCACTTTTACGCCTTTTCCAGCTCCGGCAGCGCGTCGGGAAGCTGCTCCAGAGCGGCATAAGCCGCGCTCCGGCAGACGTCCTTCTCGAGGCCAAGCGCCGATCCCAGCTGCTCGCACAGCCGCTCGCAGCACGCGCCGTAGGCCGCCGCGGCACTGCGCCCAGCGTCCGTCAGGTAGATCGCGCCGTAGCGCTCGCGTTCAGCATAGCCCGCTTCACAGAGGGCCTGGATCATATGGTGTGTGCTCGGCTTCGAGACGTTCAGCCTCGTGGCCACGTCCACGCTTCGCGCACCGCGGCCGCCGCTGCACAGCTCGGAGATGGCCAGCAGGTACTTGATGGCTGCCGGCGTCAGCGTTCGCTTCTGATTAGACACATCTAACCTCCTGTGAAGAGATCGGGCGGATGTGTCAGGGACACATCCGCCCCGGGATCATTGCTGTTTGTGGCACTGGCCGTGCAGAGCGCAGTGCGCACAGTTACAGCCGCAGGAGGATTTTCCTCTCTTTTTCTGCCGGATCAGGGAGATAATGATGGAGGTAACGATTGCAATCAAAACAGCTGAAATGAGGAGCGTACCAAGGTTTTGTGCGATCCAGTCAAACATGAAAATCACTCCTTTGAAAAGAGAAGGGATAACGGAATTACTTTACCTTTGTGGTGAGCTTCGTGGCTTCCTTATACGGCTTGAAGAGCATATAGATGATGCCAGCAAGCAGGATCACGCCGACGATCACACCGAGGACATTGGCATGGCCGGTGAAGAGGCCGCCGAACTGGTTGATCATGAGGGCGATGACATACGCAAAGCCGCACTGATAGCCGATGGCGAACCAGGTCCACTTCGGGCTGTTCATCTCGCGCTTGATGGCGCCGATGGCCGCGAAGCACGGAGCGCACAGCAGGTTGAACACGAGGAAGGAGTAGCCGGTGATGCCGGTGAAGGCGTTCATCAGGTTCTGATAGACCGTTCCGTCGCCGCCGCCATAGAGAATGCCGAGCGTGCCGACAATGTTCTCCTTGGCAACGAGGCCGGTGATGGAGGCGACAGCCGCCTGCCAGTTGCCCCAGCCGAGGGGCTTGAAGATCCAGGCGATCACGCCGCCGATGGCTGCGAGGATGGAGTAGTCGATCTCGCTCTCGTCGAGCATACGGAACGCGCCGTCAACCACACCGAAGTAGGTGGTGAACCAGACAAAGATGGTGGACAGCAGGATGATCGTACCGGCCTTCTTGATGAAGGACCAGCCGCGCTCCCACATGCTGCGCAGGACGTTGCCGAGGGTCGGCCAGTGGTAGGCCGGCAGCTCCATGACAAACGGAGCCGGATCGCCGGAGAACATCTTGGTCTTTTTCAGCATGATGCCGGAGATGACGATGGCAGCCATGCCGATGAAGTAAGCGGAGGTGGAGACCCAGGGGCTGCCGCCGAAGAGCGCGCCCGCGATCATGCCGATGAACGGGACCTTTGCGCCGCAGGGGATAAAGGTCGTGGTCATGACCGTCATACGGCGGTCGCGTTCATTTTCAATGGTACGCGAGGCCATGATACCCGGAACGCCGCAGCCGACGCCGATGAGCATCGGGATGAAGGACTTGCCGGACAGGCCGAACTTGCGGAAGATACGGTCGAGAACGAAGGCGATACGGGCCATGTAGCCACAGGCTTCGAGGAAGGCCAGCATCAGGAACAGAACGAGCATCTGCGGCACGAAGCCGAGGACCGCACCGACACCGGCGACGATGCCGTCGAGGATCAGGCCGTGCAGCCAGCCGTCCTCAGGGACGTTGCAGGCGTCCAGCAGGTTTTCGACCAGAACGGGAACACCGGGGACCCACACGCCGTAGTCGGCGGGATCCGGCTCGTCAAAGCCGTTCTCTTCGAAGTAGCTGACGGCGTCCACATAGGTCATCTGGACAACATCGTCCATCTCGCCAGCACCCTCGGGCAGCGTGTCATAGTAAACGGTCATGTCGTTGATGGCGAGGGTCTCCTCGTCCTCAACGCCGATGGTCGTGCTGGCGGAATCCGCCGTGACGGCCTTCATCTCAGCCAGAGCAGCGTCGGCGTCGAAGTCTTCCGCTTCGGTGTCAAGCTCATAGTAGCCGCTGACGGCTTCGCTTGCGGCGGTGTATTCGTCCGCAGCGTCGTTGTAAGCGGAGGAGCCGATGCCGAGCAGGTGCCAGCCGTCGCCGAACAGGCCGTCGTTGGGCCAGGCGGGC
>FR887141.1:4751-6927 GCA_000436735.1 Firmicutes bacterium CAG:170
CGCGCCGACGGCGACCATGGCGATGTAGTAAACAAGGAACATGACGACTGCGAAGATGGGCAGGCCCAGCCAGCGGTTGGTGACGATCCGGTCGATCTTATCGGAGGTGGAGAGCTTTTCCTTGCTCTTCTTCTTGTAGCAGCTCTTGATGACCTGCGCGATGTAGACATAGCGCTCGTTGGTGATGATGGACTCCGCGTCGTCGTCCAGTTCCTTTTCGGCGGCCTTGATGTCCTCTTCGATGTGCTTCATCGTCTCTGCCGGGATGCTCAGCTGCTCGAGGACCTTGTCGTCGCGCTCAAAGATCTTGATCGCGTACCAGCGCTGCTGCTCAGCGGGCTTGTCGTGCAGGACGGCTTCCTCGATATGGGCGATGGCGTGCTCAACAGCGCCGGAGAAGGTGTGCTGCGGCTCGGTGTGCGGGCCCTTTGCCGCGGCGACCGCGGCCTCCGCCGCGTCCATGATGCCGGTGCCCTTCAGAGCGGAGATCTCAACGACCTTGCAGCCCAGCTGACGGGACAGCTCCTTGACGTTGATCTGGTCGCCGTTCTTCTTGACGATATCCATCATGTTGATGGCGATGACGACCGGGATGCCCAGCTCGGTCAGCTGCGTGGTGAGGTAGAGGTTACGCTCGAGGTTGGTGCCGTCGATGATGTTCAGGATGGCATCCGGGCGCTCCGTGATCAGATAGTTACGGGAGACGACTTCCTCCAGCGTGTACGGCGAAAGGGAATAGATACCGGGAAGGTCCATGATGACGACGTCCTCATGCTTCTTGAGCCGGCCTTCCTTCTTCTCGACGGTGACGCCGGGCCAGTTGCCAACGAACTGGTTCGAGCCCGTCAGGGCGTTGAACAGCGTTGTTTTGCCGCTGTTCGGATTGCCCGCGAGGGCAATTTTGATTTGCTTTTCCATTTTCTGCTCCTTCCTGTTCAGGAACTCTAAATATAATTAGATTTCTTTAACAAAAATACAAAAAGTGAAGCTTTTGGGCGTCACTCTTCAATTTCGATCATTTCGGTGTCGGCCTTGCGAAGACTCAGCTCATAGCCGCGTACCGTGACCTCCATCGGATCGCCCAGCGGTGCGACCTTACGGATGTAGACCTCCGTGCCCTTGGTGATGCCCATGTCCATGATACGGCGCTTGACGGGGCCTTCGCCATGGAGCTTGACGACCTTGACGGTGTCGCCGATTTTGGCTTGCTTCAATGTTTTCATTATCTTCTCTCCTTTTCAGAATTTCAGATCATAATTTTGCGCGCCATCTCTTCACTGATGGCTACGCGGGATTCCTTGATCTTCACGATGATGTTCCCGCCCAGCGAGGCGACCACCGTTACCGTCCCTCCGGCCGTAAAGCCCAGATCCTCGAGATGCTTCTTCATCTCCGGCGATCCGCCGACCTTGTGGATCAGATTTTCTTCGCCAATGTTTGCAAGTGCAAGCGGCATCATAGCTTCTCCTCCACGTCCCCCGGTTTATATTCTCTAACCGGTGCAGTTCAAAAAACGGTTTGGAAGCCTTCGCCTTTTCAATAGGTTAAGCTTCTCTAACCGCTGAACAGTTTAACATATCTAACTCTTTTTGTCAAGCCCCTTTTTCACGGAATTATTCTTTCTTGCATTTTTGGTAAGAATGTGTTAAGGTAAGGGTAATTTCCAAAAAAGGATGGTGCAGAATGCCATGAAAATTCTGAGAGCTTCTGAGGATTATCTCGAGGCGATGCTGATGATGAAGGAGAAGCATGGCTATATCCGCTCCATCGACGTTGCCGAGCAGCTGGGCGTCACCAAGCCCAGCGTCACCTATACGACCAAGCGCCTGCGCGAAAACGGCTATATTACCATGGATAAGGACGGCTTCATCACGCTCAGCGAGAGCGGCATGCAGATCGCGTCCAGTATGCTGGAGCGGCACCGGATGCTTTCCAGCTTCCTGATGGCCCTCGGCGTGGACAAAGAGACCGCGCTTCAGGATGCCTGCCGCATGGAGCACGACATGAGCCAGCAGACCTTCGACGCGCTCTGCGCGCACGTCAAGCGCGAGCAGGAAAGCAATTAAATTTCTTCCAAATACAAAAAATCCGCAGGAGCAAGCTCCTGCGGATTTCATTCTGTCAAAAACCTCGGAGAGTTCCGTCGCGCACGGCTATGTGACCCACAAGGTTCCCC
>FR887142.1:0-7677 GCA_000436735.1 Firmicutes bacterium CAG:170
GGTCGTTACCACGTATCATTATTGGGTAAACCATACCAATGGACTCATGCCTGCCGGTTTCTATGATTTCGGCACGGATGGCAAAATGATTCGGAAATAAGGAAGTTCCGAGAGAATGATCAAAGCGGATACCGAAGGACTATGTCCTTCGGTATCCGCGGCCTGTCAGGAGAGGAGCGCGTATGAGATTTTCCGTAGTAATACCGGTTTACAATAAGGCGGATACCATTCTGGAAACCGTAAGAAGCGTCCTCGCGCAAAGCTGTGAAGATCGGGAGATCGTCATTGTGGACGATGGTTCGAGCGATGCGTTGGAAACGATGCTGGAGCCGGTGCGCGGACAGATCCGTCTCATTCGGCAGCAGAATGCAGGGGTATCTGCCGCCAGAAACCGCGGTATTCAGGAGAGCAGGGGAGAGTATGTTTGCTTTCTGGATGCCGATGATCTATGGCTCCCGGATCATCTGACGACGTTGAGCAGTGCCATCGATGCCAGACCGGAGACGCGATTTCTCAGTACCATGTATCGGACGACTTATCCGGACGGAACAATGAGATCTAAGCTAGCCCTTCTGCAGAAGAAGCCGGAACAGATCTGGATCGAGAATTATTTTGAATTCGTGCTGAAATATTCAACGACATTTATACACACGGATACCATGTGTATTCACCGCAGCATTCTGAAAAACCAGTGCTTTGAAGTTGGTGAGCGGATCGGAGAAGATACCGACTTGTGGTATCGAATCGCGGCCTATTATCCTCTGCTGCTCATTCAGAGGGAAACTGCGATCTATCGGCGTGAACTCAGCACAGCGACCGCCGGCGGAACAAACAATTTGCAATGGGCGTTTGCACGACGGGAGACACAGCTGACGCAAGATCCTGCCATATCAAAAGACAAGCAGCGATGCATACATCTGCTGTTGGACAGGTGGCGCTGTACTTGCTGCCGTCAGATGCTGCTCAGGGGAGACCGTGCCAGCGCATGGCGATATTTGAGGGATGTAAAGTATCCGCTGCAAAAGCGTTATGTTTTTTGTGCTTTCCTTTGTGTACTTCCAGAGCCGATGCAGAAGAGACTCATTAAACGATAAAAGGCTTGGTTTGAGCGAATGACAATTTACTTCATTTACTATAGTGTTCTCCTTGGGCTGGGAGCAGTGCTTCAGTGGATCGGCGCCCTGAAAAGAAAAGGCGGACGTGTGTTTTATCTTGTACTGGTCGCTGTGGCACTGACGGTGATCGGTGGGGCGAGAGACTTTGGCGTTTCCTATGATGGGACCACCTATGCGTCGGTTTTTCGTACTTTCTCAGCATTACCATGGCTTCCCCCGCAGAAATATACCTATTTTATGGAGTATGGATTCTATGTTTTCTGCAAGCTGATCGCAGTTTGCGGGGGAACTGCCCGCACGATGTTCTGGATCAGCAGCGGATTTGTGGCGTTTTCCGTATGCAGCTTCCTTTACAGAAACACGGAGCACATTTTCTCTGCCGTTGTTATTCTGCTGTCGTTTCCATATCTGTATACCTCGTTTGACCTGATTCGGTATTATCTGGCGGTCTCAATTGTATTGCTCGCTTTCCCATTTGTCAAAAAAAGAAAATTCCTGCCGTATTGCTGCGTGATCGCAGCAGCGTGTATGTTTCACAAAACGGCAGTTATCTATTTGCTCTTATACTTCCTGCCGTTGCTACACTGGAACGGCCTTACAGCAGCGCTTACGTTTTGCGGAATGATCCTTGTGAGCGCTCTTGCACATCCATTGGCGGCTTTCTTCTCAAAGCTGTTTAACGACTATACCAGTTATGTATCCGGGATGAATACGAACTGGATCGGCGCATTTGCCGGTGGGATCAAGACTGCTGGGATGTATCTGCTGATCGCGGCTATCGCTGCATATGTGTACAGCGGTCTGGAAGAAAAAACACCGAAGCAGAATCAAAATCTTGGTTATGTCATTCTGACAGCAGCGGTGTCAGTGATCTTTGTTACCTCTAGTATTGCGGTCCGGCTGCTGGTCGCGTTTTTGCCTTTTATGAGTGTCGGGCTTGCAGAGGTGCTCTATGCCGGAAAAAGTAAAATGCCGAAGACACGGGTCTTCCTTCAATATATCACGCTGCTGCTGTGCCTTGCGTATCATGCATTCCTGATTTTGAACAATTGGCAGCATATCGTCCCATATTCCTTTGGAAACTGAAGACACAGAAGGAGCCATTGGTGAAAAGAATTCTTTTTTTATTAGACTATTATCGGGAAGGCAACAGCGCCAACGGCGTATGCTGCCGGAACGTTGCAGAATATCTGGTCGATAAGGGCTATGAGGTCTTTGTCGGCTGTTACCGTCCGGCTGATGCGCCGGAAGAAGAAATACAGAACGGAGTGCACATTCTCCGGACGTGGACAATGCCGGATATACCGGTACATAAGACTTGGAAAGAGAAAGTGCGGATCTATTTGCGATGGCTGGATCCGTTTTCCTGTATTCCAGCGGCTTCGGAGAAAAAAAGAGCGGACGAGATGACGGAGATCGCCAGCGCTGTCGTCAAAAAACAGAAAATTGACACACTGATCTGCATACACCTTCCATCAGAAACGTTGATCGCTGGAAACCGGCTGAAAAAGCTGTTTCCGCATTTATTTGTCTGCGCGTATCAGCTGGATACTTTGTCTGGAGGCAATTTGCCGAGGCACATTCCTGCTGCCTATGCCAGATGGCGGAGGATCGCATGGGAACGGTATTTGTTCTGCGGCATGGACTATGTGATCCTTATGAAAGCCAGCCGCGAACATCATGCGCATTATACAGCACAGGAAGCATGGATGAAGCGGGCCGCTTATGGGGATGTTCCGCTTTTTATGCCGCGTGCTGCTCAGGAGAAGTGTGCGCGTATAGATGGCTGTGTTCACATCGTCTTTGCTGGAACCATGGCGGAAAGTATCCGGACTCCCTATCATGTGATAAATGTCCTGAGCCGGCTGAAACGCTATCGTGTGAAGCTGACGATCGCTGGTATGAATCAGTGCAGGTGTGCGCTGGCTACCGCCGGAAGCGCCTTGGAGCTGACGGAGTTGGGGCTGATCGGGCATGAGCGTGTACTGGAATTATTGGATGAGGCGGATGTTCTGCTGAGTATTGGAGCCAAAAATGTGACGCTTCCCTCCGGAAAAATCTTTGAATATATGGCGCTTGGAAAGCCTGTTATCGCAACATACTGGTCGATGCAGGATGTCAGTTTGCCGTATTTGGAGAAATATCCGCTCACGGTCACACTGGATGAATGTGAAGAAGATCTGGACGCACAGGCGGAGAAAATCGAACGCTTTTTTGATCGATATTTGGGAAAACATGTGGAGCCGAAAGTGATGGAGGCTGTCTTTCGGGAAAACACACCGGCTGCCTTTGAGAAGCTGCTGGTCGATAAAACTGATAACAGGCAGGTGAGCGGCGTATGAAGGCGTGGACGAAATTTCGGCAGACGCTTTGCCGCTTATCAGGAAATACAAGGATCATTCTGAGAAATTCGGCTGCGGCCTTCCTTATCAAGGGTGCGGGCGTTTTGATCTCAGTCTTTTCCATGCCTGCATTTCTGCGGTATTTCAACGATCAGTCCGTACTAGGCGTGTGGTATACCATACTTGGCATCGTTACATGGATCGACTTTTTTGACTTGGGTATTGGAAACGGTCTACGCAACAGCCTTGTTGACAGCTTTACAAATGGACGCACGGAACGCGCACAACAGCAAATCTCGACAGCCTATCTTCTGATAGGGCTGGTAAGCGTATTGCTGATGGCTGTCGGTTTGATCGCGGCGCCGCTGCTGAAATGGAATGTTCTTCTGAATATTCAGGAAGAGGTCGTATCACCGGCAGTATTGGCACTGTCTGTACGAAACGTTTTTGTAGGCGTAACGATCCATTTTTTTCTAAAGCTCATCAGCTCTGTGATCTATGCACTTCAAAAGTCTGCACTAAATCATTTGCTGAGTCTAAGCGGAAGTATTCTGCGGTTGGCTTTTGTGCTGCTTACGCCATCTAAGGATGCCGAGGCCAACCTGCTGATGCTTTCACAGGCGTATGTATTTCTTGCGTGCCTGCCGTATCTTACGGCGACCGTGGCGGTTTTTGCAACAAAACTGCGTGAGGTACGCCCGCGAGTCAGCTGCTTTCGGTGGGGGGCTGTGCGCGAGATCGCCGGTGTTGGAGGGATTTTCTTTGTATGTCAGCTCCTGTATATGCTGCTGGTCAACACCAACGATTTCTGTATTACATACTTCACCGATCCTGCGAACACAACGGAATACAATATTTACTTCAAACTTTTTTCCCTGGCGGGAACGCTGGCGCAGGTCGCATTGACACCTGTATGGTCGGCGGTCACAAAGGCCTTTCTGGAAAAGTCATATGCATGGCTCCGCCAGCTTTATCGGAAATGCCTGCTGTGTATGCCGGTCATCCTCAGCGGACAATTGCTGCTGGTGTGTATTTTACAGCCTGTCGTCAATCTGTGGCTTGGGTCCAAAACGATCGCTGTCCGCTACGACTACGCGCTGATTTTTGCGTTGTGGGGCACGCTGTTTACATTGCAGAATGTGCTGTCCACATTTGTTTGCGGCCTCGGACGGCTGAAATTACAGCTTGGCTTCTATGCAGGCGGCGTTGTACTCAAATATTTGTTTTTGATCGTCGTATATCGATATTCTGAAAGCTGGATACTGGTCATGCTGTCCAATATTCTGGTCATGCTGCCGTACTGTGTTGCGCAGCACATGCAATTACAGAGAAACTTCAATGCTATGGAGGCAGAAAATGTTCAAAGATAAGATCCTGCTGATAACCGGCGGGACAGGCTCCTTTGGCAACGCGGTGCTGCGCCGGTTTTTGAGCACCGACATTGCGGAGATCCGCATTTTATCCCGCGACGAGAAGAAGCAGGACGACATGCGGCACGCTTATCAGACGGAGTGCCCGGAGTACGCCGGGAAAATCAAATTTTACATCGGCGACGTCCGCGACTACTGCTCTATCGCGCCGGCCTTCCGGGGCGTGGACTATGTGTTCCATGCCGCGGCCCTCAAACAGGTGCCTTCCTGCGAGTTCTACCCGATGGAGGCCGTCAAGACCAACATTATCGGCTCGAACAATGTGATCGACGCCTGCGTGGCAAGCGGCGTGAAAAAGGCGATCTTCCTTTCGACCGACAAGGCGGCGTATCCGATCAACGCTATGGGTATGACCAAGGCCGTGATGGAGAAGAACGTGATCGCACGTTCCCGGCAGATGCTGCCCGGCGACCCGGTGCTCTGCCTGACGCGCTACGGCAATGTCATGGCCTCGCGCGGCTCGGTCATCCCGCTGTTTTGCCAGCAGATCGAGGAGGGAAAGCCGCTGACCGTCACCAACCCGGCCATGACCCGCTTCATGATGACGCTGGAGGACGCGGTAGACCTCGTCCTCTACGCATTCGAGCACGGCGAACAGGGTGACCTGTTCGTGCAGAAGGCGCCTGCCGCGACCATCGAGACGCTGGCGCGGGCGGTGCTGGAGCTGAAGCAGGCCGGAAATGAGATCCAGAACATCGGCACGCGCCACGGCGAAAAGCTCTTTGAGGTGCTCGTGACAGCGGAGGAGATGCTCCGTGCGGAGGATCTGCCGGGCTTTTTCCGGATCCGGGCGGACAATCGCGACCTGAATTACGACAACTATTTCAGCAAGGGCAATCCCGCGTTCAACGGCGCGGAGCAGTATAATTCCCACAACACGCACCGACTGGACGTGGAGGAAATGAAGGCGCTGCTGCGGAAGCTGAAGCTGTTCGGAGGAAGCTGCTGATGAATATACTGGTGACGGGCGCGAATGGCTTTGTCGGGAGAAACCTGACCGCGCGGCTGGAAACGCTCCGCGACGGCCGGGACAGAACGAGACCGTCGCTGCAGATCGGTGAAATTTACCGCTGCACGCGGGAAGTGTCGCCGGAGGCGCTTGCGGACTGCTGCAAAAAAACGGATCTTGTGGTGCATCTGGCGGGCGTGAACCGGCCCAAAGACCCGGAAGAATTTGCAGCCGGGAATACGGACTTCACGCGGACGCTTCTGGAAATGCTCCGGAAAAGCGGGAACCGCTGCCCGGTGCTGGTGGCGTCCTCCATTCAGGCCAGCCTAACCGGACGTTTTGCAGGAAGCCCCTACGGACAGTCCAAGAAAGCGGCGGAGGAACTGCTTCTCGCTTACGGCGAGGAAACAGGTGCAGCCGGGATGATCTACCGTCTGCCGAACCTGTTTGGCAAGTGGTGCAGGCCCAATTATAACTCTGTGGTGGCGACGTTCTGCCACAACATTTCCCGCGAGCTGCCCATTACCGTCTCCGACCCGACAGTGGAGCTGGAGCTGGTTTACATTGATGACCTGATCGATGAAATTCTGGACGCCATGGAGGGCTGTCCCCATCGGTCGGAGGGGGCCTATTGCCGCGTTCCGGTCAGCCATCGCGTGACGCTGGGCGAGATCGTCCGGCTGCTGCACAGCTTCCACGATCAGCCGCGGACGCTCCTGCTTCCGGAAATTCCGGAGGGCAGCTTTGAGAAGAAGCTCTACAGCACCTATCTTTCCTATCTGCCGCCGGAGAAAATTGCGTTCCCGCTGAAGATGAATGTGGACGAGCGCGGCAGCTTCACAGAACTGCTGAAAACAGCCTCCTGCGGTCAGGTCTCTGTGAATATTTCAAAGCCCGGTATCACCAAGGGGCAGCACTGGCACAACAGCAAGTGGGAGTTCTTTATGGTGGTCGCCGGGCACGGACTGATCCAGGAGCGAAGGATCGGCTCGGATGAAAAAATCGAATTCGAGGTCAGCGGCGACCAGATTCAGGCCGTTCATATGCTGCCGGGCTATACGCACAACATCATCAATCTGAGCGAGACGGAAAGCTTAGTGACGGTCATGTGGGCC
This sequence comes from Firmicutes bacterium CAG:170, assembly GCA_000436735.1. Classification (GTDB taxonomy): domain Bacteria; phylum Bacillota; class Clostridia; order Oscillospirales; family Oscillospiraceae; genus CAG-170. Next base: position 6,952 of record FR887142.1, read on the forward strand.
AACGAGCTTTTTGACCCAAGCCGCCCGGATACCTACTTCGAGGAGGTGTGACCATGGGAAAGCTGAAGCTCATGACGATCATCGGCACGCGGCCGGAGATCATCCGGCTGTCCGCCACCATAAAATGCTGCGACCGTTACTTTGACCAGATATTGGTCCACACCGGTCAGAATTATGACTATACGCTCAATCAGGTATTCTTTGACGATCTCGGCCTCCGTGCGCCGGACTTTTATCTGAACGCCGTCGGCGACGATCTCGGCGCGACAATCGGGAACATCATCGAGCGGTCCTACAAGCTGATGGTGCAGGAGAAGCCGGACGCGGTGCTGGTTCTGGGCGATACGAATTCCTGCCTTTCCGTGATCGGCGCGAAACGGCTGCACATCCCAATCTTCCATATGGAGGCGGGCAACCGATGCAAGGATGAGTGCCTGCCGGAGGAGACGAACCGCCGCATCGTGGATATCATCAGCGACGTCAATCTCTGCTATTCAGAGCATGCGCGGCGGTATCTGATGGAGTGCGGCCTGCCGAAGGAGCGCATATTTGTGACCGGCAGTCCCATGGCGGAGGTGCTGCGCGCGAATCTGGAAAAGATCGAGGCAAGCGACGTTCATAAGCGGCTGGAACTGACGAAGGGACAGTACATTTTGCTCTCCGCGCATCGGGAGGAGAATATCGATACCGACTGCAACTTTCTCCAGCTGTTTACGGCGGGGGGCG
>FR887142.1:7697-8390 GCA_000436735.1 Firmicutes bacterium CAG:170
TCAACGGGATGTCGGAGAGGTACGACATGCCGATTCTCTATTCCTGCCATCCGAGGAGCCGGAAGCGGCTCGAGGCGACAGGATTCCGGCTGGACAGCCGGGTGATCGCGCATGAGCCGCTGGGCTTCCACGATTATAACTGCCTGCAAATGAACGCCTTCGCGGTCGTCTCCGACAGCGGAACGCTGCCGGAGGAGAGCAGCTTCTTCCTGTCCATTGGAAAGCCGTTCCCGGCGGTCAGCATCCGCACCTCCACGGAGCGCCCCGAGGCGCTGGACGCGGGCTGCTTCGTGCTGGCCGGGATCGATACGGAGTCGCTGCTGCAAGGCGTGGAAATGGCGGTGCAGATGCAGCAGGAGGGCTGTTTCGGCACGCCGGTCGCGGATTACACCGGCGAAAATGTGTCGATGAAGGCTGCGAGGCTCATTCAGAGCTATACCGGCGTCGTAAACAAAATGGTCTGGAGAAAGGGAAGCTAAATGGCTTTTGCGGATATTCATTGCCATATCCGTGCAAAAGGCCATTGGTGTGAACTGCGCCCCGTTTGCTGGACAAGTAGCGCTTGCCTTTGAATGGTATAAGAAAAACGAGTGGGTACGGATCTAAACTGTACCCCAGGAAGTGGACAAGGAAATGACCCATAGCGGCATGAACTATGGTATACTGAAGGCAGGAAGAAGGAGACGGCTATGG
>FR887143.1 GCA_000436735.1 Firmicutes bacterium CAG:170
AGCACAAGTTTCTCTGTTTTCAAGAATATTTTGAACGTTTGAACGGCGGCTGCAAGTTGCAGCCGCCGCTTCGGTTTCACGCTTCAGATCGCGTTTCGGATGGTGTTTCCGATCGCATCTGCCGCGCTCTGTTTCATCCCCGGTGTTGAGTGGACATAGGTGCTGAGGGTGAATCCTGCGCTGAAGTGACCCAGCGTTTCAGACAATGTTCGCACGTCTACGCCACTTTTCAGTGATAACGTCGCGAATGTGTGTCGCATATCATGAAAACGCACATGTTCCGCGCCGATTTCTTTGATGATCCGATCATGCAGCCTGCGGAAGCCATCCGGGTCCCACGTCTCGCCTGTGCGCGGAGATGGGAACAGATACGGATTTGCATGATGTCTTTCGTGTTCTTCTATGAGAAGTTTCACCGTGTCTTCTGGTAGCAGAACCGTTCGGATGGAATTTGGCGTTTTGGGCGTGCTGATAACCAGTTTTCCGTCCTGCCGCGCGACACTTTTATTGATGGACAACGTGCGATTCTGAACGTCCAAGTCCTCCCATCGCAAGGC
>FR887144.1:0-7217 GCA_000436735.1 Firmicutes bacterium CAG:170
AAAAATCTCTCGCCGTCCACAGCCGCTGATTTCATCAGAACTTCCCTAAATCCGCCGGCCGCTTTTCTGCACATGACCGCAGCAAACGCAATACGGAGCGCCGCAGGGCGCTTCCGCCGGAATTTCACCAACAGGAGGGCCGGGTATGCCGGAATTTCTGCCCATCAGCAAAAAGGATATGGACGCGCGCGGCTGGACGCAGTGCGACTTTGTATACATCATCGGCGACGCCTATGTCGATCACCCCTCCTTCGGCCACGCCATCATTTCGCGCGTGCTGGAGAGTGCGGGCTATAAGGTCGGCATCCTCTCGCAGCCGGACTGGAAGGACCCGGCGTCCGTCACCGCCCTCGGTGAGCCGCGGCTCGGCTTTCTCGTCTCCGGCGGCAACATGGACTCGATGGTCAACCACTATTCCGTCTCGAAAAAGCGCCGCCAGACCGACGCCTTCACGCCCGGCGGCGTGATGGGAAAGCGGCCGGACTATGCCGTGACCGTCTACTGCAACCTCATCCGCCGGACCTATAAAAAGACACCCATCATCATCGGCGGCATCGAGGCAAGCCTCCGCCGCCTTGCGCACTACGATTACTGGTCGGACAAGCTCAAGCGCTCGATCCTGCTCGATTCGCAGGCCGACCTTCTGCTCTACGGCATGGGTGAGCGCAGCATCGTCGAGGTCGCCGACGCGCTCAACGACGGCATGGACATCCATGACGTGACCTACATCGACGGGACGGTCTTCCGCGTGCGCGAGCCGGACCCGAACCTGCCGTGCCTGCGGCTGCCGGACTATGCAAGCCTTGCGGCGGACCCGAAAAAATACGCCGAGAGCTTCTATCTGCAATACTGCAACACCGACCCGTTTTCGGCGCGGCGGCTGCTGGAGCCGTATGGTGAGCATGAATTCGTCGTCCAGAACCCGCCGCAGAAGCCGCTTTCGCAGGAGGAGATGGACCGGGTCTACGGCCTGCCCTACTGCCGGACGTATCATCCGTCCTACGAAAAGCAGGGCGGCGTTCCGGCGATCTCCGAGGTGCGCTTCAGTCTCGCGTCCAACCGCGGCTGCTTCGGCGCGTGCAGCTTCTGCGCGCTGACGTTCCATCAGGGGCGCATCATCCAGACGCGCAGTCACGAATCCCTTCTGGCGGAGGCCGAGGCCATGACGCACGAGAAGGACTTCAAGGGCTACATCCACGACGTGGGCGGTCCGACGGCAAATTTCCGCCAGCCCGCGTGCAAAAAGCAGCTCACGAAGGGCGCGTGCCCGAACCGGCAGTGCCTGTTCCCGGAGCCGTGCAAAAACATGATCGCCGACCACAGCGACTATGTGGCGCTCCTGCGGAAGCTCCGGAAGCTTCCGGGCGTCAAAAAGGTCTTTATCCGCAGCGGCATCCGCTTTGACTATCTGCTGGCCGACAAGTCCGAGACATTTTTCCACGAGTTGGTGCGCTATCACATCTCCGGCCAGCTCAAGGTCGCGCCGGAGCACGTCTCCGACCATGTGCTGGAGAAGATGGGAAAGCCGCGTCATGCGGTCTACCTCCAGTTCCTTGAGAAGTATAAGAAGATCAACGAGCAGGAGCATATGAAGCAGTTCGTCGTGCCGTATCTCATGTCCTCGCACCCCGGCTGCACGCTCCGCGACGCAGTGGAGCTGGCGGAGTACCTGCGCGACACCGGCCACGAGCCGGAGCAGGTGCAGGACTTCTATCCGACGCCCTCCACGCTCTCGACCGTCATGTATTACACCGGACTGGACCCCAGAACGATGGAAAAGGTCTATGTTCCGAAAAATCCGCACGAAAAGGCGATGCAGCGTGCGCTCATGCAGTACCGCAATCCGGCGAATTACGCACTGGTGAAGGAGGCGCTCGTCAAGGCCGGGCGCACCGACCTCATCGGCTTTACGCCGCAGTGCCTCATCCGCCCCTATCCGCCGAAAGCGCCCCGGAGGGATGCGGAAAAGTCCGAGAAGCAGCCCGCCGCATCGCAGAAGCCGTCCCGGAAAGGGACGGCGCAGCCGCCGCGAGCCGCCGCGCCGAAAAAGCCGCGCGGCCAGCGCTGAGGGTATGACCGCGCGGCCTGTACTATTTGCAGAAACCGTCTCATATAGTTTTCCATACGAACTAAATGAGGTGGAAGAATGGAATATACAGCCAATCATGTGATCCTGCGCGGCACCCTGACGGGACTGCCGGAGTTTTCCCACGAAAATCACTCCCGGAAATTTTACCGCTTCTCGCTGGAGGTCGAGCGCCTTTCCGGCACGACGGACATCCTGCCGGTCATGGCAGCGGAGGACGTGTTGGAGGCGATGGACCTTTTCTGCGGCGGACGCATCGAGGTCGAGGGGCAGCTCCGCTCCTTCAACAGCCGCGCCGCCTCCGGGCGGCGGCTCGTGATCTCCGTCTATGCCTCCGCGCTCACGACCTCCGACGACGCGCCGGAAAACCTCGTGGAGCTGACCGGAACGATCTGTAAGGAGCCGGTCTTCCGACGGACGCCCCTCGGGCGGGAGATATGCGATGTGATGCTGGCCGTCAACCGGCCCTACCACCGGACGGATTATCTGCCGTGTATCCTGTGGGGACGGACTGCGCAGGAGATATCCCAGCTGCCGGTCGGCGCGCGCATCGCGCTCAGCGGACGGCTCCAGAGCCGGGATTATATCAAGGTTTTGCCGGAGGGCAATGAGCGCCGCACGGCCTATGAGGTCTCCGTTACGACGGCGGAGCCGTGTGCGGAGGAGGCGGAAGCGCTGCTCTGCTGACGCGCGGCCTCCGGTTGCGTCTGCACGCATACCACTTTGAAAAAATTTTCCTCCATTTCTGCAACGTCTGCGTGTATTTCTCGTCTATAAAGGCAAGAGAACAAAACAGAAAGGGGAAACACAAATGAAAAAAATCAGAATTCTTGCACTGGTGCTGGCATTGCTCCTGACCGCGAGCCTTGCCGCCTGCGCCGCAAAATCGTCCGCGCCGATGGCGTATGACAACACTGCCTCGGCAGCTGACAACTACAAAACAGAGGAGGCATCGGCGGAAATGCCCGCGGAGGCGCCGATGATGGCAGAGCCGGAGAGCGAGTGGACAGAGAACTCGATCACGACCCAGAGCTATGCCGAGCAGAGCAATGCCGCGAACGAGGCCACGGATGACGCGCCTACGGAGTCGCTTGCGGACAAGATGATCTACTCTGCCAATCTGGAGATCCAGACCACGGAGTATGATGCGGCGGTCGCGGCATTGGAAAAGGCCGTTCAGGACTTCGGCGGCTTTGTCGAGCGCTCGAACACCTACGGCGATATCCGCCGCAACGACGACGGCACCAGTCAGGTCGTCAACCGCTATGCCGACTACACCGTCCGCATTCCGGCCAGCCGTTTTTCGGAGTTCCTGACGCAGGCCGACGGCCTTGGAAACGTCCTGTCCTGCAACCGCTACGCGGAAAATGTGACCTCGCAGTATACCGACTATGAGGCGCGGCTGTCCTCCCTGCGCACACAGGAGGAACGCCTGCTCAGCATGCTCGAAAAGTCCGACGATGTGGACAGCCTCATTGCCCTCGAGGAGCGGCTTGCGGATGTGCGCTATGAGACGGAGTCGATCGAGCGCAATCTCCGCAATCTGGACCGCCAGATCGCCTATTCCACCGTTTCCGTCGGCCTTCAGGAGGTCGAGATCTACACGCCGACCAAGCCCGTGCAGCGTACCTTCGGCGAGAAGATGCACGACGCGCTTTCGGAGGGCTGGAGCAGCTTTGTCCGCAGCCTCCAGTATTTCCTGATCGACCTGACCTATTCTCTGCCGGGCCTGATCCTGTTCGTGCTGATCGTCGCCGCCGTGATCTTTGTGCTCCTGTGCATCCGCAGACGGGTCAAGGCGAAAAAGGCCGCGAAAAAAGCCGCTGCGGAGGCGGCCAAGCAGCCGCCGGAGCAGCCGGACGAGAAGAATTGACGGATCACACCGCGAAAGTTCAGAGATAAAAGACCGGCGGAGGGCTTCAATGCCCTCCGCCGTTTTTCTGCCGCAGCCGTCTCAGAGAGAAAACTGCAAAATATTCAGCAGCTCCTGCGCACGCTTGCAGGCATTTTCGCCGAGCTGCTCCAGCGTACAGGCGTATTCTCCGGCGTTGGCGGCATAACGGCTGTAAAGCTCCGCTGTGCAGCGCTCCTCGCGGTATGCCTGCCGCAGCGCCTCGTTCAGACAGCTGACGCAGGGCAGCTTCGGCCGGTCGGGACAGGCCTTGAGACCGGTTATGACAAAATAGAGCGCCGAGAGCCGCTTTCCGTCGCACCGGCGCGACTCTGCAAGGCGCACAAGCGCCTGCCGCGCGCATCCGCGCGCCATCTCCGCAAGGCAGCGGTAGGCCATGGCGGCGCTGCACTGCGCCGCGTAAAGCTCCATCGCCGCGCTTTCGTCAAAAACCGGTATGTCCTTCTGTTCCAGCCGGCGGCAGACCTCCGGCTCCTGTGTGCAGCGGGCGGCCTGCGCGCTCATGACGCGGCTCCAGACACGCTGCTCCTGCTTGGGATCCATGGATTGATTCACTGGACTTCGCCCTCCTTCCGTCTATCCTATGACGCGCGGCGGCAATGTGTTTGTGCGGAGCGAAAATTTCCCGGAAGCGGCGCACTTTTTCACAGATTTTACGCAGAAAAATCTTGTAATTGAGATATGCGTGTGTTAAAATACAGTTTTGTTGAAGATTCTCTGTGAAACGAAAGGGGTTCTTTGTATGACCCAGGATAAGATCCGTAATATTGCCATTATCGCGCACGTTGACCACGGCAAGACCACCCTGGTCGATCAGATGCTCAAGCAGGGCGGCGTTTACCGCGAAAATCAGGTCGTGGCGGAGCGCGTGATGGATTCCGGCGATCTCGAGCGCGAGCGCGGCATCACCATTCTCGCCAAGAACACCGCTGTACACTATAAAGGCTATAAGATCAACATCGTCGATACCCCGGGCCACGCCGATTTCTCCGGCGAGGTCGAGCGTATCCTCAAGATGGTGGACGGCGTTCTGCTGCTGGTGGACGCCGCCGAAGGCCCCATGCCGCAGACGCGCTTCGTGCTTCAGAAGGCGCTGGAGCTTGGACACAAGGTCATCGTCGTCGTCAACAAGATCGACCGGCCCGACGCGCGCGTGCATGAGGTCATGGACGAGGTGCTCGAACTGCTGCTCGACCTGAACGCAACGGAGGAGCAGTTCGACTCCCCCACCATCTTCTGCTCGGCCCGCCAGGGCATCTCCTCCTACGGCCCGGACGATCCCGGCACCGATCTGACGCCGCTGTTCGACACCATCGTCAGCTACATCGATCCTCCGAAGGGCGACCCGACCGGCCCGCTTCAGCTGCTGGTGTCCTCCATCGACTATAACGAATTCGTCGGCCGTATCGGCATCGGCCGTATCGAGCGCGGCACCATCCGTCAGAATCAGGAGGTGCTGGTCACCGACTATCACGACCCGTCGAAGAAGGAAAAGGCCAAGATCGTCGCGCTGTATGAGTTCACCGGCCTCGGCAAGAATCCCATTCAGGAGGCTTCCGCCGGTGAGATCGTCGCCTTCTCCGGCATTTCCGATATCACCATCGGCCGCACCATCTGCCCGGTGGAGCAGCCCGATCCCCTGCCCTTCGTGAAGATCTCCGATCCGACGATCGAAATGACCTTCTCCATCAACGACTCGCCGTTCGCGGGCCGTGAGGGCAAATATGTCACCTCCCGCAACCTCCGCGACCGGCTCCAGAGAGAGCTTCTCAAGGACGTTTCGCTGCATGTGAGCGAGGTCGGAACGGATTCCTTCAACGTCGCGGGCCGCGGCGAAATGCACCTGTCCATCCTGATCGAGACGATGCGCCGCGAGGGCTATGAGTTCCAGGTCTCCACGCCGCACGTCCTGAACAAGGAGATCGACGGCAAGCTCTGCGAGCCGATCGAGCGCATGGTCGCCGACGTTCCCGAAAACTCCGTCGGCTCCGTGATCGACAAGATCTCCCAGCGCAAGGGCGAGCTGACCTCCATGACGCCGGTCGGAAGCCGGATGCGTCTGGAATTCCTCGTCCCCACGCGCGGCCTGTTCGGCTACCGCAATGAATTCCTCACCGACACGCGCGGCGAGGGCATCATGGCCTCCGTTCTGGATTCCTACGCGCCCGTCAAGGGTGATATCGAGCGCCGCCAGACCGGCTCTCTGGTCGCGTTCGAGACCGGCGACGCCACGGCCTACGGCCTCGGCGGCGTTCAGGATCGCGGTGTGCTGTTCATCGGCCCGGGCGTCGAGGTCTACGCCGGTATGATCGTCGGCCAGTGCAACCGCAACGAGGATATGTCCGTCAACGTCTGCAAAAAGAAGCAGCTGACGAACATGCGCGCGGCAGGCTCCGACGAAGCCATCCGCCTCGCGCCGCCGAAGATCCTTTCGCTCGAGCAGTGCATGGAATACCTCGCTGACGACGAGCTGCTGGAGGTCACGCCCAAGAGCCTGAGAATGCGCAAGCGCATCCTCGATCACTCCGCGCGTATGCGCGCCGTGATGAAGAACCGGCAGTAAGCGAAAATAAAAATTGCCCCGTCCCTCGGCAGAATATGCCGCAGGACGGGGCTTTTTGCGCTTTGTCTGCGCCCCTTGGGCCGCAGAATACGGCAAACGGCTCCGGCGCAATGCGCCGAAGCCGTGAAGCATTTTGATCAGATGTCAAATATGCCGAGCGTTACAATGCCGACGACCACCAGCGCGATCATGGCATAGTGTTTCCACGAGAGCTTTTCCTTCAGGAAAATGCGGCTCCAGACGACCGATGCCACGCAGTACGCGGAAATGATCGGCGCTGCAAGCGCGACGTGCGCCGTGTCGGACAGCGCGAAAATATATGCGAACTGACCGGCCGTTTCAAAGGCCGCGCCGAGATATTTGGGCGCTTCCTGCTTTGCGACCAGCTTCTGCTTCCGGATCAGCACGACGTACACGAAGCAGCAGACCGCCGCGAAGAGGAACGTCAGCTCATAGGCGCAGTTGGCCGCAGAGGCGGCGTAATCGCTGCATTCGTCCAGCGTTGCGAACGTGCCCGCGTCCAGCGCCTGCTGGCTGAGGCGCTCCAAAACGAGCGAGTCCGCAAACGTTCCCGCCGCGTCGAGCAGGCAGTAGGCCACCGGCAGGCAGATCGCCAGCCACGATTTGGCATAGCGGTAGTTCGACGCCTCCTGACG
>FR887144.1:7289-8139 GCA_000436735.1 Firmicutes bacterium CAG:170
CACGCCGATACAGACCAGCGCGACCGCGCCGATGACCGCCCAGCGCATCGCACCCTCAATGGAGTCATCCAGCGTCCCGGTCAGCAGGCAGAGCACCGCCACCAGCGCACCGGAGGAATTGCAGATCGGCGAGGAGATGGACAGCTCAATGTAACGCAGGCCGACATAGCCAAGCGTCATGGACAGAATGTACAAAATAGAGACGGGCAGATAGGTGAAAATGACGTTCCACGTCACCTGCGTTCCGTTCACGAAGATCTCAAACGCCGCGTGCAGGCCCATGACCACGCCGACGGCGATGACCATTTTATAATGGGCGAATTTGTCCTCACCGCGGCAGCCGATCTTGGAAAACAGATCCGAGCCGCTCCAGCATAAAAGCGCGATCAGCGCCAGCCAAAACCACATAGTATTTTTCTCCTGTTTCTTTATTTTTTTTTGCGCCGGGATGGCGCGGGATACCTCCGGAGGCGCAATGTGTTTCCGTTCGGATACGCCGGATGCCTCCGGCGGCATACTTTTTTCTGGCTTGTCAGAAAAAAGTATGCAAAAAAGAGATGCTGGGGACGCGAATAGCGCTTACGCGCCTGAAAAAACAATTCGTTACGCTGTGCGTTTGGCCGTTACATCATCCGTTGTCCGAACGCCCTTCGGGCGGCCGGCCGATCGGGTTTCCCAAACGCACGATAGGCCGTGCGCGTCGCTTTGTTCGCGCCCGTTGAATATTTGACGTATGAAAGTCGAAAGGCCGTTCTTCCTGCAAGGGCTGCTCTGCGTATCGCGCGTAACGATTTTCCATGCAAAGGGCATCCGAAACAGGCGCAGAGTATTTCGACTACCACGCCGGTCT
>FR887145.1 GCA_000436735.1 Firmicutes bacterium CAG:170
GCCGAATATACCCCGCCGAGCACCGCCGCCAGCGCGAGCCGTCCATGGCGGATGACGCCGCCGCCCAGCCGGGCGCTTCCCAGCAGGAGCAGGTAATTGAGCGCCGCGTTGAGCAAAAAAAGCTCGTCTAGATATACCGTCATGCCGTCCCTCCGTTCGCAGGCCCTCCGCACCGGATGGCTCATGGACAAAGTATACGCCGGGCCGGACAAAAAACAGGTCGCAATTCCAAACGGAACTGCGGCCTGTCGCTCGTCATGTTTCGCTTTATTTGGTGGGGATGCTCTGCCCGTCCCGGATGATCTGGCGGATGCCCTTTTCCGCCTTGCTTCTCGGCAGCAGGACCTCCCGCCCGCAGCCAAGGCAGCGCAGGCGGAAATCCATACCCGTGCGCAGCACCTCCCACCGGCACTCGCCGCAGGGGTGCGCTTTTTTCATGACCAGAATGTCTTTGAGCTGTACGTCCATACCGTGACCGCCTTTCCTTTGGGTGTATCCGAAAACTGTCAGCGCGCCCGGACAGCGTTTTTTCGCGCTGCCGGTCACACTTCCGGTTTTCAAATACACCCTTGCAAAATCTCTGCCCGATCGATGCGTCGGCGCATATCATGGTGTATCTCGTCATTGTAAAGGGGACCTTCTATGAATATCTATCTGCCGGAGGGCGTGGACTTTCATCCGCAGCCCTTTTCACTCGAAGCGCTCCGCGAAGCCATGCTCACCGGGCGCATTTTGCAGGCGACCGCCATCCTGTGCGACGAAAAGCACGATCTCTATGTCGATCTCGGCTGCTGCACGGGCAGGATCCCGCGCGAGGAGGCCGCGCTCGGCATTCCGGAGGGCCGGACGCGCGATATTGCCATTCTTGTCCGTGTCGGAAAGCCCGTCTGTTTCCGCGTGGTGAGCGTATCGCCGGAGGGCGAGGTGCTTCTCTCCCGGCGCGCGGCGCAGCTTCAGGCGCTGTCGTATCTTCTCCAGCTCGAGCCGGGCACGATCCTGCCCGCCGTCGTCACGAGCTGCACGGCCTTCGGCGCGTTCTGCGACGCCGGCTGCGGCGTTCCTGCGCTGATCGGGCTGGAAAGCCTCTGTGTCTCGCGTCTGCGGCACGCCTCGGAGCTTCTGACCGAGAACGAGACGATCTATGCCGCCGTTTCCGCCGTCGATCCGCTCCGCCAGCGCATTTCTCTGTCGCTCAAGGAGCTGCTCGGCACATGGAGTGAAAATGCCGCACGCTTCCGGCAGGGCCAGACCGTGACCGGGATCGTCCGCAGCGTGCAGGACTATGGCGTATTCATAGAGCTGACGCCGAATCTCTCCGGTCTCGCCGACCCCGTACCGGATGTTCAGCCCGGCGACGCCGTTTCCATTTACATAAAATCCATACATCCGGAGCGCTGCAAGCTCAAGCTCACCGTGCTCCGCCGCCTGGATACCGCGCCTGCGCCAAAGCCGCTGCATTACTTCCGCACCGCTGGAAGCACCGCAGGCTGGTGCTACAAGGCGCCGTCAGCCATCCACCCGTTTCTCTCCTGACAGCCTGCGCAGCTCGTCCCAGTAGCGCTTCGCCGCCTGCTCGGTCTTGTTCGGGCCGTATTCATAGTACTTCCGGTCCTTCAGCGTGTCCGGCAGGTACTGCTGCCGCACCCAGTGGCCCGGATAGTCGTGCGGATAAAGGTAGCCCTGCTCCCGTTCAAAGCCCGTGCCGTCAGCGTGGACGTTTTGCAGCTCACGCGGGATCGGTCCGGCCTTTCCGGCCTTGATATCCTCCATCGCTGCGGCGATCGCCAGATAGCCGGAGTTCGACTTCGGAGCCGTCGCCAGCAGGATCACCGCGTCGGCCAGCGGCAGTCGCGCCTCCGGCAGACCCAGCTGGAGCGCGCTGTCCACACAGGCCTTCACGATGGGAATGGCCTGCGGATAGGCAAGACCGATGTCCTCGCACGCGGAGCACAGAATTCTCCGGCACGCCGGAGGCAGGTCGCCCGCCTCGAGGAACCGCGCCAGATAATGCACGGCGGCGTCCGGGTCGGAGCCGCGGATGGACTTCATCAGCGCCGAAAGGCAGTCATAGTGATCGTCCCCGTCCTTGTCATAGCGCATCGCCGTCCGCTGCGAGAGCTGCCGCGCGTCGTCCATCGTCAGATACACGCGCCCGTTTTCGATGCGTCCTGCCGAAAACAGCAGCTCCACCGCGTTCATCGCCTTGCGGATATCGCCGCCGCAGGCGCTGGCGACATGCTCCCACACGCCCGGCTCCGCCTCCGCCGTCACGGCATTCTGCTGCTCCAGATAGCGCACAGCGCGGCAAATTGCCTTCTGCACGCCCGCAGGCGAAATCGGCTTGAACTCAAAGACCGAGCAGCGGGACAAAATGGCGTTATAGATGTAGAAATATGGATTCTCCGTCGTGGATGCGATCAGGGTGATCTTTCCGTTTTCGATGTATTCCAGCAGTGTCTGCTGCTGCTTTTTATTGAAGTACTGGATCTCGTCGAGATAGAGCAGAACGCCGTTCGGAGCCAGAAACGTGTCCAGCTGGGAATAGATCTCCTTGATATCTCCGGAGGAGGCCGTCGTCGCGTTGAGCTTGCAGAGCTTACGCTGCGTCTGCGCGGCGATCAGATTGGCGACCGTTGTTTTCCCGGTGCCGGAAGGGCCATAAAAGATCATGTTCGGCACATTGCCGGAAAGAATGATCCGGCGCAGAAGGCCGTTTTCTCCAAGTATATGCTCCTGTCCGCAGACCTCGTCCAGCGTGGTCGGCCGGAGTACGTCTGCCAGCGGCTGATACATGCGTCCGCCTCCTTTGTGTTTCCGAATGCCGCGCCTTTATGCCGCCGCGGCATTTTCTGCTTCCATTATACGAAATTTTATTCTAAAATACAAGTCTGTGCTTTGTGTTCCCTTTCTCGCCGCCGTATGCTATAATATGCAAAACAGAAAGCAGGAGGCGCTTATGGACATTCAGGAACGGGTCGCAGGCGTTGTGGAGGCCTTGAAGGAAAGCTATCCCGATCCGCGCTGTGCGCTGGAATATGAAAAGGATTATGAGCTGATGATCGCCGTGCGTTTATCAGCGCAGTGTACCGACGAGCGCGTCAATCTGGTCACACCTGCGCTCTTTGCGCGCTATCCGACGCTGGAATCGCTGGCGCAGGCGGATATCTCCGAGGTGGAGGGCTACGTCCGCTCCTGCGGCTTCTATCACAACAAGGCGCGGGACATCGTCCTCTCCTGTCAGATGCTGCTTGAGCGCTTCGGCGGAAGGGTCCCCGGCACGATGGAGGAGCTTCTGACGCTTCCCGGCGTCGGACGCAAGACCGCAAATCTGCTGCTTGGAGACCTCTACAAAGCGCCGGGCGCAGTCGTGTGCGATACGCACTGCATCCGCATCACCAATAAGCTCGGCCTTGCAAGCGGCAAGGAGCCGGAAAAGGTCGAGCGGCAGCTCCGCGCGATCCTGCCGCCGGAGGAATCGTCCGATTTCTGTCACCGCATCGTCCTGCACGGCCGCGCGGTCTGCACGGCGCGCAAGCCCGCCTGCGAGCGCTGCACACTCCGTCCCTACTGCCTCAGCTACACCGGCGTCTGACCATCCGCGCCGAATTCCAACGAACGCTTGCAAAAAATGCAGTTTTAGGGTATGATAGGGTTGAACCGATCATAAAGGAGGCCAGCCATGGCGCTGTATACACAGAAAGCGATCATGCGCACCTTCCAGCAGATGCTGGAGGAGATGCCGTTTGACAAGATCACCGTGTCTGCACTCGTCCGGCGCTGCGAGATCAGCCCCAACACCTTCTATTATCATTATCAGGATATCTATGCGCTGCTGAACGTCTGGTTTCACATGGAGTTTGACCAGTACATGCAGCTCAGTGATGAAAGCCTCGACTGGGTCTCCGCCGCGAAGGCCATGCTCCGCGACTGCAAGGCGCATCCCAAGACGATCTACCACGTTTTCAATTCGCTTTCGCGTGACCAGCTGGAGCAATACGTCTTCACAAGCACGGACGACGTTTTCTATCATCTCATCTGCCTGCGCGCCTCCGGCCGTCAGATGGAGGAAGCGGATCTGAAATGCATCTCCAGCTTCTGCCGCTATGCCTTCATTGGGTTTTTCGTGCAGTTCCTCTGGAACCGCATGGAGGATGATATCGACGAAAGCGTAGACCGGCTGAGCGTGTTCTTTGAGGACTTCGCGGACAGCGCTTTGCGCCGCTGCGCAAGGCCGGAGGCCTGATCCTGCCGCGCATTCCCGATTCTTCCGCAGAAACAGCGGAGCGTTTTGCCTGCCGGTTTTCGCTCCCAAAGCGCACGCTCCGGGGACGCATTTCAAATTTGCAGGCGTGAAGCGCCCTGTACATACCCATCATACCTTA
>FR887146.1 GCA_000436735.1 Firmicutes bacterium CAG:170
GCGGTGCAAAGGCCGGATCGGTGCGCCAGCCGGGATCGTGCAGCGCGGCCTCTGCGGCGCGCTGTGCCTGTGAGAGCACCGTCATGTCCAGCTGAAGGTTTGCGGCCTTGAACAGCGGCAGGCCGTGCTGGCGGCTTCCGAAGAAGTCTCCGGGTCCGCGCAGTTTCAGATCCTCCTCTGCGATCTTGAAGCCGTCGTTGGTGGAGGCCAGCGCCTTGAGGCGGCGGAGCGTCTCCTCGTTTTGGCTCGAGGTGAAAAGGATGCAGTAGGACTTGCGTTCACCGCGTCCGACCCGTCCGCGCAGCTGATGCAGCTGGCTCAGACCGAAGCGGTCGGCGTTTTCAATGACCATGACGTTCGCGTTCGGAACGTCCACGCCGACCTCAATGACGGTCGTGGAGACGAGAATATCCAGCTCGTGACGCGCGAAGGCGCTCATGACGGCGTCCTTCTCCGCGCCCTTCATCCGTCCGTGGAGCAGACCGACGCGCAGATCGGGGAATACGGCGCTCTGGAGTGTCTGCGCCCAGACCTCGGCGGATTTCAGGGATTCCAGCTCACCTTCTTCAATGGCCGGGCAGACGATGTACGCCTGACCGCCCTCAGCGCATTGACGGCGCAGGAACGCATGAACGCGCTGGCGCAGGCGCTCTCCGACGAGGAATGTGTCGATCGTCTGCCGTCCGGGCGGCAGCTCGTCCACCACGGAAATATCCAGATCGCCGTAGGCGATGAGCGCCAGCGTGCGCGGGATGGGCGTGGCAGACATGACGAGCAGATGCGGAGAACGGCCCTTTGCGGCCAGAGCCGCGCGCTGACCGACGCCGAAGCGGTGCTGCTCATCGGCGATGACAAGCCCGAGCGACTGGAAGGCAACGTCGCCGGACAGGAGCGCGTGCGTTCCGAGAATCAGCTTGGCTTCGCCGGAGGCGATTGCTTCCTTGACGCGGCGCTTTTCGGCGGCGGGCATGGAGCCGGTCAGGAGAACGGTCTCGATCGAGAAGCACGACATGAGCGCGCGCAGGGATGCAAAATGCTGCCGCGCCAGAATTTCCGTCGGTACCAGAAACGCCGTTTGCAGGCCGTTTTTCGCCGCGCAGAAGGCGGCTGCTGCGGCGATCATGGTCTTGCCGCTGCCGACATCGCCCTGCACCAGACGGTTCATCGGGCGGCCGGAGGCCATGTCCCGAAGCACGTCCCGGATCGCGCGCTGCTGCGCGCCGGTCAGACGGAAGGGGAGCGCGGCCTCAAAGGCGTCCGCGCCGGAAATGTCACAGGGAACGGCGCTTTCGTCACAGCGCACGTCGCGGAGCATTTGCAGTCCGGCGGAGAAAATGAAGAATTCCTCGAAAACAAGGCGCATCCGCGCCTGCATCAGCGCCTCGCGCGAGGCTGGCGCGTGGATGGTCTCATAGGCGAACTGCACGCCGCAGAGCTTATATTCCGTCCGGACGGATTCCGGGAGAATATCCGGAAGTGTGCCGAGACAGGCGTCGAGCGCCTGCCGTATGGCCTTTTGCAGGACGTTGTTGGAAAGCCCGGCCGTCAGCGCATAGACCGGCACGAGCCGCCCGGTGACGCCTCCGGCGTTCTGCGCGGACTCGAAAACCGGATTCTGCATCTGGCGCGACGGCTCCTCCTGCAACGTGCCGAAGAAGCGGTAGGTCTCGCCGTAATGGAGCGCGGAGGAGAGGTAGGGCTGGTTGAAGTAGACCAGATGCAGGCTGCCGGTGCAGTCGGCGACGGTCAGCCGTGTGATCTCAAGGCCCTTGCGGATATAGGAGGTTTTCGGCGCGGCGACGACCATGGCCTCAAAGCAGGCGGGGACGCCCGGCTCCAGAGAGCCG
>FR887147.1 GCA_000436735.1 Firmicutes bacterium CAG:170
CGCGCAGCCTGCGTTCCCGCCGCAGAGGCGGAAGCAGGGATATGCCCGCCGCGAGAACGGCTGCGGCCAGCACCGGCAGCGCGGAGGGCATCGTCAAAACAGAAAAGGCCGCCGCAGCGGCAAAAGCGGCCGCAAAAATCAGCAGCCTGCGCATTACTTTTTCTCTCCCAAGCCAAGCAGATAGTCCGTCGTCACGCCGTAATACTCAGACAGCTTCACCAGCGCCCAGACCGGGATCTCGCGTTCGCCGAGCTCATAGCGGCGATAGACGCTTCTCTGCATATGCAGCATATCCGCGATCTCCTGCTGGGTCTTGTCGTGATCCTCACGCACGTCGCGGATCCTCTGAAAATACATGGCATCACCCCACGCGGAGATGATACCATACGGCGTCATCTTCGGTTGCGCAATGGCTCCAAACGGTCTCATTTTTCGACCTGCTTCGGCATGGGATAAAAGAAAAGCGCCTGCAAAAGCAGGCGCTTTGGGAAATATCCTGTAAGGCTGTGCAGATGACTGGTTACTCCGCGCTGCCGTCCTTCTGACCGGCAATGTGGATCTCAATGGCCGTGTCCTCCGGCTCTGCGGGCGTCTGCTCGGGCTTCTCGCAGCAGCAGTGCTCCTCGGCAGGCGCTTCCTCAGGCTTTGCACAGCAGCAGGTCTCCTCAGCGGGCGCGTCCTCGGTCGTGCCGCAGCAGCATCCGCAGCCGGTCTCTTTCTCGGCGGGTTCGCTCTCCTCGGCAGGCTCCTCCGCGGCTTCCTTAGCCTCGGGCTCCTCGGAGGCGCGCAGCTGCTCGATACGGTCGCGCAGCTCGGCGATCAGTGCGTTGGATTCGTCGATCTTGTGGCACCACGGCAGATATTCCGCGCTGTCCATCTCCTCGCCCACGGCGTAGTCGCGGTAGTAGAGCTGGCCCAGCTGCTGCTGCGCCTTGCGGATCTTATCCTCCTCGGCGTAGATCGCAATATTCGCCTTTGCAATGGATGCCAGCTGAACAGCCTTGTCCTTCGCAGCCATCGCCGTTTCGATGGCAAAATTCTTTGCATGTTCCAGATTTTCCGCGAAATTCATAATATGAACTCCTTTCTTGCTTTTTATTTGTGACTATTATAATCCTTCGCGCGGATTTGTGAAGCGGATTTTTCCTCAATTTGCAGAAAATTCACATATTCTCCGATTCCGGCGTATCCGGCTGCGGTGCCTCCGCCTCCGCCTGTTTTCTGCGGTTGACGTAGAGCGTCTCCGGTGTGGGACGGCGCTTCACCCGCACCCACACGATCACGCCGGCCGACACGACGAAGAACACGGCCGCCAGCAGCTGGCTGACGCGGATGCCGGTCGAGAAAAGATAGAGGCTGTCCGTGCGCAGGCCCTCGATCCATGCTCTTCCAAGGCCGTACCACGCCATGTAGAGCAGGAACACCTCGCCGTCGAATTTTCTCCGCTTCGAGTAGATGTGCAGCCCGATGAAGCCGATCAGGTTCCATGCCGATTCATAGAGGAAGGTAGGATGGTAATAGACCACCTCTCCGTTGGCCTCGACAAGGCCCATCTTCAAAAAGCAGTCCGTCACGGCGCCGTGCGCCTCGCGGTTCATGAAGTTGCCCCAGCGGCCGCAGAACTGGCCGATGATGACCGCCATCGCCGCCAGATCGAGCAGCACGGTCGCAGGGATCTTTTTCACCTTCGCCACGACCAGCAGCGTCAGCGCGCCGCCGATAATGCCGCCGTAGATGGCGAGTCCGCCCTCCCAGATGTAAAGCACGGAGATCGGATCGTCCCTGTATAGCTCCCAGTAGAAGATGCAGTAGTAGGCTCTGGCGCAGATCACGCCAATGGGCACCGCCCAGAGCACCATGTCCAGCACGTCGTCCTGCGTGATGCCGAAGTCCTTTGCGCGGTACATCATGTACAGCACGGCCAGCAGGAAGCCCGCCGCGATGATGATGCCGTACCAGTAAATGCTTTTCCCGAATACCGTAAAGGCGACGGGATCCGGATCGACCGTGATCCCCAGATTCGGGAAGGTGATCGGAGACGCGAGAAACATATTGCTTTACCCCCTCTGCTCATTCGCCGGTTCAATGACCGAGAGCGCTGCCCGCTCTTTTTTGACGTTTTCCCGCACGAAAAGTTCCACATCCTCCGGCGTGACCGCATGGAACAGCGCCGGATAGTCCAGATACTCCACACCCTCGAAGCCGCAGCTGCACATGGCGTAGCAGACGCCCTCGAAGCTGTCGAGGTCGCGTGTGCGCCGCCCGAGCATGGACTTTTTCAGCCGCTCGAACTGCGCCCGGTCCACGCCCTCGCGCGCGACGCGCTCCGCCTCGGCAAGCAGCTCGTCGAGCACAAGCTCCGGCGTTTCGCTGTCGCCGGAGGCGACCAGCAGCGCAAGGCCCTTCATATGCTCAAAGTTGCAAGAGAAATCGGCATCGATCACGCCCTGCTCATACAGTCGCTGATAGAGCGCCGACGACTCTCCGACCAGCAGCTCCGCCGCAAGGTCGCCGATGATGTCCATGCGCTCCGCCTCCGTGCCGTCCTCTGCGGGCGGGCATTTGAAGCCGATCGCAAACGTCGGCATCGAGACCTCCATTTTCTTTTTTACGGAGGTCTCGCGGCAGGCCATGTCCTCCGCCGCGCCGTAGTCACGGACGGCGCGCTTCTGCGCGCCCGCCGGCGTATACTGCTTCGCAAGCTCCGCAACGCGCTCCGCGTCCACGTCGCCGATCACACAGAGCATCATGTTTCCCGGATCGTAAAACGCCTTATGGCAGGCGTAAAGCGTCTCGGGCGTGATCTCCGCGATGCTCTCCACGCTTCCGCAGATCGGGATGCGCGCCGGATGGCGGCTGTACATCGCCGCGAACAGGTTCTCAAAGCACGCCGAATCGGCGTTGTCCTCATACATGCGGATCTCCTGCTCGATGATGCCGCGCTCCTTGTTCACGCTTTCGTCCGTGAAATACGGCGTCGTCACCATCCGCAGCAGGATTTTCAGGTTTTCTTCAAAGCAGTCGGTGCATTCGACATAATACGCCGTCATGGTGTAGTTCGTAAACGCATTGTTGCCGCCGCCGTATTCGGCGTACTGCTCCATGGCGTTTCCCTCCGGCAGATCGAACATCTTATGCTCCAGATAGTGCGCCACGCCCGCCGGAACGGCACAGTCCTTTCCCGCAAAGGAAAAGCGCATATCGATCGAGCCGAAGTCCGTCGCCAGAAACGCGAATTTTTTCGCAAAGCCAGGCCGCGGAATGACGCGGACGGTCAGTCCGTTCGGCAGCTTCTCTTCAAAATAGTGCTCGCCAAGAGCCGGAAAGTCTTTTCGGATCATGCTTCGGCTCCTTTCAGAAAATAGATCGTGTCGAGCGTCAGCCGCTTCGCGGCCGCCGCGGCCTCCTGCTTCGTAATGTCTTCGATCTTCTTTGCCAACGCGTCCAGCGTCCCGTCCAGTCCGGCGGCGGCGTTTCCGATATAGAAATCGTCGAGCCGTCCGGGGCTGTCGGCGGCGCTTTTCAGCTCGGAGAGAATATAGCGCTTCGCGGAGTCGAATTCATAGTCGGAGATATTGCCCGCGCGGCACTGCTCGAGCTGATTCAGAATTTCCTTCTTCGCCGTCTCATAATTGGCCGTCTCGATGCCGGAGGAGACGAGCATCACGCCCTTGAACTTCTCCACGGAGGAGCCTGCGTAATAGCACAGTGACATCTCCTCGCGCACCTTGGTAAAGAGCTTGCTCGTCGCGCCGCCGCCGAAAATGGCGTTCATCATCAGCAGCGCCGGATAGCCCTCGTCCGCCGCCGTGCAGCCGGTACGAAGTCCGATGGCAAGCTTTCCCTGCGCAACGTCCATCGTCTCGACCTTCTCGCGCACTGCCTCCGCCCGCTCCACAACGCTCGTTCCGACCGCCGTGCATACTCCGCGCGGCAGCTCCTTCAGCGCCTCGCGGAAGGCCTCCGCCGCGTCCGCCGCCGTTTTTCTGCCCATGTAGAAGATCTCCACGCGCGAATGCGCCAGAATTTCATTGTAATGCGCAAAAAGGCTCCGCTCGTCCTCGCGCTCCACGTCCTCCAGCTCGCCAAGCCGCGCAATGCCGTAGGCCTCGCCGGCGCACATCGTCCCCAGCAGCTGCGAGACCGCATAGCTGCGCTTGTTGTTGATGCGCGACTCGATGGCGTTGGCAAGGTTGCGCTTTTCGCTCCTGACCACATCCGCGCGGAAGCAGCCGTTTTCCAGCTTCGGGTGCAGCAGCGTATGGCTCACGAAGTCCAGCACTTCGGAGAATACCGGCTCCCCCGCAAGCGCGTCCTCGATATAGTCGGCGAAAAAGCCCGTCATCTGCATCTCGCCCTTTTTCCGCACCAGCGTGCCGACACTTGCTCCATAAAGCTCGTCAAGGCGCGCAGAAATGACGCGGATATCGGGCCAGCGTTCGCTTCCGCGCAGCAGGACGCTCGGGATCAGCGCGTTGGCCGACGCCTCCTCCCGGCGCATCGGCCGCAGGAGATTGACGCTGAAGCAGCCGGTCTTGAATTTATCCGTCTGCACGGAGGTCAGAAAGACATCCGGCAGGATCTCGATTCGATTGTCCATAATTTCTTCCTTTGCCTGTTGATAGACTGTATTATACTCCATCCGCGCCGAAAAGTAAAATATCTCTTGTTATTCTCCCGGAATTCATGTAAAATATATGGGTAGCACTGCGCCCTTCCGGCGCGGTGCCGCCAACAGATTTCCTTTCGGGAGGCATTGTCATGCAGTGGATCGAAGTGACCGTCAAGACCACCTCCGCCGCGATCGAGCTGGTCGCCGAGCGTCTGACGGTTCTGGGCTTTGACAGCTTTATTATAGACGATCAGGAGGAATTCCATGAATTTCTCGATCAGAACCGTCAGTATTGGGACTATGTGGACGAGGAGCTGGAGCGGCAGATGACCGGTCTGTCGCAGATCCGGCTTTATCTGGAGGACGGCCCCGCCGCCCCGGAGACCGTCAGCCAGCTCCGCGATCAGCTTTCCGCGCTGCGCGCGCAGTATCCCGGCGTAGATTTCGGTACGCTTGAGGTCGCGCTGGCCAACGTCCGCGACGAGGACTGGGAAAACAGCTGGAAGCAGTATTATCAGCCGCTGCCCATCGGTGAGCGGCTTCTGGTCGTGCCGCAGTGGCTCTCGCCGGAGAATCCGGAGCACCGCATCCCCGTTCTGCTCGACCCCGGCATGATCTTCGGCACCGGCGCGCACGCCTCCACGCAGATGTGCATGCGGGAGCTGGAACGCACGATCCGCGGCGGCGAGCGTGTGCTTGATCTCGGCAGCGGCAGCGGCATCCTCTCGATCACCGCGCTGCTGCTCGGCGCAAAGACCGCCGTCGGCGTGGATATCGACCCGAAGGCGGAGGACATCGCCCGTGAGAACGCCGCCATCAACGCGCTGTATGCCGACCGCTTCACCGCCGTCACCGGCGACGTGATCGGCGACCGGGCCATGATGGAGCGCCTCGGAGACGGCTATGACATCGTGCTGGCCAATATCGTCGCGGATGTCATTATTCCGCTCAGCCCCGTCGTGCCGCATTTCCTGACAAAGGAGGGCGTATTCATCTGCTCCGGCATTCTCGATACGCGCTTTGACGAGGTCTCTGCCGCCATCGAGCGCGCCGGAATGCGCATCGTCTCGTCCGACCGTCAGGAGGACTGGCGGCGGATCACCGCCATGCGCGCAGAGTAAGGAGGCGTTTTCTTGCGCATTTTTTCCTATCGCAACAAGCGCGCGTTCAAGCGCACGCTTCTGATCGCGGGCGGCGCCGCCTTGCTGCTGCTGGCCCTTTGCATCAGCCGCTTCGTGTATTTGCAGCGCTATATCACCTACACCGACGACGGCGCGAAGCTGAACTATGACCAGCACATCGAGCCGTCCGGCACGCAGCCTGCGGAGCTGAACCCGGAGCAGTATCCCTTTGAGATCATCGTGGACACCGGCTCGGACGATCCTGCGGAGGCCGACGCGCAGAAGCAGTTTTCCGGCTACTATATCACGACCAACATGCTGGCAAAGGATGTTCAGGCCGTGCGGGATGCGCTCGACAGTCTGGACGGCCTCACGACCGTCATGATCGACGTCAAGAGCGTATTCGGCTACTATTATTACTCCTCGGAGCAGCCCGGCGCGGAGACCGCCGACGCGGACATCGCCGCCGTGGACAAGCTGATCTCCGATCTGACGAAGCGCAGCGGCCTGACCGTGATCGCGCACGTCCCCGCCTTCTCCGACCCGCTGTTCGCCTTTGACCACCAGTCTGACAGCCTCGCCATGTACTCCGGCGCGCTCTGGATGGACGACCGGCGCTGCTACTGGATGAATCCGAACAGCAGCGCCGTGCAGGGCTTCTTAAGCTCCATCGCCATCGAGCTGAGCGATCTCGGCTTCGACGAGGTCGTCTTTGACGATTTCTACTTCCCGGACAGCGAGGCCATCGCCTGGAACGGCAGCGTTTCAAAGGAGGATGCAGTCCTGAACGCCGCGAAAAGCATCACCGACAATATGCAGGGCGTGAACATCCACGTCAGCTTCGGTTCCAGCGCGCCCGCCATGGCCGCCTATGCCTACCGGCTCTACATTCGCACCGACGATCCCACACAGGTCATGACCGTCATGGATTCCATGCAGGAGGTCATGACCGACATTCCCGCGCAGGTCGTGTTCGTCACATCCTCGCGCGATACGCGCTTCGCGCAGTGCAGTGTCCTGCTGCCGCTGCTGGCGGAGGAATGAGCCGCACCCGCGCCTGCGGACATACATAAGCTGCACAAATCGCCTTCTGAATACACACAGCGGCCCTCGGAATGCTCCGGGGGCCGCTGCTTTATTCTTATTTTCCGTGTCCCTC
>FR887148.1:0-6603 GCA_000436735.1 Firmicutes bacterium CAG:170
TACTGACGTATTTCAAGGAAAAATGGCGCAGCACAGTGCGAAAAGGCCCGTTGCCCGGGCGCGTTGGGAGTTGGAAGAATACACCCTAGGAAAACTGGGAGGGACAAAAAATGATCGTATCGACCAAGGGCCGCTACGCGCTGCGGGTGATGATCGACCTTGCCGCGCACAACGACGGCAGCTTTGTGCCGTTGGCGGAGATTGCCGAGCGGCAGGGAATTTCGGAAAAATATCTCGAGAGCATTCTCGTCGTACTCAGCCGGGCGGGCTTTTTGCAGTCTCTGCGCGGCAAGGGCCCTTTTGCTAGTGTCTGCGCGGAATGGTCGGCGGCTCTCGCCTCTCCCGCGCGCCGGAGGAATATACGGCGGACGAGATCGTGTGTCTGGCCGAGGGAACGCTTGCGCCGGTGACGTGCATGAAGGACGGCGAGAGCTGCGAGCGCGCCGGACAGTGCCCGACCCGCCCCATGTGGGAGGGCCTCGACCGCGTCATTACGGAGTATCTCAGCCGCTGGACGGTGGCCGACCTCCTGAAAAATGCGCAGGAGATGCAGCCATGAGCCGCGTTCTGACGGCGATGTCCGGCGGCGTGGACAGCGCGGTGACGGCGGCGCTGCTTCTGGAGGCCGGGCATACGGTCGGCGGTGCGACGATGGCGCTGCACGAATACGCCCCGCAGGAGCTGGCCGACGCGAGACGCTCGGCGGAGCGCCTCGGCATCGAATTTCATATTTTCGACTGGCAGGAGGAATTCTTCCGGCTGGTGCAGAGGCCGTTTATGGAGATCTATCAGGCCGGCTGGACGCCGAATCCGTGCGTGATCTGCAACCGGACGGTCAAATTCGGCCTATTTCTGGACAAGGCGCTGGCGCTTGGCTATGAGAAAATGGCGACAGGGCATTATGCCCGCGTCGAATGGGACGCCGGCAGCGGACGCTGGCTGCTGCGGCGGGCAGCGGACGCGGCGAAGGATCAGAGCTACGTCCTCTACAGCCTCACGCAGGCGCAGCTTTCGCGCGTACTGCTGCCGATGGGCGGCATGACCAAGGATGCCGCGCGGGAGAAGGCCGAGGCGCTGGGCCTCACCGTGGCGCACAAGCACGACAGTCAGGATATCTGCTTCGTTCCCGACGGAGATTACATGCGATTCTTGACAGAGCATGGCGTCCGGCCGCAGCCCGGCCATTTCATCGGTCTGGACGGGCGGGACTTCGGCCCACACCGCGGACAGGAGGCGTATACGCTGGGCCAGCGCCGGGGGCTGGATATTCCCTACGGCACGCGCATCTACGTCGTCGCCAAGCGCGGAAGCGATGTGGTGATCGGCCCGAACGAGGCGCTGTTTTCGCGGCGTGTGCAGGTGCGCGACCTCAACTGGATCCCGTTCGATGTGCCGCCGGAGGGCCTGCGCGCGCAGGCGAAGCTGCGCTATACGCCGAAAACGGCGGAATGCACCGTCCATCTGACGGAAAACGGCGCGGAGCTGTGCTTCGACGAGCCGCAGCGGGCCGTCACGCCGGGACAGGCCGCCGTGCTCTACGACGGAGACACGGTGCTGGGCGGCGGAACGATCTGCGGCGCGGACTGACCGGGCCCTAAGGCAAGGATTGCAATTTGACCGGCCCGCAGGTATAATATACAAAAATCAGCTCCGCGCAGATACTTCCGGCTCTTTGGCGGCCTCTGCGCGGCTGTGTCGAAGCCGGCTCCGCAGAGAGAAAAATACAGCCGAAGGGAGGCTGCCGGAATGCTGGATATCACCATCTTTGCACAAAGCTCCCCACTCCTGTGGGGCATTGCGGCGGCGCTTTTCGTGCTGTTGGCGGTGCATTTTACCGTCGGCACGCGGCTTTTCCGCCCGATGCGCGGAACGCTCGAATGGATCCAGCGGGTCGACCGGCCCCGGCTCCATTTCGGTTATGCACCGGAGACGCTGGACGGCTGGGACGTCCCGTATGTCTTTTTGATCGCGGCTGCGGCGGTGGGCTGCTGTACCATTGTGCCGATGACCCTGCTGCGGGCGCAGCCGGGCGTCGGATGGATGGATGTTGCGGATGTGCTCCTGCGGTATTTTCTCGCACCCGTCGTATCCAGCAGCATGGTCTATCTGATCGGGCGGCGGATGACGGATATGAGCGGCGTCGCGCTGATCGCGGCGGCACTCCTGCTGTTCAACTATGTTGCCGCGCGGTCGTACAGCGCGCCGTTCATGCTGACGGCCCTGGCGGCCCTGCAGGAATACCGGCGGGAAGAACGCTTTTCCTGGCTGGTGCTGACGGCGGCGGCCATCGGTGTCGGCACATATGTTTCGCCGGAGATCCTCTGGTTCGGGCTGGTGCTGTGGATCCCGCCGCTGGCGCTCGAAATCCTGCGCTTTGCGAAATTCGGGAGAGCGGCGGTCGTCCCCTATCTGCTGCCTGTGCTGCTGGGCCTGCCGCTGATGACGGCGCTGTTCGCGCTTTTGACGCAGGTGCCGGGAATGGTCGTCGCGTGGCAGCATCCGATCCCGCGCTATACGGTGGAATATTTCTGGCGGCTCCGGCTGAAAATGTGGAAGGAGCTTCTGACGCTGCCGACCGGTGAGCTGCCGCAGATGGGCTTTGTCGATCCGCTCCTGCTGCTGTATGGGCTGGGCGCGGCGGTCTCGACACTCCCCTTCGCCATCCGGACGCGCGACCTGCTGCTTCAGACGCTGATCTGGTATTTTGCCGGAAACACGGTGCTCTGGGCGCTGGGCGTGTCCATTCCGGCGGTCGGCTGTCTGCCGCTGATGGTCTGCGTCTGGGACTACTGGGGCCAGCGCGAGGGAACGCTCAACGCGACGATCGGCGCGATCTTTCTGCTGTGCGCAGCAGTCGCCGGAAGGGTGCTGCTGTTTCTCAGCGGTATGTAAATTTGCGGAGTATTCCGCGGAAATAACAGGAGGAACTGAAAAATGATTGCATTGGCATGTGACCACGGCGCGTTGGAGCTGAAGCAGGCGATCATGCGCCATCTGGACGCGCGCGGACTTGCGTATAAGGATTTCGGCTGCTATGACCACACGAGCTGCGACTATCCGGACTTTGCCGCACCGGCCGCGCGGGCGGTCGCCTCGGGCGAATGTGAGCGCGGCATCGTCGTCTGCACGACCGGCATCGGCGTGAGCATTACGGCGAACAAGATCAGGGGCATCCGCTGCGCGCTGCTCAGCGATCTCATGTCTGCGCGCCTGACCCGTGAGCACAACGACACCAATATGATGGCGATGGGCGCGGGCGTGGTCGGCGAAAAGCTGGCGCTCGAGATCGTGGACATCTGGCTCGATACGCCGTTCTCCGGCGAAGCGCGCCACCAGCGGCGTATCGACAAGGTCATGGCGCTGGAAGCCGAGTAAAAGCGCCTTCGATGGATCTTTTGACCCGATGCGGCGGTTGGAAGGGCTTGAAATACACGATGTATTCCAGCGCCCCTTCCAAGCTGGCCGCGGGCCAAAATCTCTCAGCGAATGCCCTCGGCTGGATAAAAATGAAACCGCACGCACCGGCGCGGGCCGGGTCGTGCGGTTTTTCCCAAACGGGCATTGTCAAAATCAGGTGCAGATGGAGAAATGCGCCTTTTGCGCAGGCGGCGCGGACTGGCCTCAGATCTCGAAATCGACGGCGCCGCGCGCCTCGCGAATGGACTTGCACAGCGTGGACACCGCCACATGCCGCGGGTCCTTCTTATAGCGCTCCAGCGCCTCCAGATCGTCGAAGTCCGCGATCAGGCAGGCGTCGTAGTTGTTCTTTTCCAGAACGTTCACGCCGACCTCCATCCGGCGGATCTCCGGGATCACGCCGTCGAGCGACTTCAGCCCGTTGAGGAACCTGTGCATGTTTTCCTCTTCCCCTTCGCGGAATTTCCACATGATAACGTGTCGGATCATTTTCAAAACCTCCGTATTGGATTTTCGGCCCTCCGGCTGCGGAGGGCGCGGATATTACTTTTTGATGCGGTACTCGAAGTTCTCGAATACCAGCCGCGTGCCCTCGGTGATCCCGTCGGGCAGCAGCGCAAGCGCCGTCCGGCTCTCTGCTCCGTCGTCGGAGACCAGCACCGCGTAATCGCCGTCGATCTCCCGGACGGTCCGTTCAAACGTCATATTTCTCGCCTCCCGGTGTCCAGTTTACCACAGAAGCGCGTATTTTGCATCTACCAAATCTGTTTTGAGGTGATTTTATGAAACGCATCGCATCGTTTGTCCTTACACTCCTGCTGATCCTGTCGCTGTGCGCGTGCAGCCTCCCGCAGGCGAAGCCTGCCGAAGAGCCGACCGATGAACTGGAGCTGGTCGAAGAGGCGGAGGAGACTGCCGAAGCGGAGGCTCCGGAGAAGCTCCCAATCATGCCGGAGGAAACAGCGCCGGAAGCGTCCGAACCGGAGGCGCTTCCGCCGGAAGAGACGGAACCGGCGGCGGAGACTGCGGCAGAGGGCGCTGAGACACCCGCCGAAGTGCTTCCCGAGGAACCGGCCGCGCCGGAGGAAGCGCCCATCCCGGATGCACCGTCGGAGGTGCAGCCGGAGACCGCCGAAGCGGCGGAAATGCCGGAGCCGGAGGCTCCCGAGCGCACAGAGGCGGCGCAGACGCCCGCCGACGCGGAGCCGGGGCAGGAAGCTCCGTCCGGGAACGGGACCGCGCCAGCCGGGGATACGTCCGGCAGCTCCGGTCAGAACAGCTCCGGCGGCTCCGTCACCATTCCCGAGCCGGAGACCGGCGGCGATCTCGTCTGGATCCCGACGCACGGCGGCACGAAGTATCACCGCAGCGCCAGGTGCAGCAACATGATCGACCCCATTCAGGTCAGCCGTGAGACTGCCATCGCCAACGGCTTTACGGCCTGCAAGCGCTGCTATTGACCGGCTTACCCATTTTTTACTTGCCCCACAGCAAAAAGTACGCTATAATGATATAAAGCATTTCTTAATGTTTTGCTGTGTACGCCCTGCGCACCGGCAGAAATTACGATATGATACGAGGGGGTAATCACATGACCAACAAAGTCATCACCATCAGCCGTATGTTCGGCAGTGGCGGACGCACCATCGGAAAGGCCGTGGCCCAGCGGCTCGGCATCCCCTACTACGATAAGGAGCTTGTGGATGCCGTTGCAAAGGAGAGTGGCTTCTCCCACGAATTCATCGAGGAGATCGGCGAATACGCCTCCGTCACGAGCAGCTTCCTGTTCAACATCGCCGTTTCGTCCCATCCCATGGGCCTGATCGATACGATGTCCGTCTCGGACAAGCTCTATGTCTGCCAGACGAATGTTATCCGCGACCTTGCCGACAAGGGGCCGTGCGTGATCGTGGGCCGCTGCGCCGACTACATTCTGAAGGACCGGCCAGACTGCCTGCATATCTTCATTCACGCAGATATGGAGCACCGCGCTGCGCGTGTGCGCGAGCGCTACGGCGAGACGAAGCAGCCCATGGAAAAGCGCCTTCAGGAGAAGGACAGCAAGCGTAAGATCTATTACAAGCACTACACCAACCGCAACTGGGGCGAGGCGCAGAATTATCACCTCTGCCTCAACAGCGGTCTGATCGGTGTGGACAAATGCACCGACATCATCTGCGACGTTGCGGAGATGGTCTGAGCCAGAAAGTCAGCGGCCCGCCGGACGACGGGCCGCTTTCGCTCATACCGGCGCTTCCCGCGCCTCCAGCCGGGTGAACAGCGCCGTCAACGCCGCTTCCAGCTGCGCAGGCTCCGCGTCGGCGTAGCCGAGGACGATGCTTTTCTGCGCCTGCGGCGACGGCGCGTCGAGGAAGAAATCCGAGAGTAGCGCGTCGGGCAGGCCGGACTGCCGCAGAAGCGCCCGCAGCGCCTCCGGCTCCGGGGCGTTTTTCAGCTCCAGAACGAGGTGCAGCCCGGCGTCCGTGTCGTGGACGGCGCACTGCCGCACGGCCTGCGGCGTATGCAGGACGGAAAACAGCTGCGCACGGACGGCGCGGTAGTGCTTTTTCATCCGGCTCAGATGCTTTTCGAAATAGCCCTCCGCCAGAAAGCGCGTCAGCGTCATCTGCTCGAAGCTCGGGACGGTGCAGCTGTAGAAGCCCATCGCCGCCTGCCACTGCGGCAGGAGCGTGCGCGGCAGGATCATGTAGCTGATGCGCAGCGACGGCGAGATCGTCCGCGAGAACGTGTTCATGTAGATCACGCGCCCGCTGCGGTCCATGCTCTGGATGGTCGGGATCGGCAGGCCGGAGAAGCGGAATTCGGAGTCATAGTCGTCCTCAATGAGATACCGCCCCGGCTGCGCCGTGAGCCAGCGCATCAGCGCCTGACGGCGCGTGATGGGCGTGACGGTGCCGGTCGGATAGTGGTGCGACGGCGAGATGTGCAGGACTTCCGCACCGCTTTGCTCCAGCAGCTCCGGGATCACGCCGTCGGCATCCATGCCGATGGGCCGGACGGCGACCTGATTGGCCTGATAGACGCGGGCGATCTTCTGATGGCCCGGATTCTCCAGCGCATAGACCCGCCCGTGGCCGAAAAACTGGATCAGCAGATTGTAAAAATACTCCGCGCCCGCGCCGATGTAGACCTGCTCGGGCGAGACGTGGACGCCGCGCTGGCGGG
>FR887148.1:6710-29717 GCA_000436735.1 Firmicutes bacterium CAG:170
GCAGAACGCCGCGCATCAGCCGCGCCCAGACGGAAAACGGAAAAAGCTGCGCGGAGCGGCTCTGCGCCGTTTCCGGCTCCGGGGGCTGCGCCTCCGGCTCCGACACGCGCGGCGGAAGCTCCTGCGGCGTCAGCTGCTCGACGAAATAGCCCGCACGCGGGCGCGAGGTCAGATAGCCCTCGGCCAGCAGCTGCGCGTAGGCCGTCTCCACGGTCACGCGGCTCAGCCCGAGGTGCTCCGCCAGCGCCCGGCCGGACGGCAGGCGGCTCCCGCCGGGAAGCGCGCCCGAGAGGATGTCCGCCTTGAGCGCGCGGTAAAGCTGTTCATAGAGCGGCGACGCGCCGCTGCGGTCAAGCGAGTAGGTCTGCATAACGATCTGGCCCTATCAAATAATATTTTTCTGGCTGTTTCATTCATACCAGAACGTGCTATGATACTAGCATATCCCAAAAGAAAAAGCAAGGAACGCCTTGCGGAGGTATGCTATGAAACGAAATCAGATCTATAAGCTCGTTCTTACCGCCCTGCTGGCGGCGCTGACCTATGTCATGACCAGAGTCGTCCAG
The DNA here is from genome assembly GCA_000436735.1 of Firmicutes bacterium CAG:170. GTDB lineage: Bacteria > Bacillota > Clostridia > Oscillospirales > Oscillospiraceae > CAG-170. The sequence goes on from FR887148.1 coordinate 7,277, forward strand.
GTCCCGACCGTGGGCGGCTATACCAATCTTGGCGACAGCATGTGCCTGCTGGCCGGACTGGTCCTCGGGCCGTGGTACGGCTTCGCGGCCGCGGGCGTCGGCAGCGCGCTGGTCGATCTGCTGAGCGGCTATGCGCACTATGTTCCCGGCACGTTCGTCATCAAGGGCCTCGTCGCGCTGATCGCCGCGTTTCTGGTGCGGCCGCTTCTGCGGAAGGGCGAGAAGATCCCGTTCTGGAAGCTGGCGCTTCTGGAGCTGCCGTCGGAGCTGGTCATGGTCGCGGGCTACTTCGGCTATAAGGCGCTGATCCTCGGCAAGGGACTTGCCGCCGCAGCGTCCATTCCCAACAATCTCGTGCAGGGCGCGGTCGGCATCGTCCTTTCCGTCCTGCTCTATACGGCGCTTTCGCGTGTGCCGGACATTCACAAAGCCTTCTGGAAAGGGGAATAACATCATGTACGAAACCATTACCGAGCAGGCCCGTCAGGCCGTCACAGAGCTTCTGGAGGCGGCGAAGCTGAGACCGGGCCAGCTGTTCGTCGTCGGCTGCTCGTCCAGCGAGATGGTCGGCGCGCGCATCGGAAAGGGATCGAGCCTGGAGGCGGCGCAGGCCGCCTTTGCGGGCATATATCCGGTCTTGCAGGAGCGCGGCATCGAGCTTGCCGTGCAGTGCTGCGAGCATCTGAATCGTGCGCTCGTTGTGGAGCGCGAGGTCGCCGAAAAGCGTGGCTTTGAGATCGTCAACGCCATCCCGCAGCCCCATGCGGGCGGCTCCTTCGCCGTGACGGCGTGGGCGAATTTCCGCGATCCCGTTCTTGTCGAGACGATCGTCGCCGACGCCGGACTGGACATCGGCGGGACGCTCATTGGGATGCATCTGCGGCGGGTCGCCGTGCCGGTGCGCCTGTCGCTCAAGCAGATCGGCGAGGCGAATATCCTCTGCGCGCGGACGCGGCCGAAGTATATCGGCGGCTCGCGGGCCGTTTATCAGGAGCTGTAAGAAAGCAAGAGACCGCCGGAACGCCTCCGGCGGTCTTTTTTGTTGAACGAAATGCTTCCGTTAAAGTGTTTTCAACCCCGCTTTCTTTCTCGTATGAGAAAGAAAGCGCCGTTGACGGTCGAAAGAAAGAATAGTCAAGGGGGAGTTTCGATTCTCCCCCTTGACAATCCCCCTTAAAACGACCAAGAAGGGGGCTGCGGCCCCTTCCTTGGATTTTCCCCGGAGTTTGGTTTGTGCAGAGATAGATTTAGATTTGCAAAACGCGGTATAGATGCGTCTTTGTTAAACAGGCGTGGTAGTCGAAATACTCTGCGGCTGTTTTGGATGCAGCTTGTAGGGCAGAGTTTGCTGTAATACTGCCCACCGACTTCCATACGTCAAATATTCAACGGGCGCGAACAAAACGATTCGCACCGCATATTGTGCGCTCGGGAAACCCAATCAGACGGCCGCCCGAAGGGCGTTCCTTGCGGGACGAGCCATCGGTGAATAGCACGCAGAATCAAAATGCTTTTCAGGCGCGAAGCGCTATTTCGCGTCCTAACGGTCTTTTCTTCCATATCTTTTCTGCCATGACAGAAAAGATATGGCCCGCGGAGCGGCGGGGGGGGGGGGGGCTGTCGTAATGGCCCGCGGAGCGGCGGTGACGGCGCCACATAACGCACCGCGCCTCCGGCGCATCCGAAATGCACCGCCGGAGGCAAAGACATAGCTCCTTTTTTCGTCGCTTTCACGAATTTCTATGGAAATCTCGCCGCGTTTTTGGTATACTGGAAGCGAGGTGATTGAATTGCACACCATACTTCTGGCTTTTGATATTGGAACGAGCGGACTGAAGGCCTCGCTCGTGGACGAAAACCTGAACATTCTGCGCAACGTGACGACGACCTATCCGACCCACCATCTGCCCGGCGGCGGCTGTGAGCAGGACGCGGCGGACTGGTGGATGAGCGCGGTACGCGCAATGATGATGCTGCGGGAGCTGGTGCCGGAGTACGTCAAGCAGGTGCAGGCCGTCGGCGTCAGCGGCCACATGCTCGGCTGTCTGCCGATGGACCGCGACGGGCAGGCGCTGCGCCCGGCAATGATCCATGCGGACACGCGGGCGCTGAAGCAGTCGAACCGGCTGCGTGCGGAGTTTGGCCGCGAGTACTTTTACAACATCACCGGCAACGTCCTCAGCCCGACGACGACGCTCTGCAAGGCGCTGTGGCTCAAGGAGGAGCAGCCGGAGATCTACGCGAAAACAGAGCGCTTTTTGCAGGCGAAGGACTATCTGGTCTACCGCCTGTGCGGAAATATGGACTCGACCGATCTTTCCGACGCCTCCCACGGAATGCTCATGAATCTGGAAACGCGCGAATATGACCGCGAAATGTTCCGGAACGTCGGGCTGGACATGGAAAAGTTCCCGCAGCTGCACACCGGCTGCGAGATCGCCGGACGGCTGACGGAGGAAGCGGCCTGCCATTTGGGCCTGCGGGCCGGGATCCCGGTGTCGGTCGGCGGCGGCGACGGAGCCTGCGCGAACATCGGAGCGGGCGCGGCGGAGCCGGGAACCTTCTATCTGAGCCTCGGGACGACGGCGTGGATCGCCGGGCCGATGGAAAAGCCGTTCATCGATCCGCAGAGCCGCGTATTTCATATTTATACGCTCGACGGACACGGCTGCAACGTGTTCGGCACGGCGCAGTGCGCCGGGCGCTCGATCTCGTGGGCGCAGGAGCTGTTCGAGATCACATCCCTGCGCTCGTTCGATTCGCTGGCCGAGCAGGTCGAGCCGGGCGCGGGCGGGCTGATCTACCTGCCGTATCTGGAGGGCGAGCGCTCCCCTGTCTTTGACGCGCTGGCGCAGGGCGTTTTCTTCGGCATGAACTCCATGCACAAGCGTGAGCATTTCACCCGCGCCGTGCTCGAAGGCGTGGCCTGCGGCCTGAGCCAGATCCTCGACACCTTCCGCGAGCGCGAACAGATCGACACGCTCCGCATCATCGGCGGCGGCGCGAAATCGCGTCTCTGGAAGCAGATCATCGCCGACGTCTGCAACGTGAAGCTGCTGGAGGTGAGCACCTTCTCCGACAGCGCGACCTCTCTTGGCGCGGCGGCCGCCGCCGGCGTCGGCATCGGGCTTTTCAAGAGCCTGCCGGAGGCCGTGCGCCATATCTCGCTCAGCGGGACCGTGGAGCCGTCGGAAAACGCGGAGGAGCTGTACGGCCTGACGAAGAAGCGCTATGCGATGCTCTACCCGGCCCTGAAGGAAGCATTCCATACAAGGGCATAAAAAACAGAAACCAAAGGAGGAGCCGAAGAGGCTCCTCCTTTTTGCAGGCGGCTTGGGCCTGCGGCGTCTCCTCAGGAAACCGGGGAAGGAAAACCCTTCCGGAATTTCAAATTGCTTCTGTTTTCCTATTGACTTGCAATTTCTGTTTCGTTATAATGAAGTTAGCAATTATTTGCAGAAAAAGAGAAAGGACGCGTAATAATGGAAGAAAACAACAACATCCCCGGCAAAGGCGCTGCTACCGCCAGCCTTGTGCTTGGCATCATCTCGGTCGTTTTGTGGTTCTTCGGCTATTCCGCGCTGGTCTCCGTCATTCTGGGTATTGTCGGACTGATCCTGGCCGGCAACGCAAAGAAGGCGGGCTTCAACGGCGGCATCCGGACGGCGGGTTTTGTCCTGTCCCTGATCGGCCTGATCGGCGGCGCGATCTTCTTCGTGGCCTGTGTGGCCTGCGTGGGTGCGATCGGCGCTGCCGATGCGACTGGCGCTTTTGACGACCTGTTCAGCAACATGTAAATCAAACGGATGAATACGCCGCGCCAAGGCGCGGCGTATTTGTTTACCTGTCGGAGGGACTATGCTGCCATATATCGAAGTGTTTTCCAGAAGGATCCCAATGTACGGCCTGATGGCCGGACTCGGCGTTCTTCTGGCTGTTTTGTATGTGAAGCGGGCGGAGAAGCGTTATCCGGCGCTGGAGGCGGACGCGGAGCTTGCGTTCGTCTATGGCATCGTTGGCGCGTTCGTTGGCGCGAAGCTTCTGTTTCTCTGTACGGTGCTGCCGGAGCTGCGGGCGGATCTGCCGTATCTTTGGACGCAGACGGCGGCGTTCCTGAAAAAATATCTGTCTGCGGGCTTTGTGTTCTTCGGCGGACTGTACGGAGCACTTGCGGCGGCCCTGCTGTACGCCCGGCTTACAAGGACCTCTGCGGAAAAACTGCTGAATATGCTCCTGCCGGCGGTCCTGCTGATCCACGGCCTGGGCCGCGTGGGCTGCTTCTGCATGGGCTGCTGCTACGGAAAGCCGTCTGAAAAATGGGGCGTCCTGTTCTCCCGGTCAGAGATCGCCCCGTCGGATGTGCCGCTGCTGCCTATCCAGCTCTATGAGGCGGCGGGAGTCCTGCTGCTGTTCGGAGTGCTGGCCCATATGGGCGCGAAAAAGGCGAACGGCTTCAGGATGCTTGCGGTGTATCTGCTCGCCTACAGCATCCTGCGGTTCGGCCTTGAGTATCTGCGCGGCGATGCATACAGGGGCTTCCTGCTGGGCCTTTCGGTGTCGCAGATGCTCTCCATCGCCTCCGTGCTGCTGGCCGGTTTTCTGCTGCTCAGACTGCGCGGAAGGCGTGCCTGCGGAGCTGCATAGGATATATAGGCTGTGGGATACCGGGCGAAACACTGTAAAAAGCGCGCCGGCCTGCGGCGCACCTCTTGCAGGGCCGGAACAATTTTCCGCCAGGATCCGTCTAATAAGCAGCTCCTTCAACACGGCATGGTCACAAATTCGGAATTTTCGGCAGACGCGCAAAAAGCGGGAGGAAACGGAAATGAAGCGGGAAAAGGTTACCATCTACTATAACAAAACGCTGTTCATCTGTAGTATGATTGCATGCTTTTGCTGCATTACACCATGCTGTGTATTTCTCTTTCTCCTTACCGATGGTTTTAGGAAAATCGTTTTGAATGATACATTTTTTATGTTTGCAGCCTTTTTATTGCTCTCATTCTCCATGCTGATAATCGCCTTCTATACCGGCTGCAATGCCCATATGGTCTTTACAAAAGATGGAATTGAATACCGGCAGATCTTTCGGAAAACGGAGGTGCACACATACAAGGAGTATCCCTATGTGAACAAAGCCTTCTATCCGTACTATGGTATTCCCGTATATTACATGGTCCTGAGCAACCGTCGTCTGCGGGATGCCGAGCTTTGCCAGATCAATAACGTCCGCGTCGGCCCGGGGATGATCAAAATACGCTACAACAAGAAAAACTACGAGCGGCTCCTCAGCATCGTTCCCAGCCGCATTGCCCTGAGCTTACAGGCCCAATTCAAGGACATCCCACCGAAGCGCTTCAACTTTTGCATCTGAGCGCGGCGCGGGCGCTGCTGTGACGATTCAGCTCGGCGCATAATTTGCCCAAAAGCTGAAACATGCCCCAACGATAAACGCGCCCGCCCGCAACGCGCCACGCGACGTATTGCTCAAAGTCGCTGAACAGGTCGTCCCAATTCTGACCGGCCTTGATCTTGGGTATGGCGAGCGTTCTTGAAATACCGCGATAATGTCCGCAAACAGGAAGCACATTCATGTACATTCCGGTTCCCCTCCAAATGCTTTTGAATGAATTTTACAAAATTGTGCGCGCGATCAGGCCGCGCACCTGTACCCGCCAGCCCGGAGCATTCCGGGCCGGCGGGTACGATTTACTTTTGCTGTCAGCTGCGTATTTAGAAGCTGACACAGTCAATGGGTCAACGCTATGCTGCAGGTGCTGCGCTTAGAGACAGAAATTAAAGCGCTTCGGTGGGATGTCCTTGAATTGGGCTTGTAAGCTCAGGGCAATGCGGCTGGGAACGATGCTGAGAAGCCGCTCGTAGTTTTTCTTGTTGTAGCGTATTTTGATCATCCCCGGGCCGACGCGGACGTTGTTGATCTGGCAGATCTCAGCATCCCGTAGACGACGGTTGCTCAGGACCATATAATACACAGGACAGCCCCAGTTCATATAAAGAGCTTTGTTTACATAAGCATACTCCTTGTATGTGTGTACCTCCTTTTTCCGAAATATCTGCCGGAATTCAACTCCGTCTCTAGTAAAGACCATATGGGCGTTGCAGCCTGTATACAGAAAGAGTATCGGAAAAGAAAGCACAATAAAAAAGAAAAAAAGCAATATGAAGAAGACATCTTTATTTAAAAATTCCCGAAAACCGTTTGTGCAGCTAAAGAGCATTGCCGAGTAGGCTGAAATTAGAATTGCACACCACACCATTGTACTGATGAACAGCGTTTTATTATAATAGATGACGACCTTGTTTTGCTGCATTTTTGTATGCCCCCAATCTACATAATCATCAATTGGGCCATCCGGGATGTCAGCGCCCCGCTGCTCGAGATAACAGCCGTGGTGGCAAGTTCCTTAGCAGCATTTTGGGCTACCTTTTTTACAACAGTCGCAGTTGTTTTCCGAACGACCGCTTTTCCGGCTTTGGTTGAGATGACCTTGGTTGTTTTTCTGTCGCTGTTCCATGCGTCAGATACGCACCGAGCAGAATGAGCTTCGTTTCGGGAAGCATCCTTTTTGTGTATCGCAGCAGCACCCGATACGTCTCCTCGAACAGCTCTGCATCCACGCCCTCCTGATGGGACTGCTCGTGCCAGACGTCGTTGACTCCGATCAGAATCGAAATAACGTCCGGACGCAGATTGATGCAGTCCTTTTTCCAGCGGGTAAGCAGATTCGTCACGCGGTTTCCGCTGATGCCGCAGTTCAGCACCTCAATATCCGTGCGGTTCAGGCACAGATCCGCCTGGATCAGGCAGGGATAGCCGCTGCCCACAAAAGCGCCGCTGTCATAGCTGCCGCGCAGGCAATCCGTAATGGAGGAGCCTTGAAATAAAATTCACACAATTGTCCCCCTGCTTTTGAGCTCATGTGTATGTTTTTATCTTAGCATATTTTTAGAAGCCTGTCCATAGCTGCTCCCGCGCAGCGTATAGGCCGCTTTGTCTCTAAATAGGAGGCGTCGGCTCCAGCTTCCCATCTGTGCGGATGCGGTACGTTTGGAATTGATAAGCGCCCAGTGACACTTCCTGCGCGGTATTCCATACAGGCAGTCGGACGACAGCGGTGACTGCGTCAGGCTGTGAATTCCAGAGACGGATCACATAGCTCTCTTTCTGCGGATCATAATACATCGCCGTAAGCTGTACGCACGGCTCTGACAACAGAAGCATCGGCTTTGGCATTGTGCCTTCGCCGGATGGGAATGCCGAAAAGATGAACGGCGCTTCATTCAGCACCTGAGCCTCCATGTCGACACACTTTCGGCGTACCCCGGCATCCCCGCCGCAGATGGAAAAGTGCAGATGATGTTCGCCCTGATCCATGCGTGGAATAAAGCGCTCCTCCTGCACCAGCGGCCGCGCCCCGATTGGATGCGCCGCATAGGCAGAAGCGCGCAGAAGGGACAGCGATATGGTGCTTCCCACACAGTGAGAGCCATATATGCCGGAATTGCAAATTGTCAGAGCGTGCTTTTCGCCAAAAAGCCCGCACCATTTCTGACTGACGCATTCTGTTCCGTCCGGCGGCAGGCTTCCGCTGCCGAACATCCCCTGCCCGAGGTAGTCGCCCTTGAACGCAGCCGGAATTTCCAGCTTCAGCATCGTATCTGCTTCGTTCCAGAAAATATCCTGCATGATCTCAAACGATGTGCCGGCTTTGGGCAGGCAGTATGTCTGCACCAGCCGGGAGCGGCCCCAGACGAATTCTGCCTCGACCAGCATACGGACAGCTCCGTTTTCAACAATACGGACAGCGGGGACAAGAATTTCCGCTCCGTCTGAGTAGCGATGGGCACGTCTGGCCTCTGTAAGGGCAAACACACCGAGCTTCTGCGGGAAGCAGTTTTTCTCCATATACCACGGATCCGGGCTGTCCTGATACAATACCGGCGCAAACGCGCCATTGGACACATACTCCACGCCGGCAGCGATGTAATGATCCACAAGGCCCGTCCTGATATTGATCGTGAGCTGCATTTCTCCGTTATCGAAACGGATATCCTCCTTCGGGAAGGTCACATCCTCCTGTGCTTCGCAAGGCACCTGCGTGAATGCACAGTCCAGGCGCGTCAACCCGGAAGGCTCCAGTGTCGCATGCACGGCGACCCGCTTGCGCCAATCCAGATTCATGTTGACCGCCGGTTTTTCCTCCTGACTTGGGATCTGCGTACCATTCTGCGTCACAGTTACCGCATTTCGGAGGACCTGCGACCAGTTCTGGTCGGCGGGCATCAGCTCAAAAACGAAATCGCCCGTAATGGGATAGGGATGCGGATTGTACAGAAATACCGGCGTTTGCTCCGGCACTGCCTTCGGCTGTCCGGCAAGAAGTGCCATCGCGCCCTTCATTTGAAGCCGCGACACAGTCGTCAGGCCGTGCTGCAGCACGCCGATCGAATCGGCTTCACATTCCTGGATCGTTGTACCGGGGAGAATGTCGTGGAACTCCGCAAACAGCATATCCTGCTCCGCTTCGTGCAGCTGCGCGGACGGGTATGCGGTCAGTCCCTGCACAGCAGCTGCTGTGAGCAGCTTTTCTGCTGCAAACAGATGGTTTTCCAGCTCTCGATGCAGCTGCTTCACGCGCGCCTGCGCCGTATAGCAGCCGACAAACACCGGGCGAAGGTCGTCTGCAAAAACAGGAGCATCCACGCTTTCATCCTCCAAGGCCTGAAAAAACGCTTCCGGCGTAGAATGCACGGCCTGAATTTGCGGCTGCGCGTGGATCCAGCGATCCAATTCCGCAACATCTCTGCGCGACGGCCCGCCGCCATGATTGCCGACGCCCCATGTAAAAAGGCTGATGCTTTCGCTTGCCTCATCCCTGCACCAGCTCTCTGCATCCTGCGCTGCCTGACCCATGGCGCTGCCGTACGAACAATCCAGCCGGTGCGCCAGGATTTCCGAACCGTCGAATCCCCTCCAGCGTATATTCCGTGAGGGCAGCTCCAACAGCTCCTTTCCCGGACGCATGAAGAGATATCCGGTGTATCCGCACTTTCTGAGGATCTGCACCAAACCCCTGCTGTGACCAAACGTGTCAAAATTTACGGCTACGGTTGGCGCAGCGTGAAATTTCTCCATAAAATACCGCTTTCCGGCTATGATCTGACGCAGGATGCTTTCACCGGAAGGAAGGTTGCAGTCCGGCTGCAAATACCAGCCGCCCATGATGTGCCACTTCTTCGCTTCGACCAGCTGCCGGATGCGCTGAAACAGCGCCGGTTCATATTCCTCGACCCAGCTATAGAGCAGCGCCTCATTGTGGCAAAAAACAAATCCCTCCGATTCCTCGCAGATATCTGCGGCTGTACGAAAGGTTGCGATGGCTGCTGCCGCGCCCTCCTGCCAATTCCAGAGCCAGACAGGGTCCAGATGCGCGTTGCAGACCATAAACAGTTTTTTCATTTTATTTTCACCTTTTCTATGGCTTATCTGCGCCGCTGTCTGCATGGGAATCCACAGCTATCTGCGGCGCGTTTTTGACAGAGCATTGCCGCTCTATCTCACGGATCATTTTTCAAGGCTGCCTTTACCGCCTCCAGATAGCCATAGCCGGTTCGATCATCGGGCTGGAGGTAACTGCCCTCCGTCCATTCGTTCCAGCTGTTTACGGTAATGAGCCTTGCGGGCAGATTGTGGGTGTCCACATATTGCTTCGCCATGCGCAGCGCAGGTTCGAATTTCAAGAGAAATACGGTGGTTTTGCGGTTGCGGGAGCGGAATTTCACCCCGACCTCCGGGCTATGAGGGATGGGAGATAACAGTCAGCGTGAAAATCGCTCCCAATTACCGCCAATCAGGCTGAATAGGCTTTCTGATCTGCTCTTATACAGACGGCATGACCTCCGTGCCGAACAGGCCTGCAAGCCAGTAGAGAACATGTGACGCAAAGCCGTGGCAGCAGCTGGCAGTCGGAAGATTGTTCTCCCAAAGCGTGCCGGTGCGCTCCGCCATCGGCAGGAAGAAGCCGCGGATGTCTGCCAAAAGCTTTTCTCTCTGCCCATCCAGATACAAAAGCTCCAGCCGAAGATAGTCGCCGATGAATGCATTGGCCGGGGCTACGTCCGGCCAGCAGTCCGCCGCACGCTCCGGGCCGAAGTCCCCGACCAGTGTGCGCCAAAGCTCCGGATAGCTCTCCCGGTCAGCGATGCCGAGGAAGAAGGCATAATACTGACAGGCCTCTGACTGATGGCCCGGGTTGATATACCGGCCGGTTTTGTCGATCACCTCATGATCGGTAAAGAAGCGGCCGTTATACGAGCGGCGGCGGATCGTCTCCGCAAGCGTCCGGCCCTTTTCCGCCAGCTCCGGCATGGCGTACAGCTCCGCTGCCGCGCAAAGCGTCCGCGCATAGAGCATATTCGTCGGGAAATTCACATCTTGTACCCAGTCGTTGGCGGCCGACCACTCCACAAAGATCCAGCCGGGCAGCCGCTCCAGAAGCCCGTCCGCATTTTCGTACTGCGCCAGCCAGCGCAGCAGCGCACAGACGCGCGGCCGTGCCGCTTCGATCAGCGCGCTGTCCGCGCTGCGCGCCAGATATTCCTTCAGCTCCAGCACGAACCACATCGCCCAGTTTGGAATGTACTCCGCATTGTCGTGATCCGACGGGTAGCACATTGGCAGCATCCCATCCGGGATATGGTCAAAGCGTTCCGGCAGCAGGAAATTCTGAAGAAACGCCCGTTCCAGAATGCTTTCGCCCGTCAGGAGCCTTTCTACGCGCGCGGTAAAGAAGCTGTCGCAGAGCCAGCCTGCCCGCTCACGCGACGGGCAGTCATAGAAGAAATCGACCGCGTTCTGCTGAAAGCTTTCCAGCGCGGCGTGCGCGATTTTTTGCAGCTCCGGATCGTCTTGTGGAATGCGGATGCGCATGACCGGCTGCGGATGCTTGAACTGGATCATTCCGACGCTGCGAAGCTGCGCGCTGCCGCGCACAACGAACTTCAAATACTTCATCGTGTACGGCTGGAAAGATCGGAGCGCATAGCTTCCGGCTTGAAGAGAATACTTCACGCAATTGCAGCTCGTCATGCGCAGGAAATTGACGTCCCCGTCCGTCAGGATCTCGTCGAACAGCGCGTAGACGGTGCAGGCTGCCTCGCAGGAAATTTCAAGCTGAAAAAAGCCTGTCATGTTGATCGGAAATTCATAAAGCGCATATCCGTCCGTTATTTTGTCCGGGAGCGCTGCCCGCGGCATGGGCTGATAGGAAAACTCCTGCGCTTCGTCGGAGAGCCGTTCCTCCAGCTCATCGATCGGGAAGCCGCGCAGCCTCGGGCCGATATCCGTATAGGAACGGTCGCGGTACTTTTCTGCGCGGTTCCCGTGAAAATCCACGGCGCCGGCACCGATCAGCCGCGCCTGCGCACGGGGATACTGCGGATAGCGCACATCGCGCGGGAGAAAGCGCTTTTCGTCCGTCCGGTGCAGCAGGCATGGGGCGTTCTCCCACTCCGGCTGCGTTTCAAACAGTGCGTCGCGCGGCGTAAGGCGATAGGCCTCGGCAAATGTCCGCTGATAGCTGAAGCGCTGCACCCTCTGGATGCGGCAGCCGCGGAGCCATGCCGGGAACGTGCCGTTTTCATCCGTCCAGAACAGGCATTTCCCTTCTGCCGAAATTTCCGCCGCCGCAAAGGATGGCTGATCCTGCAAAGAAAAACTGTTGATCCGGGCGCAGAGTACGTTCAGAACGACTACGTTCCGTGCCTCGGTAAGATACGGCGTCAGATCGAGTACATCGACCTTGAAAAAGCTTCTTGCCGTTTTGGCCGGACCAAAGGCGGCGAATCGTCCGTTCACGACCAGCTGATATTCTCCGGAGGTGGCGACGCGAAGCTCCGCGCCGCCTGCCTTTTCCATGCAGACCCGGAACGAAAGCTCACAGTTTTTTTCATTTCCCATATCGGCCGCCCAGACCGGCCTTGCCTTTTCAAAAATCATAATATCCCCCATTGCGGCGCATTCTCCGCGCCGCGTTTGATCGATTTTCAGAGCGCCTGCGGCGCAGCGTTCTTAATTTCCACAATGCGGATATCCGTCAGCTCCAGCTCTACGCAGCCGCGCTTCACGGGCCTTTCCAGGTATACCGGCTGCTCTGCACGCATCGGCGAACATTTCAGGCGAAGCTCCAGTCCGTCCCACAGATAGGGGCGAAGCCGGCGCAGCGAGACCTGCCATGGCTCCCCGCGCAGGAATTCATCCGCGATCAGCGTTTGCCCGGCATACAGCTGAACCACGTCCGCCTCCGCGCGGAAGCAGAACAGCGCGTCGAATGCGCCGTCCGTAAGCGCCTGCGGAATGTGCAGAAGATATTCCGGACACTGCGCGGGATCGGCAAACAGATACGGCGCATATGGGTTTGCGGCGGTGATCCTCTGACCGACTGTGCTCGTCAGACTGACGGCGCCCAGCAGCCGCTGCTGCTCCAGCGAGGGCGCGGTCTCTGCCCAGACGGCGATCTCGCCGTCCTGCGCAAAGGCAATGCCGTCGGAAAGCACGAGCCGCACCGCATCGCTTGTTTCGACCGGATAGAAGCGCATACCGTCCTGCGGACACAGAACGATCAGGCGGAGGTCTGCGTTTTCTCCGCAAATATCAAGAGTACCCGGCCGAAGCCCAGTCACGGTCGTGCCGTTTTCGGCCCTTTGCATCCGGAGCGGCGCATCGGAGCGGACACGCACGCCGCTGCACAGCTCCAAAACCGGCTCGATCCCGTCATAGGCCGTGCATACCAGCGTTCGGCGGCCCAGATACATACCGAACCACAGCGGCAGCATCGTCATGAAGCGGATCGTCACGCCGCCGCATTCCAGCTCCAGCGGGAAAACGCCGCAGGAATCCGCCGGAAGCTCCGGCAGGTCATAGCGCCGCGTTTGGCCGGAAATGCCCTGAACGGACACTTGCAGGCCGTCAATGGGGCACGATGGCGCGCCGCGCTGATAGGTGTTGAAAAACAGAAAGCCGGAGCGTCCGTCGCTGCGCAGCGCCAGATGCTTTGCAGCCTCCGGCGCGGAACGGCTGTCCGGGAAGAACGCCGGCATCGCGGCGAGTCGTTCGCCGCAGAAATGGGCGAACTGGTGCAGGCGTTTCAGACGGAAAAAGGACTCCCTCGGCTGGCCATACTCTCCGAGCGGAGCTTGAAAATCATAGCTGGAGACAGGCACATCGTTCGGATAGCCGGTCGCGCGGCTCTCCTGATACAGTCCGCCGGGTGGATTGAAGCCGCCGTGGTACATGTAATAGCCGGGAAGGTTGTTTCCGCTTCCGAGCTTTGTCAGCGAGAGCGCCTCGGCATCGAGCGCCGTAATGACCGGGCGGCGGTGGTGCGTACACTGATTGCCCGGCCCGATCTCGCAGGTCAGAAACGGCACGGCATGTGCCGCCGCGGTATCCGGGCCAGCACCTGGACGGAGCTGGTCGCTGCCGATATCCGCGTCGTTGCGCCGCGGAGAAAACAGGTAGTTTTCATTCGGGCCAAGCGGCCCGCAGTGCTCCGTCCACGGTGCAGCCGGGTAGGCGCCGTATACCGGGAGCGCCTCTCCCCAGGGAAGCTGTACGTTCGTACCCCAGCCGGTCACGGTATACAGTGGCGTGTGCATTCCGCACGCGAGGGCCAGCGCCTTGAGCCTCCGCAGATATTCCGCGTTTCCGACCATCTCGTTTTCGAGCTGTAAGCCGATGACCGGCCCGCCGGACGCGAACAGCCATGGACGGAGCTGCTCCGCGTAGGCCGCAAACAGGCGCTTCACCAGAGCCAGATATCGTTCATCGCAGCCGCGCAGCGGAAGACCGCTTTGCTGGAGCCAGTCCGGGAAGCCGCCGTTGCGGCATTCGCCATGACACCACGGCCCGAGCCGGACGAACGCATACAGTCCGACCTTCCGGCACAGCGCCAGAAAACGGCCGATGTCACGGCTGCCGGAGAAATCAAATTCTCCCTGCACCGGCTCATGAAAGATCCAGAACAGGTAGGTCGCCACGATGTCTGCGCCGCCCGCTTTGATCTTCCGAAGCTCCAGCTCCCATTCCGCGCAGTCATACCGCGTAAAATGAAATTCCGCCATGACCGGGAGCCACGGCTTTCCGTCCCGGAGCAGATACTGCTCACATGCACCGAAGGAATGTGCGCCGCAGCGCTCGGAAAAGAGCGTATGCAGCGCCGTCCCCTGACGCCCGGTTTCAAAAAACAATTCTCTCATAGCGCTCCTAACGCCGCCTCAGGCGGTATTCCCGCGGGAAGCAGCCAACACTTTTTTTGAACAGATTCGTAAAATAGCCCTGTGACAGGTAGCCGACCGACGAAGCGATGGCCGCGACGGTCTTGTCTGTTTCCAGCAACTGACGCTTTGCCTCCCGGATGCGCACCTGATTCAGAAAGGCCGTGAAGGACTGGCCGGTCTCTTCCTTGAAAAGCCGCCCCAGATAGACCGGGTTTGCGTTAAACTGCTCCGCCATGCCGCGGATGGTCAGCTCCCGGCTGTATTGCTTCTCCACGATCTCGACCATCCGGCGGACGCTGGGGTTGATCGTGCTCCTGCGCTGGCGCAGCCGCTCCGCAAAGGAGAGCGAATAGCGCTCCAGCTCGGCGGTAAGCTCTGCGGATGTTCCGGCGGCATACAGGCTTTCCAGAACGCTCCGGCCCTCCCATTCATCCGCCTCCGCGCTGAGCATATCCGAGCGCAGCACGATCAGACGGCACATCGTTTCCGCAACGTAGCTTCGGACAAGCTGCGGATTTGGAGTGGCCGCCGAGACCCGCTGCTTCCAGCTGCTCCAGATGGAGATGATCTCCTCGCTGTTTCCCTCGTAGATCGCCGCTTCCAGCTTTTCGAAATCGATCCTGGGCACAAGCTCGCTCTCGTCGTCGAAATACTGCTTCCGGTACTCCATGACGGAGCCTGCCGGGAGGACGAGACTCAGCTCCGCGACCCTGCGCGCGTCCTGATAGCTCTGATTCAGTCGGAGCGGATCGTCCTGAAGCGAACCGAACGCCGCAAACAGCTTGATCCTGCGCTTCTGCTCGATCGACCGCATCAGCTGCCGGAGCTGCTCATGGAGCTGTTTACCGCATCCGGCAAGCTCGCCGGAGAAAACAAGTACCAGATCTCTGCCGTTTTCCCAGCATACGCGCATACGGACATTTTCCGCCGTCTGCCACGTCCGGATGATCTCCATGCCGACGGCCTGACGCTCGGCGATGCTCCGGATATCCAAGAGCCGGAGCACGCAGGCCTGTACATAGGCGTCGTTCAGCGGCAGATCGAGAAAGTTTGCCCGGTGCCGCAGCGCCGATTCCTCAATGCTTCCGCTGAGCCAGCGCGTCAGAACGGATTGCAGAATGACCTGCTTTTCCCGGTCCAGGACCGTTTCGCCCTTTTCCTCCTGCATCAGCTTGTTTTCAATGCCGGCAAGGGTCTCCAGCAGTTCCTTTTCATCCACGGGCTTGAGAATATAGTTCTCGATGCCGAGCCGTATGGCGGCCTTGGTATAGGCAAAATCGTCAAAGCCCGTCAGGATCACGCAGTGCAGCTGCGGATAAAGCGCCTTGGCCTGCCGGATCAGCTCCAGCCCGTCCATGACCTCCATGCGGATATCGGTAATGAGGATCTCGACCCTGTGCGTGTGGAGATAGTCCAGCGCTGCGGCGCCGTTTTCTGCCTCGAATACGATCTGCATACCGAGCTCCTCCCACGGCAGAAGCTCCCGCAGTCCGGCCCGGATGACCGGCTCGTCGTCTACGATCACGACCTTATACATAGTTCTCCAACTCCTCCGACGATGTGATCGCCGGGATGCGCACAGT
This sequence comes from Firmicutes bacterium CAG:170, assembly GCA_000436735.1. Taxonomy (GTDB): domain Bacteria; phylum Bacillota; class Clostridia; order Oscillospirales; family Oscillospiraceae; genus CAG-170. The sequence continues at coordinate 23,158 of FR887148.1, forward strand.
CACCCTTGTGCCGCTCCCGGGTGCGCTTTCGATACGGACGCCGTACTCCTTTCCAAAGAGCAGGCGCAGCCGGTTATTGACATTGGAAATGCCGATGCTGGAATTCACAGCCGCTTCGCTTTCGATCTTCTCGCGCAGGCGCGACAGCTTCTCCGCGTCCATGCCGCAGCCGTTATCCGTGACGCACAGCTCGAGAATGGCCTGCTGCACACGGACGGTGATGCTCAGCGCCGGATTCTCCATATCCGCGCGCAGCCCGTGCGTCAGCGCGTTTTCCAGGATCGGCTGGAGCACATAGGTCGGCACATAACAGCGTCTGGCGGGCGGATCGACCTGAAAATCGACGATCAGCTCGCCGCCGAAGCGGTAGGAAAACAGCTCGACGTATTTTTCGCAGTAGTTGACGGCCTCCGCGACCGTCGTCATCGATTGCCGGTTGACATTCTCCCGGATTACGTCGGCCAGCAGCCGCACCATCACCGCCGTGTCTGCCGCGTGCTCCGTGACGGCGCGCATTCGGATCACCTCCAGCGTATTGAAGAGGAAATGCGGCTTGATCTGCGCCTGAAGCGCGTAAAATTCCGCGTCCTTCTGCAAAAGCTCCAGCTGCCGCTGCTTTTCCAGACCTCTTTTTTCACTTTCCAGCTGGTCGGCCAGCCGCCGCTGCATTTCATTGAGGTTGTGCGCAAATATATCGATCTCGTCGTGATGCTTTGTCTCCGGCAGAACCACATCCAGACGGCCTGATTCGATTTTCAGGATATCATCCGCCAGCTCCTGCATCCTGCGGGAGATCCGGCGTTCATATTCAAACAGCAGGAAGATCAGCAGCGCCAGCACCGCAAACGTGCAGAGGATCACAAACAGCAGCATCTTGTAGACCGAACGGTAAAGCGCGTGCTTTCCGATCGTGCTGATCGCGTAAAAGCCAAAACGGTTGTTATAGCGGACGACCTGAACGCCGTCCATGGTATAGACGCCCGGTGTCGGCGTCTTTCCGGAAAACTCGGACGCGCGGCCCGAGAAATTATGCAGGGAATCGTAGCATAGCTCGCCCTGCTGGGAGACAAGAATGACCTCCATATCGTCGTCGAAGCCCATGGAATACAGCCGCTCCGTGATCTTATCGACGGCATAGTGGAACATCAGAACGCCGAGCACATGACTCAGATCGTCCGGATCGCGTACAAAATCGTACAGCGTCAGCGTACTGCGCGCAGCGTCGTCGGAAAGGACGGGCAGCTCGTAGATACGCTGCTTTGCCGCGCCGAGCTGGGCGGCCTGCTCCGCGCTTTCTATGGCAAGCTCCACATAGCGCTCCCGCTGCTGCACCTCGTCCGTCCAGTAGAACGGGATCAGGCTCTGCGTTTCAAGGTCGTAATAGTTCGCCTGGATCAGCGCGTCATAGTCGCTGCCGAAGCTTTTCAGCAGCTGGTCGCTCAGGAGCTTCTGAAAACGAACCCGGTCGGCGGGCAGATCCGCGCCCTCCTTTCTGGCGAAGAGCTGCACCTGATAGCGGACCATTTCTTCCTTGTAGAGCTGTGTGTTGTAGGCTTTGAGCTTGTTGTACAGATTCGTGAAGTATTCCTCCGCGACGGAAAGCACCTGATAGCTGGAGTCGATGGCCTGACGCTGCTGGTATTTCGTGACGTACAGCGCGATCACAAGACTCTGGATCACGATCATGACCGAGGCCGTCAGGACGCAAATACAGATGATCCTTGTGACAAAACGGTTTCCAACGCGGCTTTTCAGCTTTTTCAGCATTTTGTTTTCACCCTCCCGGCCCGCAGCATAAAAACGGAGGAACAGAATCGTCTCCGTGCGGCTGGATCCTGTTCCTCCTTATTCTATCAAGCTTCAGCGGCAGCCGTCAAGCTCAGGGCAGGTACGGATCGACCAGCGCCTTTGCGCGGGCGAACTCTTCCTTGTTCCACTGGAACAGGCCGTCGATGTTGTAATCTGCAGCGCCGTCAATGATGTTCTGCTTCTGAGCCTCAAATTCCGCGTCGTCCTTTGCAAAGACGCAGGAGAGGTAGTTGCGCAGAACGAAGTTCTGAAGATCGGTTGCATTCTTCTGGAGATCGTCCGGCATCGACTGCATATTGCCGGTGTACTCGGCCAGCGTCAGCTTGACGTTCTTCATATCCTTCGTATAGATGCCGCGGAGGCTGTCCACGCCATAGTGGGCGAAAGCGTCCTTTTCCGCGTCCGTAAAGGTGGAGGCGCGGTATTCCGGGGTGTAGCTCAGCTCAAAGGTGCTGTTGTCCACGGGGCTGATGACGTTCAGCGCGTAGCCCATGAAATGGCCGAGGCTGGAGCCGTACTTGGCGACAAAATCGGCGTCGCTCAGAGCGGTCTGGTCGGCGATGCGCTGCTGGGTGTACTGCGCCTTGCCGTCAACCATTTCCCAGCCCACGCCCTCAATGCCGGAGAACGCAAGGCGGCTGCCCTCCGGCGTCCAGAGGTAGTCGAGGAGCTGGAGCGCCTTCTCGGGATTCTTGCAGGTGCTGGAGATCGCGTACATATCACCGGTCAGCTCACCGGACCAGTCGAGCGTGATGCTGTCGCCCATGGGCTTGAGCGCGACATAGGACATGCCGGTGTTCTGCTTCAGGTTTGCGGTCTCCCAGCCGGGCATGGTCATGAGATAGCGGCCGGAATAGGCCTTCTCCGTCCACTGGTCGGACTTCTGCGTGATGGAGTCCGGATCGAGCAGACCGAGCTGGTTGAGGTCATAGTAGAACTTGACAGCCTGCCACCAGATGCTGTCCGGATCGGTGATCGGAGAGGCATCGGTCAGGTCGTTGGTCGCCATGTCGAAGCAGTAGACAAAGTTGGGATCGACGCCGTAGCCCATGGCGAGCTGGATTTGGTCGATGCACCAGGAGCCCCAGGTGCCCTCGTCGGCAAACCATGCGCCGGTGCCGTAGACCTTCTGGCCCTCGGCATTTTCGCCGTGCAGCTCATGCATGGCGGCAAGCGCCTTTACCAGGTCGTCCAGAGAGCTGACCTCCGGGTAACCGGCCTGCGCATAGACCTCCCACGGGACGTAGAAGCCGACCGTCGGCTGATCCTCGGCGCCGGTGCCGCCCCACATCAGGACGGTATAATGGGCGCCGTCCATTTTGGTATCGGCAAAGAAGTTCTGGCGGCCGGAGGCGACGGCGTTCGCGCCGCAGAGATTCGGGCAGTTCTCCTCGTTCCAGTAGGGCGTCAGATCCATGATCTGGCCGGCCTCGATCAGGGTGTTGAGGGACTCGATATCCGGGACAAAGAAAATGTCGGGGAGATCGTTCGCGGCCATCATTGTAGCCAACTGCTCTTTTTCATTCGAGCCGTTTTCATAGTCCGCTGCGCTGATGCGCACGCCGGTCTCCTCGGCGATCTTGTCCATGATGGGGTCATACTGGGGGCCAAGCTCGCTGGGGTTATACTGGTTGGCCCAGAGCGTGACCACGACCTCTTCCGAATCGGAAGCGGTGTTTTCCGCCGGCTGCTGGGCGTCGCCGTTTGCAGCGGGCTGCTCGGTCTTGGAATCTCCGGCGTTTGGCGTTTCGGTGTTCGCCTTGCTGCATCCAGCCAGAATGCTCAGAAGCATCAGCGCGGCCAGAATGAGCGCCAGGCTCTTTCGAATTGACTTTTTCATACTTTCTCCTTTCTGAAGCGCAGCGGAACGGCGGCGTTCTGCCATGGGGAGGCGCGCCGCTTCCGCGCGTTTCCCCAACCGTTTTACGACAGCTTTCTGTTCAGCCCTTGACGGCGCCGATCATGATGCCCTTCTGGAAGTATTTCTGGACGAAGGGATAGACGATAAAGATCGGCACGATCGTGATGACGGCAATGCACATCCGAATGGAGGTCGTCGTCACGGTGCGCTGGCTCATAATGCTGGCCAGATCGCGCATGTTTTCGATCGAGGGCGCATTGGACTGAAAATACTCATAAAGCGTCAGCTGGAGCGTCTTGAGATTCGCGTCCTTGACAAGATAGAAGTTATCCGACCAGGTGTTCCACTGATTGACGGCGCTGAACAGCGTGATCGTTGCCAAAATCGGCTTGCAGAGCGGCAGGATGATCTTTGTAAAGACGGTGAAGATCCCCGCGCCGTCGATCTCGGCGGCCTCCTGAAGCGAGGCCGGAAGGCTTTCCAGATAGGCCTTGATGAGGATCATAAAATAGGCGTTGACCGCGGACGGGATCACATACAGCAGGAAGCTGTTTTTGAAGCCGTAATAGTACATGGTCAGATACCATGGGATCAGGCCGGAGGAAAAATACATGGTAATGATCACGAGCCGGTTGAAGAACCTTCGGAACGGAAGCTTCGGCTGCACGAACAGATAGGCCATGAACGAGGTGCAGACGACGGTGATCGCCGTGCCGAGGATCGTGCGCGCAAAGGACACGCCCAGCGCGTGGAAAATCTTGCTTTCGCGGAGGATCATTGCAAAGTTTGTGAGTGTGACGCTGCGCGGGAGCAGCGTCAGACCTTTGGCCGCTTCAAGCGGGTCGCTGATCGAGTAGATGAAGATATACCAGAGCGGGTAGATGCAGATAATGCTGAGCAGGATCATGAAGATCGTGTTGAGCGTATCAAAGATCACATGCGACGGGTGGATATCCCGTAACTTTTTTCGTTCCTTCATGCCTCCACCTCCTTAGTACAGGCTGCTGCCGCGAACCAGCTTGGAGATCCGGTTTGCAAGCATCAGAAGCATGACGCTGATCAGCGACTTGAGCATACCGGCAGCGGTCGCAAAGCCGAAATTGTTCTGCCGGAGGCCGATCTTGTAGATGTAGGTATCCAGAACCTCCAGCTTGTTCAGAACCATCGGATTCTGGAACACATAATACTGATCGAAGCCCGCGCCGGAGAGCATTCCGGCGATGTTCAGCACCAGAAGGACGATGAACGTCGGCATGATGCCGGGGATCGTGACGTGCAGGATCTTTGCCAGACGTCCCGCCCCGTCCACGCTTGCCGCGTCGTACAGCTCCTGATCGATCCCGGACATGGCCGACAGGTACATGATCGCGGAATAGCCCATTCCTTTATACAGGCAGATGAACGTCTGCATCCGCCACGCGACATCCGGCTGTGCCAAAAGATTTGACGTGTAATCCGGGCCGTAGAACAGGCGGAGAATGACGTTCACCGCGCCGTCCGTCGGAGAAAACAGACTGAAGCACACGGCATACAGCAGGACGTGTGAAATAAAATAGGGCAGCGCAGAGATCGTCTGCGTGAGCTTGGAAAGGCGCTTGCAGGGAAGCTCCGACAGGAGGATCGCAAAGATCAGCGGCACCGGCATCGTCAGCAGAGACAGCCCGCTCAGCGCCAGCGTGTTCCTGACCGCCATGCCCAGATCCCGCTTGGACGACCACAGCAGCTTGAAATTTGCCAGGCCGACGAATTTCTGCTGGAAAAGGCTCTTTCCGGGATTGTAGTCAACAAACGCGATGCTCCAGCCGAGCAGCGGCACATAGCAGAACGCTACGACAAACAGCGCAAATACCAGCGCGAGCAGAAATAGCTGAAGCTCCCGCTTCGTCCACGGCCTGCGCGCTTTCAGCCGGACACCCGGCGATCCTTGTTCTTTCATTTTCCCACCTCACATTTGTGCTTTCATTATATCGGCTGCCCATTTTTCGCTCAAGAGCGCAAACTTTACATTTTTCCGCAAACTAAACAAACAGTTCCTGCGAATTTCCTTTTTCTCTGTCCATAATACCGGCCACGGCCCTTTGGGCCGGAGACGAAAGACGGACACGGCAGCCGTGCCGTGTCCGTCCGTCCGGGCGGGATAGCTCCCGCCCTTTTTGATTTTTGCGCGCTCAGAGCTGCTCCAGATAGCGCTGCATCAACGCGGCCACCTCCGCACGGGTCGCCGGGGCGTTCGGCCGGAGCGTTCCGGCGGCGTCGCCGCGGAAAAGCTCCGTATCTACGGCCCATGCCACGGCTTTGCGTGCAAATGCATGGACGCTGCTGCCGTCTGTATACTCGGAAAGCGCTGCCTCCGCACGCGGGCAGCCCGCCATACGCCAGAGGATCGCTGCGATCTGCTCACGGGTCACCTCTGCATCCGGGCAGAAGTGCTGCGTGTCCACACCGTTTACGATGCCGTTCGCCGACGCCCATGCGACCGCCTCCGAATACCACTTGCCGCGGGCAACATCCACAAAGCCGGAGGCCGTGCTCTCCGCCGGACATCCCTCCGCACGCCAGAGCACCGTGACCAGCATGGCGCGGGTCATTTTGCCCTCCGGCGCAAAGAGTGTATCGCTCACACCGTTGAACAGGTCGTTTCTGACCGCGTATTCCACCGCGTCATAGGCCCAATGGCTGCGCGCCACATCTGTGAAGGCAGCGCTGCCGGAGGGCTTCCGATTCGACGGGATGGACGGATGCACCGGCACCTCCGCCGGGAGCCACTGTGCATACAAGGTCAGGCTGCCGGTCACCGGCTCGGTAAAGGTATATGCGCTGCCGTCTGCCGTGTACCAGCCGGCAAAGCGGAAGCCCGCTTTTACCGGATCGGCCGGACGGGCAGCCGTCT
>FR887149.1:0-3488 GCA_000436735.1 Firmicutes bacterium CAG:170
CCGGCTGCTCCGCGATCGTCTCCCCCTGCGTCTGCCCTGCCGGCTCGCGCTTTTGCAGCAGCGGCCGCAGCGCCGTAAAATATAACAGCGCCAGCACGCCAGCCGTCACAGCAAGGATCAGCGCGATCAGCGCCGCTGTCACGCCGGCGCTCATGCCGCTTTCCGGTCTCTTTCTCTTTTCTTCCTGCTCAGTCATGCGCCATGAACTCCTGTCTTTCAATTTTGTCTTATCATATCACAATTTTTCCAATTCGTTAAGTAGTAAAGAAAAAATTCACATTTCCTGTCGTTTTTCTTAAAAAATCAGGGATTCTACTCTCAGTAGAATTCCCCTTTTGAGCCGTAGAGCCGCACTTTCAAAGAGTCTCTAGCTTTTTGAGGGCAAAGGCGGTATGATAGACGCATCATTTTTGACCTGCGCACCAAGAAGGAGGAACTAATATGACAATGCCCTATCAGATCATCACCGACTCTTCCTGTGACCTTCCGCAGGAGCTGGCGGACAGCTACGGCCTGATCGTCCTGCCGCTGAGCCTTACAGTCGATCATAAAACCTACAAGAATTACCTGGACGGACGCGAGATCGGTTTCCACGAGCTGTATGAGAAATTCCGCTCCGGCTCCCAAACCAGCACCTGCGCGGTGAATCCCGAGGCGTTCATCGAGGTCATGGAACCCTGCCTGAAGGAAGGCCGCGACATCTTCTACATCGGCTTCTCCTCCGGCCTCAGCACCACCTATCAGTCCGGCGTCATTGCCGCCTCGGAGCTGCGCGAAAAATATCCCGAGCGGAAGATCATGACCATCGACAGCCTCTGCGCCTCCCTCGGTCAGGGCCTGTTCGTCCACTACGCCGTCAAGAAGCAGCGCGAGGGCGCTTCCATGGAGGAGCTTTCCGCCTACCTTGAGGCGCTCCGCCCGCATCTGTGCCACTGGTTCACCGTGGACGATCTCATGTACCTCAAGCGCGGCGGCCGTATCTCCGCCTCGACGGCCCTTCTCGGCACGGCGCTTCAGATCAAGCCCGTCATGCACACCGACAACGACGGCAAGCTGGCCAACGTCAGCAAGGCCCGCGGCCGCAAAGCCTCCATCCGCGCGCTGGTAGACCGTATGGAGCAGACGGCCATCGATCCGGCCAGTCAGACCGTGTTCATCTGCCACGGCGACTGCATCGAGGACGCCGAATACGCGAAGAAGCTCATTCAGGAGCGCTTCGGCATTCAGGACATCGTCATCAACTTCACCGGTCCGGTCATCGGCTCGCATTCCGGCCCCGGCACGCTTGCGATCTTCTTTGTCGGCACCGAGCGCTGATCATCCTACATACGAAGTCCCCGCAGATATAGAAGGCTTCGGAGCAAAGAGCGCTCCGAAGCCTTTTATGGAAGCCAAATCGGATTTTCTCGCAGTCCAAAGGCTGTGATGTTTTTGAAATACTGCGCCCGCAACCGCAAGTGCGGCTGCGGGCGTGTTTTCATTTTGGAACCTGTATTTTTTACGCCTCTTCCATGATGGTGCGCAGCTGTTCCTCGCGATACTGGCGGGTATAGAGCTGCCAGTAGGCACCCTTTGCCTGCATCAGCTCCGCGTGCGTGCCGCTCTCGACGATCTTTCCGTCGTGAACGACCAGGATCACATCCGCACGGCGGATGGTGGACAGGCGGTGCGCAATGATGAAGGACGTGCGTCCGGACATCACCTTTTCGATGGCGTTCTGGATCAGCCGCTCTGTGACCGTATCGACCGAGCTGGTCGCTTCGTCAAGGACGAAAATACGCGGGTCGGCCAGCAGCGCGCGCGCAAACGACAGCAGCTGCTTTTCGCCGGTGGAGAGGCTGTTGCCGCCCTCGCCGACGTCGGACTCATAGCCGTCCGGCAGACGCGCAATGATCGAATCCGCCGAGACCGCCTTGACCGCCGCCTCGATCTGCTCCATTGTCGCGTCCTCCCGGCCGTAGCGCAGGTTTTCCAGAACGGTGCCCGAGAACAGATGCGGCGTCTGAAGGACATAGCCGATGTTGGAGTGCAGCCAGAGCTGGCTGCGTTCGCGGGCGTCCCGCCCGTCGATCAGCACCTGACCCTCCGTCGGCTCAAAGAAGCGGCAGACCAGATTCACCAGCGTCGATTTGCCCGCGCCGGTCTCGCCGACGATGGCGACGTTGGTGCCCTGCGGCACCTTGAGGTTGAAATGCTCCAGAATGTTTTCTTCTCCGTCCGGATAGCGGAAGGTCACGTCGCGGAACTCGATATCGCCGTGCAGCGGCTCCCAGTTCTCCTTCTTCGGATGGAAGGCGTCGCCGTACTTCGCCGTGACCTCCGGCGTATCGCGCACGTCGGACTCTGTCTCCATGAGCTTTGTGAAGCGCTCAACGTTCACCTGCACGTTCACAAGGGACGAAAGCACCTGCACCAGCCACTGGATCGGCTCCATCATGCCCTGTGCGTAGTTCATGAACACCGAAAGCGTACCGACCAGCATCACGCCCTCACGGGTGATGATGCCGCCGCGCCAGAGCACGATTGCCAGCGCGATGGAGGCCGCAAACGCGGTCGTGGACATGAACACGCTGCGGAAATGCATGGCCCGGACGCTGACGCGCTTCATCTCGCCGGTCAGCTGGTCGAACTCCTTTTCGACCTTGTCCTCGATCACGAGCGTCTTGGTCGTTTTCGCGCCCGTAATGCCCTCGTTGAAGGCCGACGTGATCTGAGAGTTGTGCTCGCGCACCTTTCTGTGGTAGAACACAAGCTTTTTCTGGAAGAAGATGCTGGAAACGACCAGGATCGGGACGATCACCATGACGCACAGCGCCAGCTTCCAGTTCAGCGCGAACATCATGACAATGGCAAACAGCAGATAGGCGATCTCCCACACGCCCTCCATAATGCCCCACGCCAGCGTGCCCGCGATGCGGTCGGTATCGGAGATCACGCGCGCGTGGATATAGCCGACGCTGTTCTGATTGAAATAGGAGAAGGACAGCGTCTGCACATGGTCGAACGCCTCGCGGCGCAGGTCGCGGCCGATATAAAGCTCCGCCTTACACGCGCCGTAGGCCGAAATGTAGTTGGAGGCCGTCTGCACAGCCATGACCAGCAGATACAGCGCTACAAAGGGCCAGATGCCCTGCATGGTGCTGTCCGCGATGAAGTGGTTGATGGCGTACTGCTGGAACAGCGGGATCACCACGTCCATTCCGCTGGCAAGCAGGCCGAACAGCACCATGCTGAGGAACAGCCTTCCGTAGCCTCTCAGATACGGGATCAGCTTCGGGATGCCGAACCACGGGAGTCCCTTATGATTTTTCTCCTTCACGCCGTCTCCCCCTCTCCGATCGACATCTGCATGTCGTAGATCTGGCGGAACAGGCCGCCCTTTTCCAGAAGCTCCTGCGGCGTGCCAAGCTCCAGCACCTTTCCGTGCTCCAGCACAAGGATGTTCTGGCAGCCCATGATCTTCGTGATGCGGTGTGAGATGATGATGT
>FR887149.1:3509-6299 GCA_000436735.1 Firmicutes bacterium CAG:170
TGATGATGTTGGTCGTACCGGCAAGGTCGCGGTTCAGCGCCTCGCGAATCTTCTCGTCCGTCTGCGTATCGACCGCCGACAGCGAATCGTCAAAGACCATGACGGGTGTTTTCTTCGTCAGCATCCGCGCGATGGCCACGCGCTGCTTCTGTCCGCCCGAAAGCGTCACGCCGCGTTCTCCGACCATCGTGTCATAGCCCTGTGCAAACTGCTCCACGTCGTCGTGGATGCAGGCCGTCATGGCCGCCTTGCGGATCGTCTCCGCATCCGCGCCGCAGATACCGATGTTCTCCTCAATGCTGCGTGAAAAGAGGAACGGTTCCTGCAATACGACGCCGATATGATCGCGCACCCACGCGGCGGGCATCTTGGCGATATCCTCGCCGCCGACCGTCACGCGGCCCGCGCTCGGCTCGTAGAGGCGGCACAGCATCAGCAGCAGGCTGCTCTTGCCGGAGCCGGTCCCGCCGAGAATGCCGAAGCTCGTTCCGGCCGGGATCGTAAACGAAACGTCGCTCAGCACGTCCGGGCCAGTCTCATAGCGGAAGGAGACATGCTCGAAGGAGATATCGCCGTTCATCGGCTTTTCCTCCGCGTCGGGCGCGTCCCGCTCGGCCGGTGCATTGAGCACCTCGGCGATACGCGAGACGGAGACGCCTGCCTTGCTCATTTCGGAAATGATCCTGCCAAGACGGCGCACCGGCCCGATGACCATACCGTTATAAATGGCGAAGGAGACGAAGTCGCCCTCCGTCATTTCGCCGCGCACGCACAGAAGGCTTCCGAAGATCACGACGAGCATCGTCTGAAGGCAGCTCGACACATCGCCGACTGCCCAGAAGTCCGACATCATACGGCAGAGCTTGACCCAGAGGCCGGTGTATTCCTGATTCTGCTTCTCGAAGCGCTCGCGCTCGAACTCCTCCTGCCCGAACGCGCGCACCACGCGCACGCCGGTCAGATTCTCCTGTGCAATGGTGGAAAGCACACCCTCCGCCTCGTCGCACTCCGTGAAGCGGTCGCGGATGGAGTTGTGGAACAGGATGGAATAGGTCACGATGATCGGGAACATGATGATCGGCACCAGCGCCAGCTTCCAGTTCATGAGCAGCATACACACCAGTGCCAGCACGATCAGCACCAGAATGCGGAAAACCGACACGAACTGCTCCTGAAAGAAGGTCTTGATGCGCTCCACGTCAGAGGTGCAGCGCTGGATGATATCGCCGGTCGGATTCGCCATATGCCACTTCCACGGAAGATGCTGGATGTGATGATACAACAGATCGCGGCTCGTTTTCACGAGCGTTTCGCCGGCCTTTGCGCTGTAAAGGTTCATGCAGTAGCGGAACAGCGCCGAGATCAGGCCCAGTGCAGCCATGACCGCTGCCGGGATCCACATATGCCGCCGGATATTCTCCACGCCGCCGAAGCGCTCGACCCACCGGCCGACCGCCGCGACGCTCACCGGCTTTTCCCCGATGAACGAGTCCACGCTCACACGGATGATCTGCGGGATGACCAGCTCACAGGCCGTAAAGATCAGTCCCGACAGGATGCAGGCCGTAAAATATCCCCAGCTTCCATGCAGAAGCCGGAGGAGAACAGGGCCGTCGCTCCGTAATTTCTTCTTTTCTTTCACTTTTTCCCCTCGCTTTCTCAGTGAAGTCACCTTGTATGTTAGCGCATTTGTTTGGAAAAAGCAACCTCAAAACGTCACTTTTCGCCGAAAGTGTTCACAGGCTAACTTTTTTGTCCCCGCAGGAGGCATTTGTCCTGCGGATAGATTTTCTTTTCCATTTTTGAATTTCTCCATTGACTTTGTGCAATTCAACCGATACCATATATGCAGGCCGCCGCTTCTTGTGCAGCTTTCCCAGCTTCATGGAAGCAGGCCGCATCACCGGCGCGCCTGTTCGCGCCGCAGAACGAAAGGCAGCCTGTTATGGAAGAGCTTCTTGAACGCCTGCTGGCGGAATGCCTGCCGTATACCGCGCAGGGCCGTCTTGCAGATTATATCCCGGAGCTGGCCAAGGCAGACCCGTCGATGCTCGGCGTCTATGTGATCGGCAACGACGGGAAGGAGAGCTGGGCGGGAGACTGCCGCCAGCCCTTTACCATCCAGAGCGTGATCAAGCCGATCCTGCTGCTTCAGGCGCTGCTGGACAACGGCGTCGAGGCCGTGCAGCGCCGCGTCGGCGTCGAGGCCACCGGCAAGACCTTCGACGCGATCAACGCCAGCGACCAGTCGCTGGACAGTGGACACATCAACCCCATGGTCAATATGGGCGCAATCGTGATCTGCTCGCTCATTCACGGCGGCAGCTATGCCGAGCGCTTCCAGCGCCTGCTGGAGCTGACGCGGCTTCTGGCCGGAGACGAGCGCATCGGCATTGACGAGGATGTCTATCACTCCGAAAAGAGCCACGGCAGCAAGAACCGCGCGCTGGCCTATCTGCTCAAGTCCTACGGACTGCTGGATGACGATGTGGAGGAGGTTCTCGACTGCTATTTCCGCGCCTGCTCCATCCGCGTGGACTGCCGCGCGCTGGCGCACATCGGAGCAGTGCTCTCCAACCGCGGACGGCTCCCGAATTCCAGCCGCCAGATCTTCCCAGCGGAGCTGGCGCGCTACGTCAACGCCATCCTTACGACCTGCGGCATGTACGACGGCTCCGGCGAGTTTGCCATCCGCGTCGGCGTACCGGCCAAGAGCGGCGTCGGCGGCGGGATCATGGCGGTCGTCCCGACGCGCATGGGCATCGGGATCTACGGCCCGGCGCTCGACCG